>DATEPN010000332.1:0-6021 GCA_035273225.1 Acidobacteriaceae bacterium | reverse complement strand
ACTGCAGCTCCTGCAGGGCCTTGCGCGGGATCAGCGTCTTCTTTTCACCGGTGATCGCGGGGAAGCTCTCCGCCGTCTTCTCGATGTGCGCCAGCCGATGCCCGTCCGTCGCAACCATGGCCAGCGACTCGGCCTTCAGGATCAGCAGCGCCCCGTTCAGCGTATAGCGCGATTCTTCGTTCGAGATGGCGAAGATCGTGCGTGCGATCAGCGTCCGGAGCGAGCCGACGGGGATCTTCGTCACGCCGCCCTGGGGAAACTCCGGCACCTGCGGAAAGTTCGCGCGGGCCATGCCGACCATCTTCGTGTTCGAGCGGCCGGCGCGGATCTGCACCCAATGGTTCTCGAGCAGCTTGATCGAGATGTCGCCGTCGCCCAGCAGCTTGATGTAGTCGTACAGCTTGCGGGCGGGGATGGTGCAGGTTCCGGCCTTCTTCACCTTCGCCGCGCAGGAGGTGCGGATGCTCTGATCCAGATCCGTGGCGGTGATGGTGATGCGGTCGTCCTCCGCCTCGAGCAGGAAGTTGGACAGGATGGGAATGGTCGTCTTGCGCTCGACAACGCTCTGCGTGGCCGTCAGCTCCCGCAGCAGATCCTGACGGCTGACGCCAATCTCCATCGCCGCGCCTGCGGCCTTTTCCTGTTCCACTCCAGCCGGCATGTTGGCTCCCCCGGGTTGCAATTGGACCCACTGTACACCACGCCGCGCAACCCCTCGCAAGCGAATAGTGGATCGCCTCCATTCTAGTAATAAAAGGCTTCCCGACGCTCTCTGGAAAACGCGTCGGCTGTGTGGCTAGCGGGCCGGCGGACGTTTTTCGGTTCCGGATTGGGATCGAGCGGCAAGGGCCAGGGACGGCGACGGTTATTACGGTCTTATTGGAATACTTCTTTACCGTAGTCGTAGCCGTTCTCGTCGGAAAAGTGGAAAGCGAGAGGGAAACCGCAACTGAGGCGGATCCGCGGCGGGTGCGAGTTTTAGAAAACCGGGGCGGCTGAAAAAGCAAAACAAGGAAAGCGGGAGGAAAGCCGCCGTTCCCGTCACACGATCCCCACGGTTTCAACAGCGGCCGATTCTGGCCGTGTGGAAAGCAGCCAGCCTGCGTGGAAAGTGCGGTTTCAGCCAGAGAAGACGCGGCTCCCGCAAGTCCGTGTATCCCACAGCGGAAGCCTTACCCACAACTTCAACAGGAGAGCCGATGCCTGCGGAAAGCGCGGACGAAACTTCAGTCCCGCCTCAGCAGAACGTCCGCGCGGCGCCAAAGATTTTTTCGCTGACAGGCTATCGACTACGGCTGTATTACTCACCGGTGCCCGAATCCGGTCCGCCGCGGGTGATGCTCACCCCGCCGTTGACCGTTTGAACGTGCACCGTCGGTCCGCCGTGGCCGATGTCCGTCGCGAGGTGATTCTTAATCTCACCCTGGACCGTAATGGGGAAGTCGACCGAGATGCCGCCGTTCACCGTTCCCGTCTCGAGGTGCGCCGAGTAGCCGGACGGGATCCGCATGTCGACGCCGCCATTCATGGTCTCAGCGCGCAAGCCCTCGCCATGCCAGGTATCGCCGGCGAGAGCGATGTCCAGCCCGCCATTCGTGGTGTGTCCCTGCACGTCGCCCTCAACGCGGCTCAGACTGACGCCGCCATTCGTCGTCGCAAAGCGGATCGCACCCTCAATCTGGCTCAGGTCGACGCCGCCGTTGACGGTGTGCAGGTCGGCCGCCAGGTGACGCGGCACGCGGAGGTGGTACTCCACCGCATATCCTTCGCGGCTGAACTGGCGCTTCGGGGCATGGTCCCGGACCTCGCCGTTCGCCGTCTCGATCACGACCTGGTTCAGGAGATTCTTCGCGTCGGAATCCGACGGTCCCCAGGCCTGAACGCGCGCTTCAAGCGCCACGTCGGACCGGTCCTCGCCCGTGACCTGGATGCCGCCGTTCTCCGTCTCGACGCTAAGGCGGCCGCCGGGCAGGGCGAAATTGGTGCGGCGCATCTGGCAGACGTGCGCCTGGCCCCAGTTGTGGTGATTCTCCTGGCACTCGCCGGTGCTCCAGTTCGAAGGCACCTGCGCGGCGCGCACGCTGCGGACGACATGCATGCTGCGGGCAAAGCGGCTGCAGAACGGCTGGCGGGGCGCAAGCGCTCCGAGGCCGACGATGGCGCAAAACGCCAGCACGAACAGGACAAAGCGGCGCATGGCACGGTCCCCCTGGGACAGATACGGCTGGTTGGGCATAGCAGTTCCTCTGGCAGGATTTCGTGACCCGGAAATAAGGAATATGCACGCCGGTGGCCGTGGACCCTTCCGGTGAGGCTGCCTGGAATCAGCCACTTGCCGCTGCCCCTGTGGGGATCTGTGTCCAAATCTCCGCTTCGGTGTTCAGCAATGGACACCGAAGGCGGCTACTCCGGCTGCAGCTTCGCCCGCAACGCCGGGATCCAGGAGGTCTGCAGCTCCGGCTCCACCGTCTGCGCCAGCTTCAGCGCGCGCTCGTAGCAAAGGCGTGCATCGCCCGGGCGGTGCTCGGCAGCATAGGCGTCGCCGAGCGCGACCTGCGTGTTCACCAGCGTCGGAGCCAGTGCGACGCCATGCTGCGCTCTGACCAGCGCCTCCTTCGGACGATTCCCCTTGAGCAGGTTATTCGCCTCCTCCGCAGCGTTCAGCCCCGCCGCCAGAGGGATGGAAAAGTGTCCATCGAAGACGTACACGCCGTGGTCGATCACGGCCGTCGGCTGGATGCGCTGGAACTGCTCGTAAGGATTCAGCGGGCCTTCGCCAAACTCGATCCCCGCCAGGTCGCTGTCGCTGATCAGCACGGGCCCGTCGATCTCCGCCGGGACATCGCTGGTCTCATGCATCCACCACAGCGTATCGGCCGTTGGCAGACGATGGCACGGCACCCCATAGTCGGGCGGATCGACCACGCCATCCGGAAAGTAGACGAACCAGCATGATTTGGCTCGAGGCGCGGAGGGCGCCGCCGGTGGCTGTCCGCTGGGCAGCATGTCGAGCACGCCGGAGCCGCTGCTCTCGTCGCTCCAGCTGGTATCCCGCAACCCGCGGCTCGCCAGGTACGCGCGCACATCATTGAGCTGCTGACCCCAGTCCACATTGGCGTCGCTCAGGTACAGGTGCACCTGCGATGGGCCGCCCCACAGCGAATTGCCGAAGGCCATGTATGCCGGATACATGCTGAAGGCGTCCGCGGCCTGCCATCCCACCAGAAGCAGCGGCACCCACAGCCATTGCCGGTTGCTGTGCAGCAGCGCGCAGAACGCCCCCGCAGCCAGAACGTACAGGAACGGATACATGGGCAGCAGGTGCCGCGCGCCGATGTTCATGTTCGATGTGCATGCAACCAGGAAATAGAGCAGCGGCGGAAACGTCAGGTACAGCACCTCGCGCCGCGCATGCACCCATCCAATCACGATGAGCGGAATGGCGAGCACCAGCAGAACCAGAAACGGCAGCGTCGACTTGATCAGAAACGCCACCGGGAAATAGAGGAAATTGCCGTGCGGATAGACGTGGCCGCAGAAGTAGCTGGTGTACGAGTCTGCGGTGATCTTCGTGTCCGCCAGACCGTACAGCCAGGATTCGGGAAAGAGCTGCAGTGTCCCCAGCAGCTGGATGGTCTGCGCCGAGAAGTGGCTGTTCAGCCGCGGAACGTAAGCGGCGAACGCAGGATTGAGCGTGAGCCCCTCGGGGCGCGCCGCATACCGGAACTGGTAAAACGCCCAGAGCACCGCGTAGGCCATGCCGCCGATCACCGGCAAACCGATGAGCATCTGTCGGCGAATGTCCCGACGCCGCTGCCAGTTCAGTGATCCGTACGCTGCGAGGTAATTGGGGAAGGCCCACTCGCACCAGGCGAGCACGGCGATCATCGGCACGATCAGCACGCCGGTAAACTTCGTCACCAGGCACAGACCGCAGGCCAGCCCGGCCAGCACCAGGCGCTTCCACGAGGGCGCCAGCCGCCAGCGGTAGAACGCGTAAATCACGGCAAACAGCGTGCACGCGCTGCCGATGTCGGTGGTGACCAGCGCTCCGTGCGCGAGCACGTTGGGATCGAAAACGAAGAAACCCAGAGCGATGAACGCCGCCGTGGTCGAGAACATCTGCCGCGCCGCAGCGAAGATCAGCAACGCCAGCGCGAAGGTGAACAGCGACGCCGCCATGCGCGCCCGAAACAGCACCGTATCGGCGTCGTTCTGGAAGACGAAATCGCGGCCGCCGAAGAAAGCTTCGTCCTTGAACGAGCGCCCCTGCTGCTGCGGTTCGATCAGACGCATCGCCAGCAGCGGCGCCGCGGCCACGTTCTTCACCAGCGGCGGCACTTCCGGATTCAGACCGAAGTCGCTGTGCTCCAGCGTCTCGTACCCGGCGTAAAGATGATGGCCTTCGTCCCAGGTGATGGAGTTGCGGCGCGAGCCATCGACGAGCTGGAGCCCGAGAACAGCGAGCAGCAACACCACGCCCAGAACCGTGAGCAGAGGACGAGGGGAACCGGATCGATCCATTGCAGGTAGTGCGCCCCACTATAGATGAGCCCCGGCGCAATGCAAAGAAGATTATCAACTTAAACGTTTGAGCAGAAGCTAACGCCGTCTTTCCCAGAACTCTTCGTGGCGATCGTCCCGAAAGCGGATCCCGGTGATGCGTCCCTCCTGGTCCCGCTCGAACGTGAGCCGCCGCGTTCCGCCCGTCGGATAGAAAAACGTCGTGTGGTTCTCCGGAAGCAACTCCGTCGTTTCCCCAATCTGGTTCCGGAGCATCAGCTTGTCTGCCTGGCGGAAGACCGTCGCAATCGGCACGCCGCGGTCGTCATATTCGCCGGCATACGTGTTGTAGATCGCCGCATCGACAATCGCTGGAACCGGATGGATCGGCACCAGCACCTGTTCGGCGATCGCCGACAGCTTCGGGATCGTGCTGAGCCGCTGCGCCAGCATCCAGCGCGGCAGTTGCGGCTCCGCATAGGCGCGTTCCCACGCCTGATGCTTCACGCCGGCGTACTCCCAGAAGCGCACGTCGCCGCCGGCGGCCTTCAGCGCCTGGAACATCAGCTCCGACTGACGCGGGCTCACTACCGGATCTTCGGCGCCATGAAACATCCACACCGGCGTGCGGCCGACAACGCGGGCATACTCTGCCGGCAGCGCATTCACCTCGTGCCACCGGTCGGGCTTGTACGACCAGAAGACGCCCCCGCAGACCGGAACAAGCGCCGCAAAGCGGTGCGGGTATGCCCTGGCAATCTCCCAGACTCCATACCCACCAAGCGAAATGCCCGTGAGATACGTGCGGTCGCGATCGCCGTGGAACTCCTTCACCTCGGCATCGAGCGCGGCGATCGCCACCTCCATCATGTCGGGATCGGTCCAGTGGTGATGGCTGAAGGGCACCTGCGGCATCACGACGACAAACGGCCAGCGCTCCGGATGCAGCCGAATCGCCTGCGGCAGTCCGATCTGGATCTCGTCCATGCCTTCCGCCCCGCGCTCTCCGCTGCCGTGCAGAAAGAGGATCACCGGCCAGCTCTGCGCGCGATTCCAGTTCTCCGGCACATACACCATGTAGCGGTGCAGGCTGCCGCTCACCTCAACGCTCCGATTGAGGAATCCCGTGTCCTGGCGTCGGGGCGCAGCGCCAGCCGGATTCATCAGCAAGAGGAGCGCAAGTGCCAGGAGCGTACGCCGGATCATTGAAAACAGGGTATAGGGATAGCGCACACAGTGCAGGCAAAACCCCTCCAACAAATTGGCGTGTCCGGGAATGGACGCATGCCACAGAACCGGACAGAGAACCGTGTTGCGCGATAACCGGTGGGGTATCCTAACCGCCGGATTGTGTAGCGGTTGACGGCAACAGGCGTTTGGCAGGCCCGGTGCTCTCTTTTCCTGACACATCTGCCTGCAAGCGAGGTTCTCCATGCGTGATCTGGGCAACGACCTGAAAATCGCAGCGCGCCGGCTGCGGCACTCGCCGGGATTCGCCATCACCGCGGTCGTCACGCT
>DATEPN010000331.1:0-2545 GCA_035273225.1 Acidobacteriaceae bacterium | reverse complement strand
ATCGAGGGCTGCGAACTTCAGCATGGCCGCAACGTGCGTGCGGTATTTGGCGCGGACCTCCTGCATGTGCGGGCTGTCGTCGAGGTAGTAGCTCTTGCTCGGCATGACGAGACCGCCCTGCAGCAGGTAGGGCACGTAATGCTCGGAGTCGCTGAAGCCGGGCGCGACCCACAGGCCCAGGAGATTCGGCGTGGTGAAGACCGCGTTGTTGAGCAGGTCGACATCGGCGCGCAGCGATTTGCCGAGCGCGGCGGCGAGGTCGTGCTTGTCTTTGATCGCGGCGATCGCGGCCAGATGCGGCTCGAGCGGTTTGGCGCCGAGCGCGTCGATGGCCTTCTCGTCCATGAAGGCGTTGTAGAGGTCGGCGATTTTGCGCTCGTTGGAGCCGGCGGCCGGACTGGACTTTGACAGTTCCTCAATGATGTCGGCGAGCTGCTTGTTGCTGCGGTCGCTGAGCGTGTTGAAGACGCCGATGCCGGCGCGATCCGGCGGAATGGTGGCGTGCGCGATCTAGTCGCCGTTGGCGTAGAGGTAGAAATTGTCGCCGGGCTTGATCGTGCGGTCCATGTCCGAGACGGCGATGCCGTGCGCGGCGGATTGTGCGGGGAGAAGCGATGCGGAGGCGAGAATGGCGGCAACGAATGCGTTCCGGAACATGCTGAGAGCTCCTGTCGGCAAACTGTTGATGATAGCAGGGGGGAGGCAGCGGATAGCGATTAGCGGTTAGGAGACAGCCTTGCTTTCCGGCACGCTTAACGTTCGACGCTGAGGTGGAGGATAATCGCGGGATGAGTGTGGCGAAGAGCAACGTCCTCCTCGGTGCGGTGGATCGGCCGGAGTGCTGGCCGCCGCTGCCGCTGGCGTCGTGGCGCGATACGTGTGCGACGCTGCACATGTGGACGCAGATTGTCGGCAAGATCCGGATGACGCTGACACCGCCCGTCAATCACTGGTGGAATGTGCCGCTGTATGTCACGCCGCGCGGGCTGACGACCTCGCGGATTCCCTATGGCGCGCGTGCCTTCGAGATGCGCTTCGATTTCGTCGCGCACAGGCTGGTGCTCGAAGTGAGCGATGGGACGGAGAAGAGCCTGGCGCTGGAGCCGAAGTCCGTCGCGGCGTTTTACTCCGAGTGCATGGCGATGCTGCAGAGCACGGGGATCGAGGTGCGCATCTGGAGCATGCCGGTTGAAGTGCCGGAGCCGATCCGGTTCGAACAGGATCGGCAGCACGCGGCATACGACCCGGAGCCCGTCGAACGCTTCTGGCGGATTCTGCTGTCGGTGAACGCCGTCTTCGAGGAGTTTCGCGCGCGGTATATCGGCAAGGTGAGCCCGGTGCATTTTTTCTGGGGGAGCTTCGATCTGGCGGTGACGCGCTTCTCCGGCCGGCGCGCGCCGGAGCGGCCTGGCGCCGACGCGATCACGCGCGAGGCATACTCCCACGAGGTGAGCAGCGTGGGATGGTGGCCCGGCGGCGGAGCGATCGCCGACCCGGCGTTCTATTCCTATGCAGCGCCTGCGCCGGAGAAGTTCCGCGAGGCAAAGGTGCGGCCCGGGCAGGCGCGCTGGGATGATGGGCTGGGCGAATTTGTGCTGATGTACGAGGACGCGCGCACGAGCGCCAGTCCGCGCGCGGCGCTGCTGGATTTTTGCCAGAGCACCTACGAAGCGGCCGCGGATTTGGCACACTGGGATCGGGCGGCGCTGGAGCGCTGAACTGCAGAGGAGAGCAACGACATGGGGTGCGCGCACACGGACACGATCAAGTTGACGACGACGAAGACGCACGTTTGTGAGGACTGCGTGAAGACCGGCGACCGCTGGGTGCATCTGCGGATGTGCATGGAGTGCGGTCACGTCGGCTGCTGCGACTCGTCAAAGAACAAGCACGCGACGAAGCATTATCACGCGACACAGCACCCGCTGATGCGCTCGGTCGAGCGCGGAGAAGCGTGGGTGTGGTGCTATCCGGATGAAGCGGTGGTGGGCGAGGTGCGGGGCGAGAGCTTTCGCGCCGCGTAGCTGCCGTGTAACCGCATGCACACGCATTTGACGTTCCACTGAAATTCACCGCTTTTTGTTGCGGGACCACTCCACGGCTCGAGGAGCGGGCGTAACCTGACTGCACACGAGCGAGGACAGGAGGTCCCATGCCTAAGGGAATCAAGCCCATTCCTGACGGATATCACTCCGTTACGCCTTATCTCATCATCCCTGGCGGCCGCGCGAACGAGGCGCTCGACTACTACACACGTGCTTTTAACGCCAAGGAAGTGATGCGGATGCCGCGGCCCGATGGCGGCGTTGCTCATGCCGAAATGCAAATCGGCGACTCAAGAATCATGCTGGCGGACGAGGATCTCAGCAGGAGGCAATTCGGGCCGGACCGTTTAGGCGGCTCGCCCGTTACGCTCTTCGTCTATTTGCCGGACGTGGACGCGACCACGCAACAGGCCACTTCCGCCGGAGGCAACGTGGTACGTCCGCTTGCCGATCAGTTCTACGGGGACCGCACGGCCGGTGTTGTGGACCCCTTCGGACAT
>DATEPN010000330.1:0-3124 GCA_035273225.1 Acidobacteriaceae bacterium | reverse complement strand
TCGCGGATCAGGTTCTGGAGCCGCGGCGAGTTGTGCAGATTGAGCGGTGGCGCCGTGCTCGGCCGGTATGGCGCCAGCGGATTGTGAGAATGCGGCAGCGCCACGTAGAACGGCTGTGGCGGCGCGATCGGCTGCTGCTGTTCCTGCTGAATCTGCTGTGCCAGGTTCGGGGAGGGTTGCTGGTTCGCCGCAGGCGGTGCCGGCGCTTCCGGCGTTGGCTGCTGATTTGCCGGAGGAGCGGCCGGAGCGGTCTCCGGGGGAGGGGGGGGAGGAGTCTGTGTCTGATTCTGCGCGAATCCAGCGGGGCTGATCAGCAGTGCACAAATCGTGAGCGCCAACGTCCGCTGATGCCATGGAGTCGAGGTCACGATGCGGTGACCTCCACGCCAAGATTCGGATTCGCCGTATCGGCGACCATCCACCCGTCGCGCAGTTCAATCACCCGCGAGCCGTACGCAGCGTTTGTCTCGGAGTGGGTTACCTGCACGATCGTCGTGCCCTGCTGATTCAGCTCGCGAAACAGCTCCATGATCTCCTTTGCCTGACTCGAATGCAGATTGCCCGTAGGCTCATCGGCCAGCAGCAGCGCCGGCTTGTGAATCACGGCGCGCGCCACGCCCACCAGTTGTTGTTGTCCGCCGGAAAGTTGGGAAGGGAAGAGGTCCTTCTTGCCGACGATGTTGAAGCGGTCCAGCGTATCGGCTACCAATCCCTGCCGTTGTGTGCGCGGCATGTCCTTATAAGAAAGCGGCAGGTCGATGTTCTCCTGCACTGTCAGATCGTCCAGCAGGTGATAACTCTGGAAGACCATCCCGACGTTGCGCTTCGCCAGCTCGGCGCGTTGTTTGCGGTTCATCGTGTGCACCGGCTGGTCCTTGAACCAGTACTCGCCGATCCACTGGTCGTCCAGCAGCGCCAGCACATTCAGCAGCGATGACTTTCCCGCGCCGGAAGGCCCCATGATCGTGAGGAACTCGCCTTGCTGGATTTCCAGATTCACCCGGCGCAGCACCCACGTCTGTCCCGCGCCCGTCTTGTAACTGCGTTCGACATTCTTCAGCTGGATCATGACTTCCATCCCCAATCGCTGGCACACGTCAGCCGTTAGCGGCCAGAACCCGCTCGTCGCGCGTGCTGATTCCTGACCTCTGACTACTTGACTTCCAGAACCTGCTCGGCCGCCTCGCCCTCAGCGACCACCTTGCCGTCGAAGAGGTGAATCTGGCGATCGGCATGGCGCGCAAACCGGGGATCGTGCGTCACCATGCAGATGGTCGCGCCCTCGCGATGCAGATTCTGCAGCAACTCCATCACGGCTTCGGCGTTGCGCGAGTCGAGGTTTCCGGTCGGCTCGTCCGCCAGCAGTATCGAAGGGGAGCCCGCCAGTGCACGCGCCACAGCGACACGCTGTTGCTGACCGCCGGAGAGCTGCGAAGGATAGTGCCGGATACGGTGCGCCATGCTGACGCGCTCCAGCGATTCCTGCACGCGGCGCTTGCGCTCGGCGCTGGACATCCCCGAGCGATACGTCAGCGGCAGTTCGACGTTTTCGTACACCGTCAGGTCGCCGATGAGGTTAAAGCTCTGGAAGATGAACCCGATCTCCTGGTTGCGGATGCGCGAACGCTGGGAGAAGTTCAGGTTCTCCACCGCATGGTTGTTCAGCATGTAGCTGCCGCCCGTCGGCGTATCGAGCAGGCCGATGATAGAGAGCAGCGTCGACTTTCCGCAGCCTGACGGCCCGGAGATAGCGACGTACTCGCCCTTATCGATCTTCATGTGGACGCCGGACAGCGCGTGTGTTTCAATCTCGTCGGTGTAGAAGACCTTGGTGAGGCCTTCAATCTCAATCAGCGCCTGATTGTTTTCCATCGTGCTCTCCTGCTCCTGAAATTGGTTAGCGTCCACCTACTCCAGCCGGACCTTGTCGTTGGCATCGTACCGCGACATATCCGACAAGATCACCCGGTCCCCTTCTTTCAGCCCGTCCAGAATCTGAATCTCCGTCACCGACGCGCCGCCTACCTTCACCTGCACCCGCGTCGCGGTCTTGCCATCCGGATCCATCCGGAACAGGCTGATCGTGCTGTTCGGATTCCCAAACGCCGGCCGCCCCACATACAGAACATCGTGCAGATGCTGCAGATCGATCGTGCCGTCCACACTCAACTGCGGAACAGCCCCCTGCGGCAGCGGCCCATCGAGTGTTACGTCAACCGTGCGCGTTCCGTTCAATACGGAGGGATCAATTCTGGAAACATGCCCCTTCACGATGCCGTTATGTGTGTCTACTTCCGCGGGCTGACCCAGCTGAATATCGTGCGCCTGCGTCTCGGCGATCTGCAGCGCGGCTTTCAGCTGCGAGGGATCGATCACCTCGGCGACCGAGGTGCCGGCCGTCACGTGTTGGCCCACCTGCACTGGCCCCGGCGGAGTGGGCAGGGAACTGAGCACGCCGGCGATCCCCGCTTTGACTTGCAGATCGTTTTCCTCGCGCTGATATAAGGCCAGCAGTGCCTTCGCTGAATCGATCTTCGTCTGCGCGGACGCCAGCTGCACCTCGATGTTCTTTTGGTTCACGTCCAGCTGTTCCACCGCGATCTTGTGCTGTTCGGTGAGCTGTTCGGCGTTGTTCTTCGACTGCTGGTACTGCAGACCGCTGATCTCGCCCAGCTTGTAGCGCTGCTCATCGATCTGCGCCTGCAGCTGCGCCTGGCTGTATTGCGAATTCACCGCAGCCGCCGCGGACTTCTTGTCCATGATGGTGGACTGCAACTGCGCCTGCAGGCTCTTGTAGTCCGAGAGGGCTCCGTCCAACGCCGCCTTCGCGCTCACCATCTGCTGCTGCAGTTGCGGATCGGCCATATCCAGCAGCACCGTGTCCGGCTGCACCTTGGTTCCTGGCAGTACTTTGATCGACACAACGGTGGCGTCGGTCTGCGCGGGGATCAGCCGGATACTCTCCTCGCGCGGCACCAGCGTCCCCAAACCGCGGACATTCACCGTAAAATCGCCGCGCTTCACCGTGTCGGGCCAGATGGTGCTGGCGTCCACCGTCGGAATCGCGGGCTTCAGCCGCATCACGGCCCAGGCGGCGGCGGTGACGCAAACGACAACAATGGCC
>DATEPN010000329.1:0-27542 GCA_035273225.1 Acidobacteriaceae bacterium | reverse complement strand
GAACCGAACGGACTAGCTGACCGGCTTATCCGGCTTTTTCAGCCCCAGTTCCGACATGGCGATCTGCAGGTCCGCCCAGGCTTCCTTCTTCTGCCGCGGGTCGCGCAGCAGATACGCCGGGTGGTACGTCACGATCAGCTTTGACCCGCGCGCTTCGTGCACGCGGCCGCGCAACGCGCTCAGCGGACTCTTGCCGCCCAGCAGATACGTTGCTGCCGTCGAGCCCAGCGCCACAATCACCTCGGGGCGAATCACATCGATCTGCCGGAACAAGAATGGCGCGCAGGTGTACGCCTCCTCCGGTTCGGGCACCCGGTTCTGCGGAGGCCGGCACTTCACGATGTTCGCGATGTACACCTGATCGCGCCGCAGCCCCATCGCCGTGATCATATTGTTCAACAACTGCCCGGCGCGTCCCACAAATGGAAGCCCTTGCGCGTCCTCATCCGCTCCCGGCCCTTCACCCACAAACATCAGCCGCGCATTTGGATCGCCGTCGCCGAAGACCAGCTTGTTGCGCCCTGCGTGCAGCGCGCACCGCGTACACTCTCCCAGGTCCTCCTGGATGGCCGCCAGCGCCGCAGCCTTGTTTTCGGGCGCAACCGGTTGCGCGGGCGTGTCGATCACAGGCAGAACAGCGGCCTTCGGCATCGATGGACTCTCCAAACTCTCCGCCTCGCCGGCGGTTATCGTCTCTTCTGTTGAAGTCGCACTGGCCTCGGCAACAGGAAGCGATTTGCTGGACGCGTAATCATTCGCCGGCGCGCAATCCCGGCGATAGAAGTCGAAGACGCCCAGATCGCGAAAATATGCGATGCGCGCGCGCACTGCCTCTTCAGCTTCAACAGAGAGCCGGGGCGCCAATCTCAGTCTCCCGGCTCGATGGACAAACCAGTGTCGGCCTCCGCCAGCAGATGCCGCGGCCGCCGCAGCGCCAGAATCTCATCGAGCAGATGATCCGCCAGGTCGCGCTTCGCCATCTCCGGCAGTTCGATCGAGCGATCCCGCGTCAGGAATGTCACGGCATTGCGGTCCGAGTCAAACCCCACGCCCTCCCGCGAAACATCATTCAGCACAATCGCGTCCGCGCCTTTGCGCATAAGCTTTTCGCGTCCATGCGCCAGCGCGTCTTCCGTCTCCGCGGCGAAGCCGATCACCAGCATGCCCGGGCGCCGCCGCTCCACTACTTCCCGCAGGATGTCGCCTGTGGGTTCGAACTCCATCGTCAGCGCACCGCCTCGCCGCAGCTTCTGGTCCGCCTGCACCCTGGGCCGATAATCCGCCACTGCGGCAGACTTGATGACGATCGTCGCCTGATCCAGCCGCGTTATCACTGCCTGCCGCATCTCTTCGGTGGTGGTCACCGGCACCACCTCGCAATCAGCCGGAGGCCGCAGCGACGTTGGAGCGGTCACCAGAATCACCCGCGCCCCGCGCTTCTGCGCCGCTTCCGCAATGGCATAGCCCATCTTCCCGCTCGAGCGATTGCCAAGGAAGCGCACCGGGTCCAGGGCTTCTCGTGTTCCGCCCGCAGTCACGATCACCGTCTCCCCGGCCAGATCATTACGATGATGCAGCACGCTCAGGACGGCCTCGACAATCCTGTCGATCTCCGCCAGCCGACCGGCACCCGTCATCCCACAGGCAAGATATCCGCTCTCCGGCGAGACGATCCGCACATTGCGGTTCGCCAGAGTCTCAAGGTTCGTCTGCGTCGCCGGATGCTGCCACATGTTGACGTTCATCGCAGGAGCCACGATCACCGGAGCCGTCGTCGCCAGATACAGCGTGCTCAGGAAGTCGTCCGCAATGCCATGCGCGAATTTCGCCAGGATATCCGCCGTCGCCGGACATACCACCAGCGCATCGGTCGTCTGCGCAGCATCCATGTGCTCGATGGACGAAACGTCTCCCGCGGGCTCGCCCGGCGAACCCCACATCCCGGTAATCACTTTGTGTCCGGTAAGAGCCGCAAAGGTCAGCGGCTGCACAAATTGCTGGGCCGCGTGAGTCATCACCGCGTGAACGTCCAGCGCATGCTTCTGCAGCGCGCGCACCAGTTCTGCGGACTTATACGCAGCAATGCCGCCGGAAACGCCGACCGTGACCTTCATAAGGTGATGTTAACGCTCCCGCGCCACGGAATCCCACAACGGAGCAGGCGCTCCGTTCCTCGCTACGACGCGAATTTCGGAATATCCGGCGCCTCGACCTCGGGTCGCACCACCGGCACATCCTCTTTCTTCACGTAGGCCACCTTGCCGGCTGCAATCTCCTCCTGCGCCACGCGGCAAGCTTTACGCGAGCGGCTCTGGATCAGCGGCTCTGCGCCGTTCTGCAACTGGCGGGCGCGCCGCGCTGCCACCAAAACATACCGGAAATTGCTGTCGTACTCGCGTTCGATTGCCATCCTGCTACCTCCACAAACTTCGCGGCCCTTACTCGATCTCCGATTCCGGAACACCGAAAGCCCGGAGCACTGGCCGGATCTTCGCGATGGAATTGGTGAGCCGGCAGCTCTCCGACATCTCGATCAGTCGCTGCGCGTCCGCTGAGCGATTCGGCCGAAATCCATTCCGGCGAAAGCGCTCCGCAGTCACAATCGCGGTCATCTCTTCCACAGCCTGATCGAGGATATCGTTGACGAGAATATATCCGTATTCCCGGTAATTCTCAATCTCCTGTTTTGCCTTCGCCAACCGGGTCCTGATCACTTCGTCCTGAGCAATCCCCTCGGCCCGACTTCGGTTCCTGAGCCGGGTTGCCAGCACCTGCGGCGTCGGCGGCATCAGGAAGATCGAAACCGCATCCGGCATCTTTCTCCGAACCTGCGCTGCTCCCTGAACGTCGATATCCAGCAGCAGGTCCTTGCCCTTCGAAAACGCCTCAGCCAGGGTCATCCGCGCCGTTCCATAGTAGTTCCCGAACACCTCGGCGTATTCCAGGAACTCATCGTTCCGGATCATCTCCTCGAAGTGTTCGCGCGTCGTAAAGTGGTACTCGCGCGAATCCTGCTCCGAGCCACGTGGCCCGCGTGTCGTCCACGAAACGGAGAACTCCAGCCCCGACACAAGAGACCGTAGCTGATTCACAATTGTCGATTTACCCGACCCGGACGGCGCCGAAATAATGAAAAGGATTCCCGCCAAATTCTTCCTCTGTCTCCAGTCTTTCTTTTGCTAACCGCTTATCTGCTACACGTACACGCTATTCGAGGTTTTGCACCTGCTCCCTCGCCTTTTCAATTTCTGACTTCATGCCCAGCCCCGCTTCGGTGATGCGCGTTCCCTTACCCGCCACCCCGCTGGTCTTGGACAGTAAAGTATTTGCCTCGCGGTTCATCTCCTGCAGCAGGAAGTCCAGCTTTTTGCCGGCCTCTCCGCCCTGATCGAGCAATCCGGTGAAGTGGTCGATATGCGTTCGCAGTCGCGCAACCTCCTCCTCCACATCGCTGCGCTCGGCGATTAACGCCGCTTCCTGCAAAATCCGGTCCTGATCAAACCCGCCATCGAGCATCGTCTTCATGCGCTGGCTCAACCGCTCGTAATACGCCTGCTGCACTTTCTCCCGAAGGAGTGCTGCCTCGTCCACCAGGCCGCGCAGCCGCTGCATGCACCCGCGAAGCTCATCCGCCAGAACCTTGCCCTCCTGTGCACGCATTCCATTCAGCGCAGCCACCAGGCCATCCATCTCCCGCAGCACGGCGTCTTCCAGCCCCTGCATGTCCTCGTCGCTGCTCCGCGCCTCCATCGTCAGCACACCCGGCAGGCGGAACACTGAATTCAGATCCGGCTCGTCCTTCAGCCCATGCTCCGCAGCCGCTGCGCGAAACGCCTCGACATAAGCGGCAACGAGTGCGTGATCGTACCCCGCCTCGGCCTTCTGCGCTCGTTCCAGATTCAGGGTCAGTTCCACATGGCCCCGCGTCAGCTTCTCCTTCAGCGCGCGCCGCAACTGCATCTCCAGCGCTTCCGTCCCGGCAGGCAGCCGCATGTGCAGATCGAGAAAACGATGGTTCACGCTCTTCACGCTCACCGAAAAGCTCAGCCTCTCGCTCACGCGACCCGTCACCCGGGCAAATCCGGTCATCGAAAACACCGGCTGCGTTCCGTTGTTCATTCTTTCGTCTTTCCCGTCAGGGCCGGCTCCGCGCTGGCCGCGACGGTGAGGTGCCCCTGGCCATTGCCGTTGCCCTCGCCCATATCCATGAACTGCAGCCGATGCAGCTTCTGATAGATCGGTGACGTCTGCAACAGCTCATCGTGCGTGCCGATTGCCGTAATCCTTCCCTGCTCCAGCACCACAATCCGATTCGCCCGCCGCACCGTGGAGAGCCGATGCGCGATCACAATCGCCGTGCGGCCCGTCATCAGATTGCCGAGTGCCTGCTGGACCAGCGCCTCGCTCTCCGCATCCAGCGCAGATGTCGCTTCATCCAGAATGAGCACCGGAGCACCCTTCAGGATCGCCCGCGCAATCGCCAGCCGCTGTCGCTCGCCGCCTGACAGGCGGAATCCCTTCTCGCCGATCACCGTGTCGTAGCCTTCCGGCATTCTCTCGATGAAGTCGTGGGCCAGCGCAGCCCTGGCCGCGTCTACCACACGCGAGAACGGCACGTCCGGCTGCCCGTAGGCGATGTTGTTCCGCACCGTGTCGTTGAACAGAATGGTCTCCTGCGTCACCTTCCCAATCTGCGCCCGCAGCGATGCAAGACTCAGGTTCCGCACATCGACGCCGTCCATCGTGATCCGGCCGCCGGTCACGTCGAAGAACCGTGGAATCAGATTGACCAGCGTCGACTTGCCCGCGCCGCTCGGCCCCACCAGCGCCACCACTTCTCCGTGGTGGATCGTCAGGTTTACATCCTGCAGCACCACGCGCGGCTCGTCACCGTCCTGTTCGCGATACTGGAAGCTCACATCCTCAAGGACAATCTTGTCCTTGAACGTCTTCAGCGTCTGTGGATGCTTAACCTCCAGCACCTCATCCTGATCGTCCATGAAATCAAAGATGGCCGACGATGCGCCCGCCGCCTGCTGGAAGTTGTTGTAGTACACGCCAAAACGTCGAATCGGGTCATACATCTTGAACAGCGCCACAATGAACGCAAAGAAGACGCCTTCCGGCATCCCGTTGTGCCCGATCTGATTGCGTCCCAGCAACAGGAGCAGCGCAATCGCCACTGCGCCGATGAAGTCCATCAGCGGCGAGGTGAGCGCCTGCGCACGCACAGATCGCAAATTCGCATGAAACAGTCGGCGCGCGGCCTGGCGGAACCGCAGCAGCTCCCAGAACTCCATATTGAAGGCCTTGACGATCCGGTTGCCGGTGATCGTCTCGTGCAGAATGTTCTGGATCTCCGCCAGCTTGTCCTGTCCCCTCCGGGTCGTCCTGCGGACATCGCGCCCGATGCGGCGAATCGATCCGGCGACCACCGGCACAAAGATCAACAGCACCCATGCCAGCTTGCCGCCCAGCGCAATGACCACCACAACCATGCAGCACAGCGTGCACAATTGCTGCAGGAAATCCGACAGCACTGATGACGTCGCATACTGCACGCGTTCAATATCATTGATCAGCGCCGACAGCAGCGTGCCCGTCGTGTGCTTCTGGAAAAAGGACACCGACCGCCTCAGGATCGCCTCGTAGAGATCGTCGCGCATGTCGGTGATCATGCCGAACCCGGCATAATTTGCCAGATACGTTCCCGCGTAGTCGAATAGCCCCTTCAGCAGGGTCGACGCCACGAAGGCAAAGGCGATGGTTGACCAGTCGTTGTGAATCCAGTGGGGTACCAGCAGCTCCGGACGAATGTTGAGGTGCCACCGCTCGCCCAGTGTGCCCAGCAGCGGCGTCGATTTCGCCCGCGTCGGCGCATGGGGATTCAGCACGTTGTCGAAGATCGGCCCAATCAGCAGGACGCGGAACGCGTCCATCAGGCCGACACCGGCCGCCAGACCCACAGCGGAGAGCGCTTGCAGCCAATAACGGCGCGCGTACAACAGCAGGCGCCAGAAACGGCTCACAAGCGACTCCCGGAGAGCCGTCGCCCCAGCGCAAGCCCCGCGCAGGACACCTCCGGCTCGCAAACATGCAACATCCAGTTATTTTACCGTGCCAGGCAACCTGAGCCGGAAGCACAAAACAGGACTTTCGTACCCAGTACGTTACGTCCGCACTTCGTACCAAGTCCTTACGCCCCCAACATGACTGGCGAGCGGCCGCGGGCTACCGCCTTCTTTACAATCGCCTTATGACTGTCGCTCCCTCTCTCAGCGCGGAAGAGCGCGCCCGCCGCATTAAACTCATCATCTTCGACGTCGATGGCGTTCTCACCGATGGCGGCATTTGGATCTTCCCCGCCCCGGCGCCCAGCACTTCCACCGCCGGACAGGCGGCCGAGATGGAGAGCAAAGGCGGATACGCCATCTCCTCCGCCAGCATGGTCGAGGCGAAAGGCTTCAACGCGCACGATGGCACTGGCATCTCCCTGGCCCGACTTGGCGGGATGAAGTGCGCCATCATCACCAAGCGCATCTCCGAAACCGTCGCCCTCCGTGCCCGCGATCTCCGCCTCGAATACGTCTACATGGGCCAGGCCTACAAAATGCAGTCCGTCCGCGAGATGATGGCCAAAGAGCACATCGGCCTCAACGAGATCTGCTACGTCGGCGATGACGTGATTGACCTCCCGGTCATGCGCGTCTGTGGATTCGCGGTTGCCGTCGCCAACGCCCGCGAGCAGGTCAAAGCCGCCGCGCATTACGTCACGCCGAACGCCGGTGGACACGGAGCGGGCCGCGATGCGATCGAGTTCATCCTGGAAGCAAAGGGTATCCTCGAATCGACCGTCGAGCGGTACATCGACGAGCGGAACCCCCTCCCGGCGAATATGGACATCGGCAAGGGTGGCTTTTGAAAGCCGGAGCACGGGGTTCAAAGCGCAGGGGGCACGAGACATCTGACACCCCGCAGCTCAGATTTCCCTCGCGCCTCCTGGCCACGGGAATCATTGTTTTGCTGACCGCTGGGGGCTCGCTTTACCTGGTGACGCGCTCCCGCGGCATCGAGTGCGACACCCTGGCTCCGCTGACCGTGCTCGCCACCCTGGCGGCTTTTCTCATCTCAGTCTGTTTCCGTCAGATGAGCCGCCTTCCCCATCGCCGCAGTCGCTGGTTCCTCGCGGTCTGTCTTCTCCTCGCCGGAGCGACCCTGTTCGCCGATTTCCGCTACGTCCGCCGCAATCGTGGTTTCTGCGGTGAACTGCGCCGGCAGATGCAGGCGCCGCCTACTTCGCCTTAGATCCGATCACTGCGCGAGCTCCCCCAATCGGGGATTTCTCGTCGAGGAATCCCTTCACCACAGGCCCCACGCGTGCCGCACATTGCTCCGGCAGCAGGTGCCCGCAGCCGTCGAAGATCTGCATCTCCGACTGTGGTATGGCGTGATGGATCGCCTCGCCCTCGCTGACCGGAATCAGATGGTCCTGCTTGCCCCACAGGATCAGCACCGGCATCTTCAGCGCGCCTAGTTTCCCGTCCAGCAAATCCCTCCGCGTCAGCATCGAGTCCATGTTCCGCCGCACTACCCAGCCATGCTTCTGCTCATAGCGGAAAATCGCACGCGCGATAAATCCCGGCACCTTCGGCGCCCCATTCGGCATCAGCAGATCGTCGAGTTTCTGCAGTTTCTCCGGCGTATCCGGCACAAACAGGTTCGTGTCCCACGTCAGGTCGAAGATCAGACCTGGGCTGTCGATGAGAATCAGCCGCCGAATCTGCTTCGGCTGGTCAAGCGCCACCCGCATGACGACCCAGCCGCCCATCGACCAACCCGCCAGGTCCGTTTGCGTGAGCCCCACCTTGCGCATGAAGGCTTCAACATCCGCCGCTTCTTCTTCAATCGAATACTTCGCGTTCCCCGGCCATTCCGATCGCCCGTACCCCGGCAGGTCCAGCGCATACACGTGGTGGTGATCCCGCACGAGTTGCGGCATCAGATTCGACCAGTCATCCGCGCGCCCGCCCAAACCGTGTACCAGCAGAAGGGGCATGCCCGACCCGCCTTCGTAATAATGCACCCGCACCTCGCCAACCCCGGGCACAGGAATACGGGTGTACTTGCTCTGCACGCCCTCAAAGAACAACCGCACTGCCGATGCAGTCCACAGCACATCCAGCGGCCGTACGATCGCAAGGATGATTAACGCGATCACAATCGGGCCGAGAATGATCAGCGTCCACCGGAGGATCCGGAGCGTTCTGCGTCGTCTGGCCTTCGGAGTGGCTGCGGTGGTCGCCATGCGCGGAGTTGGGGATCTCCTCTGTCCTTAGATGACGTTTGCAGCTATGCGCCAGGCCTTCTCGATCACCTTCACCGTAAATGGCGAGAGCCCGTCCAGTTCCTCCGGACCTGCCCACCGCCCTTCCAGAGCATCGGTGGCACAGGTAACCCCCCGGCTCAGCTCAGCCCCTCCGCTCACGCGGCACAGGAAATCCACCAGAACGTAGTGGTAGCGGACTCGGCCGGATTCGTCCCGTGAAATCCGGTCAAATGCCTCGACCACCTCGATCGGCTCCACTACCAGGCCGGTCTCTTCCAGCACTTCCCGCTGAATCGCCTCTTCGAGCGTCTCGCCCAGTTCGACAGCGCCCCCGGGCAGTGACCATTCGCCTTTCAGCGGCTCCTGCCCGCGCCGGATGAGCAGCACCTTCTGCGACACGTCCAGGTCTTTCGCCACAATGACCGCCCCCACCCCCGCAATCGGAGCCTCAGGATATTCCCGCCTCATCTCTCCCCTGGTCCGGCCTCCCTATTAGCCTTCGAACAAATGCGACGGCCGGCCATATTCCTCGTCGAAAACGGTGCGCCTCGTGCTGAACCGCCCCCCAAAGAATTTGTCCGGTCCCTTCAGATGGCCGATGCCAAGCAGTGCGACCACCTCGTAGCTCAGGGGCAGTCGCAGGACTTCGCAAACCTTTTCGCCCTCATAGCCTTCCATCGGAGCCGTATCATAGCCAAGAACCTCGGCCATCCACATCATCGTGGTCACCGCAATCATCACGTGGCGGTTCAGCCAGGCGATCAGATTCGGGTGCCTGCCCAAATACTCCGGGATCACAGCAGCAGCCTGAGAGGCATAATTTTCCGTCATTCCGTTCTCACGGCCCATCCGGATCATCTCGTCCATATCCGTTCGCCAGCCGTCCTTATCGCCGCACGCCACAATAACCGCCGAAGCCTCCTCCACCTTGGCCTGATTGAATGCCGCCGACCGCAGCCGGCGTCGCTGTTCCGGCGTGCGCACCACCACGAAACGCCAGGGCTGCAGGTTGTAGCCGCTGGGAGCACTCAGCCCTGCCTCCAGGATCCGTTTCAAATCCTCATCGGGTATGGGCACACCATCGAAGCTCGGCGTCGCCCGCCTCTCCTGAATTGCATCGCTCAGCAACTTCTCGTGGTGACTGGCCATCTGCTGTTCCTGCTTTTCTTGTTCTTCGATGAATGTCAGCCGGATTCACACGCCGGAATGGGGAACGGAATTCTCAATCTCTTTCATCGGCAACTCCAGCGCAAAGGGATGCTGATTGCCCGGGGTGCTGGCATACACCCATAGTCCGTGAAACGCGCTTTCCAGCTCCGGATGCGCAGCGAGCAGCGCTCGCATGACAGCCGTCACCTGCGCCCGCGCTGCCACTGGGTCCTGATTCGGGGTCGCCTCATACGTCACGACCAGATCCAGTTGATCCGACAGTTCCCCCGTGTGCAGGTTTGTGATCGCAAAAGTCTGGCCGTTCGAGGTCAGATGCATCGGTTGCGCGTCAGGCAGTCCCGCCGGGCGGGTCTGCTCCGCCTCCCTCTGCAGCTTCTGCAGATTCGGGCTGATCAGGAAATCTACGGGATCCAGCAGGAACTCCGCTGTCTGGTAATAAAACCAGGCGTTCCAGTTCTGCGTCTTCGCCGCGTACTCCCGCGCGCGGTTCCAGAACCAAAGCCCATCCTGCCCGCCCATGGTCAAAGGACGCACAAACAATCCGGCTACCTTCCAGGTTGGACTCCCCGCCGGTTCGTTCTCCAGCACCATCGACAGCGCCTGCGGATTCTTCACTCCGGTCGCGTGCACGATCGCGAGCGCGTACTTCCCCGGAGGCAGATTCGGAATGTTGATCTCCACCGTCAGGCTCGATGACGGCAAGCCACAGAAGAACTGAGCGTCCTGTGTCCCTTTGAGGTCCGTCGCGTCCAGCAGGTAAAGGCTGTCGACCGTCAGGGTTGCGTGCTGAAGACTGGGACTGACACCCTGAATCGATCCCGCGATGGCCTCGAACTGCGCTGCCACCGACGAGATCGTCTGTGCCTTCACGGCATCAGCATTGCCCGACTGGACGTCGCCGGCCAGTCCCATGACCACCTGCCGAAGCGTATTCCGATCCGCGGCGTTCATCTGAGATTGCGTGGTGCAACTCAGCCCATATCCCGGAATCGCGAATACCAGAGGCAGCGTCGCAATCAGCCACCCGGACCATCCGACCCCAGCAACCCCGCGCATCGATTTCCCCTCGCGCAAAACAATGTGAGCGAATTCGAATCACTGCTAGTCTATACATACGTAGGAGCAGCGCAACTGCGAGCGATCTTCGACTCCTGGTTCGCCGCGCAACTTCCATGAGCGCAAAGGCCCTCTACCGGTCCTGTCCCGTCCTGTCGTTCGCTGCTCTTGCCCTCACATGTGCCGGCCAGATTGCTGGTGCGCCCGGCAGCTTCCCTGAGAGCCCCGGGGCATCGCAGCGCGCACCAGTCACGCCCGCATCAACGGCAACACCATCTGCGCAAGCCGCGGCCCAGACAACGGCAGCCGCCCCGGGCAGACCCGCTTATGCCACGTCACCACTCCTCGATTCACCTGCTCAGCCGGCCGACGTCAAGCTCGCCGATGGCAAGCTTTCCATCAAGGCCAACAACTCCAGCCTGACCGCCATTCTTCATCAGCTCGGAAAAGACACGGGCATGACCATCGACGGACTCTCCAGGGACCAGCGCATTTTCGGTGTTTATGGGCCAGGCAGCCCGCGTGAGATCCTCTCGGAGCTTCTCGACGGTGCCGGATATAACGTCCTCATGCTGGGCAGCACGGATTCCGGGGCGCCGCGTGAACTGCAGCTCTCGATCCGCAGCAGTGCACCGCTTCCGGCTGCACAGCCCACAAACATCGCCCAGCAGCAGGAAGATGAAGAAGACGAGGCGCCTCCAGCACCTCTCAGTTACCCACCCGCGGGGTTAACACCGCCCCACCCAGCCGGTGCCACGCCTAATCAGCCACCGCCGCCAAACGGCGGAGTCAAATCACCGCAGCAGCTTCTGCAGGAATTGCAGCGGATGCGTCAGCAACAGCAGCAACAACAGCAACAGCAGCCCCAGTAACCACGCTCGCACTCCGTAGGTGCCTGGAGTAACACTTTCGTGGAGTAGCGCTCCCCGCTCCTTCCAGCTACAGTGGTGCCATTCACCTGAAAGACTGCACTATCTCTCCTGCCCTGGTTCTCTCAGTTGTACCCCCAAAACCCAAACCATCTCACGTAGTCTGATGTCGCGCTATTCGCGTGGCCTTGGCCAGCGCGCTTCAACGACCGTCGA
The DNA here is from genome assembly GCA_035273225.1 of Acidobacteriaceae bacterium. Lineage (GTDB taxonomy): Bacteria > Acidobacteriota > Terriglobia > Terriglobales > Acidobacteriaceae > Palsa-343. The sequence goes on along the minus strand of DATEPN010000329.1, from coordinate 15,905 downwards.
AATGCCGCCACGGGGCCGGAAATCGCCCTTCACCACCGCCCACACCGGATCGCAGGCGCGCACCACATCCTCCAGGACGCGATTCACCACGTTCTCCTGGAAAATTCCCAGGTTGCGATAGCAGAACAGGTATTCCTTCCACGATTTCAGTTCAAGACAGCGCTCGCGCGGCATGTACCGCAGCGTGATCGTGCCAAAGTCAGGCAGACCGGTTTTCGGACACACCGAAGTGAACTCCGGATCATCGATTACGATCTCGTAGGCGGGAAACTGATTCGGCCAGGTTTCAATGGCAGGAAAGTGGAAGTCGAGCCCCGCTTTTGCGTGCTCGTCCGTATAACGCGAAACTGGAGACATACCTCAATTCTAAGACTCGACCCGCGCTTGCCTGCCCCGGATTGCCAGGGCGCAGTTGGTTGACGAATCCGTTACACCTCGCAACTTCGCATTTTCAGAACCCTAAGCTGCCTGAAACGAGTCCTATATACTGACACACGGTCCTATTGAGAATGGCGAAAACTGCGAGGTCCAACACGGCGCGTATCTGGATCATTGCCGCCGTGGCGCTCATTGCATTTTTCTACGTGATCCACTACTTCACGCGCAGCAAGTTGCCCGTCCACGTGGCGCAGGCTGCTGTCGGCAATCTGACCAGCACCATCGCGAGCAACGGGAAAGTGCAGCCGGTCCAGAACTACGAGGCCCACGCGCCCTATCCCGGCATAGTGAAGGAGATTTACGTCCACGCTGGCGACAAAGTGCCTGCGGGAAAGCTCCTGCTCGCCATGGACGACACCGATGCTCAATCCCGTGTCGCGACAGCGCGTGCCGCACTCAGCGGAGCAGAGGCGGCGTGGCAGGCGGCACAGCATGGCGGAACCTCGCAGGAGCGGCTTTCGCTCCAGGGAGAACTGCAGAAGGCCATCATCGATCGCGATCAGGCGCAGCATGACCTGGAGGCTCTCCAGAAACTCGAATCCTCCGGGGCTGCTTCCCCCAGCGAAGTCAGCGCCGCCAAACAGCGCCTCGACGCGGACAACAGCTCCATTCAGGTACTCCAGCAGCGTCAGCAAGCGGGCTTCGACCCCGCTAATCTCGCCCACGCCAAAGCCAGTCTCGAGGACGCGCAGGCCGCCTTGCAGGCTGCTCAGCAGGGACTAAATCAGGCCGTCGTGCACGCACCGTTTTCCGGAACCGTCTATTCGCTGCCGGTCACCCGAACCGAGTACGTCCAGCAGGGCGAGCGGCTGCTCTCCATGGCCGATCTGAACAAACTCCAGGTGCTCGCTTACTTTGATGAGCCTGAAATTGGCAATCTGGCCCTCGGCCAGCCCGCCACCATCGTCTGGGACGCTCGCCCTGACCAAAAGTGGCATGGCCGCGTCCTCCGCCTCCCCTCTACCATCATTACCTACGGCACGCGCAACGTCGGCGAGGTTCTCGTGTCTGTAGAGGATGCGGACGGTGCATTGCTGCCCGATACGAATGTTCGTGTGACCATTGGCACGGCCAATGAATCTAACGTTCTAATGGTTCCAAGAGATGCATTGCATATCGAGCAGGGGGCCAGCTACGTCTATCAGGTCGAGAACGGTTCGCTGCATCGGGTTGCTGTCACCGTCGGCAAACTGAATCTTGTCAGCGTGCAAATCATCAGTGGATTAAAGGCTGGTGATACGGTCGTGCTGAACAGCACAAACGGTCAGCCCCTCACAAATGGGGCGCCCGTCAGAATCGTTCCGTAAGCGGCATCCGCCCTGGAGTTTTGAAGTTGAAACGCACAATATCCATCCTTGGAAGCATTCTTCTGCTTTCCTCCTCGTTGTGGGCCGGGCCGCTGTTCGCCGCCGATTCGGTGCGCTCAGACCTGAATCAGGGCCACGCCGACGTCGCGTTGCAGAAGCTCAGTGCCGCCCTCGCACAGAATCCGGCCGATGCAGAAGCGCATAACCTCCGTTGCCGCGTTTACTACCAGGAGGAGCTCTGGGATCAGGCGATTCCCGACTGCGAGGCCGCCGTCCGAGCGAACCCATCCAGCAGCGAGTATCACCTCTGGCTCGGTCGTGCCTACGGCCAGAAAGCCGCACATGCGTCCCTGATCAGCGCCTACAAGCTCGCGAAGAAGGTCGCCGCTGAATTTCAGCAGGCGGTGCAGCTCGATCCGCAGAATACGCAGGCGCTCGCCGATCTGGGTGAATTCGACGTCAGTGCTCCCTCAATTGTGGGCGGTGGCGTCAGTCGCGCCCAGGTCCTCGCCCCGAAGCTGCAGGCCGTCAATGCAGCGGCCGGCTTCAATCTGCAGGCGAAAATCGCCGAAGCAACAAAGGACTACAGCACCGCGGAATCGAATCTGAAATTCGCCATCGCGCACTCCTCCACCCCCGCGTCGGCGTGGGTCGACCTTGCCGGTTTCTACCGGCGCCGCGGTCGGATCGGCGAGATGGTCTCCGCATTGCACAATGGAACGTCGCTCGACCATCAGCACAGCGCAGTCCTCGTCGATGCGGCTGACAATCTGACGGCAGCGCATCTGGAGCCGCAGACCGCAATTCACTGGCTGCAACAGTACCTGACTGCGCAGAGCCTGTCAGAGGATGCTCCCGCATTTGCGGTGCGCGCAAAGCTGGCTCGCCTGCTGGCCGACGAAGGCGACACCTCGGAGGCCCAGCAGCAACTTGCTGCGGCGCGCTCCATGGCGTCCGGATATCGTATTCCGGCGCGCGCCTTCTCTTCCGTCGCAGCTCGATAACAGTACACTCAGATTGATGGAAAAACGGGAGCGGTTCCCCTCGGCAATTCGACAATCCGCAGCACGAGCAACCGCTGTTCTCTTCCTGGTTCTTGTCCCGTTCGCCGCGTCCGCACAGATTTCGCTGTCTACCGCGGTGGCCATGGCAGAAAAGTCCAGCCCCGGTGTTCGCTCTACCGTTGCGCAGGTGCAGCGCGCCGCCGCCGCCGTCGAGGAAGCGAAAGACGCCTATATTCCCAATTTCCAGCTTGGTACCAGCCCTGGGTACGCCTACGGATTTCCGCTCGGTTACCCCGCGCTCTTTAATGCCTACTCTCAGTCGCTCCTGCTGTCCTTCTCTCAGCCGGATTACATCCGCTCCGCCCGATCGGCTCTGAAAGCCGCCACCGAGAACCTGAACGACCAGCGGCAGCAGGTCGCGCTCGACGTCGCTCTCGACTACGCCCAGCTCAATCATGACGTGGAGATGATCGCCGCCCTCGACCAGGAAAAGTCCTACGCCGGCACGCTGGTCTCTCTGGAACAGGATCGCGTCCAGGCAGGCGTTGATCCGCGCATCAGCGTGCTCCAGGCCGAGCTCACCGCCGCTCAGGTCGAAGCGAAGCGCGTGCACCTGCAGAACGATGCGGACGAGATGCGCCTGAAGCTCGCTCACCTCACCGGATTGCCCGCCGAAGGGCTCAACACCGTCAGCACCAGCATTCCCGCTGTCCCTGCACTCAGCGCGGCCTCCGAGGTGCAGATCGCCCAGAGCAGTCCGGGCGTGAAGGCCGCCTACAGCAACGCGAAATCCAAGTTCTATCAGGCCTGGGGCGATGCTCGCCAGGATCATCACCCGATCATGACCTTCGGCGCTCAGTACAGCTTGTTTTCGAAAATCAACAACTACAGCCAGTATTTTCGAAGCTTCCAGTACAACAACGTCGCGATCGGCGCACAGGTCACCTTCCCCTTGTTCGACGCAAGCCGCCGAGCGAAAGCTCGCCAGTCGATCGCCGAGGCAATCTCCGCGCAGGCGGATGCAGATCAAAGTCGCGACACGGTTACGGAGCAGACCCTCACCGCCCGCCGTACGATCCTCGAATTAGCAGCTCAGCAGCGTGTTGCCCAGATTCAAAGTGACCTGGCCCAGGAGCAGCTGAAAACTGTCAACACGGAACTGACCAATGGCACCGGATCCGCCTCATCGCAGCCCGTGACGCCGATCGAGGCGCAGAAGGTGCACATCGACGAACGAGAACGCTACCAGGATCTCCTCGATACCAACTTCTCTCTGCTGAAGGTACAGCTCAGCCTGCTTCGCATGACTGGGCAAATCGTCGACTGGGTCAACAGCTCTCTTCACCAGGACACAACGAATCAGGTTTCCGCTGCCACCCCCACACGATGAGCCTCGCCGCCAGGTTGCGTCCTGGGACATCAGGATTCTCAACACAATTTACAGTGGGGTAGCCAAGTCCCTCCAGAACAACAAGATAGCCCGGGTAGATCGGCTGGTTCCCCGGCTCCTCATTTCGCACAGGCTCCGGCCTTTTCCCGCCGCCTTTCCGGTAAACTAGATCAATACGACCATGCCCCTAAAGACTTTATTTCTCAACCCTCCGTCGTTTGAAAACTTTGACGGTGGCGCCAGCTCACGCTGGCCCGCGACTCGCGAAATCGAGTCTTACTGGTATCCGGTTTGGCTGGCTTATCCCACCGGGATGCTCGAAGGCGCCCGGCTCCTCGACGCCAACCCGCACCATGTCTCATGGCAGCAGGTCAACGAAATCCTTCGCGACTACGAGTTCCTTGTCGTCTTCACCAGCACGGTGGGCTGGTCTGGCGACCAGAAGGCAGCTCAGATGATTCGCGACACCCACCCGAACCTCAAAATTTGCTTCGTCGGTCCTCCGGTCACGACCGACTCCGAGCGCGCTCTCAATGAGTGTTCCGCCATCGACTTCGTTTGCCGCCGCGAGTTCGACTTCTCCGTCGTCGAGTTCGCCAACGGAAAGCCGCTCGATCAGATCCTCGGCATCAGCTACCGCAAAAGCGGTCAGATCGTCCATAATCCCGACCGGCCGCAGGTCGAGGATCTCGACGCTATGCCCTGGGTGACCGATATCTACAAGCGTGACCTGGACGTCACGAAGTACAACGTCCCATTCCTGCTCCATCCCTACGTTGCTCTCTACAGCACCCGCGGCTGCCCCGCCCAGTGCACCTTCTGCCTCTGGCCCCAGACGCTGAGCGGACATGCCTGGCGCAAGCGCTCCACCGATGACGTCGCCGCCGAAATGGCGCATGCAAAGGAAATCTTCCCTTACGTCAAGGAGTTCTTCTTCGACGACGACACGTTCAATATCCAGAAGGCTCGCACCATCGAGCTTTGTTCGAAGCTCAAGCCGCTCGGCCTCACCTGGTCCTGCACCTCGCGCGTGACCACCGATTACGACACCCTGAAGGCCATGCGCGAAGCCGGCTGCCGGCTGCTCATCGTCGGTTTCGAATCCGGCGACCCGCAGATCCTGAAGAACATCAAGAAGGGCGCCACCGTCGAGCGCGCCCGCGACTTCGCCCGCGATTGCCATAAACTCGGCCTCACGATCCACGGCGACTTCATCCTCGGGCTCCCCGGCGAGACGAAAGAATCCATCCGTAACACCATCAATTTCGCCAAGAGCCTCGATGTCGAAACCATCCAGGTCTCCATCGCGCACGCCTTTCCCGGGACAGAGTTCTACGAGTACGCCCGCGCGAACGGCTTTATCACCAACCAGCGCATGAACGACGAGGGTGGCCATCAGTTGGCTCACATCGAGTACCCCACGCTGCCGACCGAGTACGTGCTCGAAATGGTCAACAAGTTCTACGACGAGTACTTCTTCCGCCCGAAGGCCGCCTGGCGCGTCATCAGCAAGGCCATCGCCAATCGTGACGTGAAGCGCCTGTACATCGAGTCAAAGTCGTTCCTGAAACTGCGCGCCGAACGCAATCGTCTCGTCCGGGAAAGCAAGACCCAAAAGCAGGGACCGGAGCCCCTGAACGCTGAGGTTTACCAGGACTGAAGCTGCCGGAAATTCCGGCGGCTCAGCCGCGGTACTTTGTTGTTTTTTGATTTGGCCAATGACTCTCCGTCGCTATCTCATCCTTGCGCTGGTCACGCTCACCGCTGCGTTCGGCGATACATGCCTGGCGCGTGGCATGAAGGCGTTTCCACCTGTTTCTCTTTCGCATCCTCAGGCACTGATTCATGCGATCGTCTCGCCGTGGATCCTGGCCGGCATTGTCCTGCTCACCGGCTTTTTCGCCTCGTATCTGACCGCGCTTTCCTTCGCCGATCTCACTTACGTTCTGCCCGCAACCTCGATGGGATACGTCATCATGACCATCCTGGCGCGCTTCTGGCTCCATGAACACGTCTCGCCAGGGCGCTGGCTGGGTCTGCTCTTCATTACGGCAGGCGTCGGATTTGTCGCGCGCGGCCCGTCGTACACCGAGACAGACTCCGTCCTCCCGGTGCTTAGGCCGGAACTGGAAGAGGTGGTCTCATGATTCGCACAGTAGCCCTCTTCCCCACCGTCGGCATGGTGGGAGCGATCGTGATCACCGCCACCGCCGGCGACATTCTTACTGCCTCAGCGATGCGTCAGATTGGCGATCTCGACGTCATTCGCAACCAGCGCGGGCTTTCGGGTGCTGCGCTCTCGGTCATCACCAACGGCCGCTTCGGACTCGGCGTCCTCTTCCTGGCCCTCAGCTTCTTTTCCCTGCTCTATGGCCTGAACCACCGCGATCTGAGTCTGATCGGCCCGGCCGCCACCTCCCTCACCTTCGTCAGCAACGCTGTGGCCGCCCGGATCTTCCTCCGCGAAAACGTGGACCACCGCCGCTGGGCCGCCGCCCTCTTTGTCTGCATCGGCGTCGCCCTGCTGGCCTTCTGATTGCAGAGCAAAGAAAAGCGCCCGCCTGAAGGCGGGCGCGGTGTGCCTTCTCGAAAGCTATTCCTGGGCTGCTTCCGCAGTTACCTGGATATTTTCCATCGTCCGAACCGCAGTTCCATCGGAGAGGGCCTGTGTTGCGGTAATCACGGCGTCACCCGCTCCCACTGCGGTGATCACTCCCGCGCGGACGGTCGCTACCGCCGGATTGCTGGACTCCCATGTCACCTGCCCCGTCACATCGCTGCTCTCCATCGTGCGCAGGGAGGTCGCAACCGCCAACGGCTGCAAGCTGTCGCCGACTGTCAGGCTCTGGCGCCGAGGAACCACCGACAGGGTTCTGACCGCGCCAGTGGCTGAAACGCAGTCGGTCTTCACGTTGAGCACTCCAGATGCGTGAACGACCCCAAACTCCCCTTGCGCCGACGCTGTTACGTCGGTAAAGCCCACTCCGCTTCCAGTCGCAGTCGCAAGGCCTGCCTGGCTGATTGTGGCGAGCGTCGGAAGATCATCGGACCACGTCGCCAGATCCGTGATGTCTTTTGTCTTCATCGCGTGACCGCCCTCGGTGTAGGTGCCGTAGGCGTGGAATTGCGCAGTAAACGACGGAGAGGGGTAGATGCAGGCGCCGGTAGGTTCCACGTACAGTCCGGTCAGCTTGTAGGTCATACATCCCTCGGTGCCAAGCGTCGAGGCAAACACGATCAGGCCCAGGCCTGCGGATGCGACGCGGGGCGACAAACAAACAGGCACAAACTTGCTAAAACGCATACGGACCACCATCCTCACGGCTCTGCAAGCCGCTATAACGATTCCCCTTTTGATTGTTGCGAGAAACTGTGCGAAGTATATGCGACAACCTACGCGCTACCATTCCCACTTTTGGGGTACGGTGCGGCAGAGACTCCAACAGGTAACTACAGTACCTCTGCCACGCTGAGCGTCCCCTTTTCGCACATAACTCCCGGTCTGTCACACAACTGGGGGATAGCAGCGTTGATCCCCCATCGGTACCCTTACCTAGAAACTTGCGAGGGGAGAGGTGCGCGAGATTCTCGAGTCGCGGAATACCGTTGTGCCACTGGCTCCGGCAGACCTGCGTCCTGCACCGGCAACGTCCCCCGTCGCGCCCGAAGATTCCCCCAAACCCTCCATGAACGACCGGCTGTTGAAGGCCGTCGCGCAGTTCTTCGCGGCCGGTATCAGCACCTGGATCGTAATGGTCTGGCTGAACGGCCTCCACTCACTTCTGTATGTTTGGCCGCTGACCGCCATTCCGGTCGCAATCCTGCTTGGAAACTGGGAGCGCCGCTCGGAACGAATGCTCCACCTGTTATCCAGCTGCGCCGGTCAGGCGATTGCCTACAGCATGGTCGGCTTCTCGCCCTGGTTAGCGGCTGCGCTGTCGCTGAATCAGGCGCTTGAGGTCTGGGTCTGTGGAGCGATGCTCTCACCCGCTGTCACCTGCTTTGAGGATCTCAAGCAGCGCGTGAACGTACTCCGGCTCGGTATTGTGGCGCTCATCGCTCCTGTCGTGTTCATGACGATCGCCTCCGTGCCTCTCGCACACCTGACCCACAACCAGGTGTTTGCGACGTGGAGAATTCTCGTCCCCGCCGACATCCTCGGTCTGGCCATCGTCGTTCCTGCCCTGCTCTTTCCCGCGTCCGGTGAGTTCCGCTCACTGGAAAAGCTGCGGCCTCACCTGACGGCGGCAGCCCCGGCAATTGCTTTGTTCCTGGCGGCTTCCATCGCGATTTTCCTCCAGACTTCTGAGCCGTTCCTGTTTCTTCTCTTCCCTCCTCTGGTGCTGGTCATCTTCTCCATGGGTCTCGAGGGAGCGGCTCTCGCTGTCCCTGCACTGACCATCATTTCCTGCGCAGCCCTGGCGCACCAGGTGGGACCGCTCTGGCTCGACACTCGCCTTTCCTTTGCACACCGTGTTTTTCTGCTCCAGGTATTTCTGGCAACCGTCACCGCTGTCGCCCTCTCCGTCGGAGCGCTGCTGGACGAGCGCCGCCGGGCCGGCCGCTCGGCGGAAGAGGGCCAGTCCATCTTCCAGACCCTCATTCAGAATTCCGAGGACATGATTGTCCTGTACACCCTGGACGGAAAGCAGCGATTCGTCTCGCCGGCCGTGCACAAAATGACTGGCTGGAGTCCGCGCGACTTCGTCAGCATGCAGCACCTGGATACGATCCATCCGGACGACCGCGAGCTGGGCCGCTCGATCCTCTCCAGCCTGGCCGCCGGAAAGCTGAACCACACGTTCCGTTATCGCGCCCTTTGCAAGGACGGCGAATATCGCTGGGTGGAAGCATTCATTCGCGGCTATCGTCATACCGGATCCGTGAACGTCGCCGGTTATGTTTCCACCATCCGCGACATCTCCGCCCAGAAGAAGACCGAAGATACGCTGCTCGCCGAGCGCGCCGTTCTCTCGCAGGAGAAGGAGCAGCTCGCCGACCTGGCCTCCCGCGACGAGCTGACGCAGGTGCCGAATCGCCGTGCCTTCAACGCCGCGCTCAAGCAGGAAGCTATCCGCCACACCCGCATCGGCAAGCCCATGGCCCTGCTCATGATCGACGTAGACTTCTTTAAGCTCTACAACGATCGCTACGGTCATCAGGAAGGTGACAAGTGCCTGAAGACCCTGGCCCAGACCCTCCAGGGCTGTATTGGGCGCGTGTCCGACATCATCGCCCGGGTCGGCGGCGAGGAGTTCGCCGTCCTGCTCCCCGGCACCGATGAGGCAGGCGCCGTCAAAGTAGCGCTGGACATGCTCTCCAGAGTCCGGCGCCTCAATATGAAACATCTGGACAGCCCCTTTGGCCGCGTCTCCGTCAGCATCGGAATCGCCACCTGGCCCTCCAAATTTTCGACCGATACATCCTTCCTCATCCAGCAGGCAGACCGCGCCCTGTACGAGACGAAGCACAAGGGCAGAAACAACTTCACCGTTCAGACGGACGACCCGAACGTCATGAATTCGGGCAAGTATTGGGATAAAGACTGACCGGCGATCGCCGTTTCGAAGCCTCCCAAATTTCGCGCCCGGCTGGCCGCGGCTGCCCTTTCCTGAATCTCATCAGTTGGTAAGCGAATTCGATTTTCGGACGCACACCAACTGCATTGAAATTCTTTCGTCCGCTCCTCCACTTTCTGTTCCATATCGGCTACTTCGGCCCGTTGGTCATGGGCGTGCTCGATTCGTCGTTCCTCGTGCTCCCCTTCGGCAACGATCTTGTCGTGGTCGGGCTCGTCGCAGGCCATCACCACGGAGCGGCTTGGTATGTGTTGGCCGCCGCTTGCGGCTCCTGCCTGGGCGTGCTCCTGCTCGCTCTCGTCTGCCGCAAGCTGGGTGAAGAAGGAATCCGCAAAGTGGCTGGCGATAAGAAGTATGACAACCTCAAGAACCGCATCGGCAAGAACTCCGGCATTGCCATCTTTCTCGGAGGCATCGCTCCTCCCCCGTTTCCCTTCACCATGGTCATCGGAGCCGCCGCCGCCCTCGATTACTCCATCTGGCGCATTCTCGTTATCAACTTTCTCGCGCGAGGAGCACGCTTCGCCTTCCTCGCCTGGCTGGCCATCAAATTCGGCCAGGCAGTTCTTGCCATTGCGAAGACGCCTGCCTTCGAGTGGACCATGGGCATCTTTATCTTTCTGTGCTTCGCCGCCAGTGCGTTCTCCCTCTGGAAATGGTTCTTCCGCCGGAACCGGGGTTCGCAACCAAAGAACAAGAACTGACGCCCCCTTTTCCGCTCACGCCGATTTCCTGCCGATCCTCTCCTCCGGCACGACTTCTCTTTCCGGAGGCACATGCAGGTAAAGCTCCTTCACCAGAACAATCCCTGCGCTCGCCAGAGGGGCAGCCAGCGCCAGTCCCAGGATCCCTGCAACGTTCCAGAAGAAATACTGCGTCAGAATCGTCAGCACGGGAGGTAACCGGACCGCTTTGCGCTGCACCAGCGGCGTCAGCAGGTATCCCTCGATCACGTGCAGCGCCGTATAGAGCACCAGCACCCAAAGCGCCGTGTGCGGGCTGCGCTCCAGCCCCATCAGCACCGCAGGAATCCCGGACAGCACAGTTCCGGCATACGGCAGAAAGATCGCCACCCCGGTAATCAAACCGAGCGTCCACGACAGCCGCACATGCAGAATCCACAACCCCAGACCGCTCGCAAACCCAAGCACGATCATCGGCAGCATCTGCCCCAGCACCCACCACCTGAGCTGATGCTGAAGATCCCCGGCGAGCCTGCGCCACCGCCCCCGTTGTGCCTGCGGAATCAGCACCAGCAGCCCCTCTTCGTACCACCGAGGATTCAGCGCCCCAAAGAAACCAATCACGACAATGATGATCAGGTCCGTTATCGCTTCCGTGATTGCCGACGCAATCTGCGGCAGGTGCGAGCCAATCGTTGTGTGCTGCACCGCCTGATGCCCGCGTATCAGCAATGCATGTCCCGCCTGGCTGCGGTTCAGCAATGCTTTAACGCGCTGGATCGAGTCGGGCAGCGTTTGCATCAGCTGCGAGATCTGCGTCTCGATCCGCGGCACCAGCAGGAAACCGATTCCAGTAACTACCCCACCGATAACAAACAGCGTCGCTGCGTACGCAAACATCCCATTCAGCCGCGTGTGCCGCTCAATGAACAGCGTGATCGACCGCAGGATCACCGCAACCAGTACCCCGGCGAAGGCCAGCAGCAGCAGATTGAGCTGGAACCAGACGAAGAGACCTGCCACGATAGCGATCCCGATGTAGACCAGGAGTCTCTCCGGCGTGTAACGTCCCGCCCGCATTGGAAAATTCAAAGCCAGGTACTTACCTCTCGAAGTGATTGACGGGCATGTACACGGCCGGCAGACGCTCAGCAAACCGGCCCTCCATAGAAGAGATGCCGTTCGGTCAGAAAGCTACGCCTCGGTCTGGCAGCAACTACACGGCTCGCATGGAGGAATGAGCGCATTGCAGCCACAAGTCGAAATCGAAACGCCGCCGCTCCGCCCAGCGATGCTGCTGGCTGCATCCAAAGCAGAAGGGCACAAACCCTCATCAGCACCAGCGATTGTCGCAAAGGAGAACTATGACCGACGTAGTGAACGAAATCGGCAAGACCTTCCGCATGAGCGAAACCGAACAGCAAATCCGCTACGCTGTCGGCTCGGCCGCCGCTGCCGCCGCGATCTTCGCGCCGTTGAGCTACAAGTGGAAGGGTGTCCTGACCGCAGTCGCGGCCGAAACGATTCTCTCCGCCGTCTACGGAATCTCGCCCGTCAAACGGCTGCTGCACGCCTAGGCCCGAAGGCGGCTGAGAACAGGACTTCCCTGCATCGGCCGCCGGAACTCCTGCCTTTCATCTGATTTCGGATTCACCCACCCTGGCAGAAGGAAACGCCCGCACTGTACCTGCCGGCGCGGAATGAGCTTGGTCCATTTTTTCAAATCTTTCGCTCTGAACGGCGTCTTCATCGCCATCATCGCCCACGGGCTCGTGGGCATATCCCTCATCTGGGACAAAATTCTGCTTCGCCGCAAAGGAATGCAGAACCTGGCGTCCTATGTCTTCTGGCTCGGTGCCATCAGCATCTTCGGTTTGCTCCTCATTCCCTTCGGCTTTCACATGCCATCCATTACGGTCGCCAGCATCGCCCTCTGCGCTGGGTTTTGCGATCTCATTGCCACCTGGTTCTACTACGCCGCCCTCAAGGCCGGGGAGGCCTCCGAAGAACTGGCTGCCATGGGCGGATTTATGCCCCTCGCCACCGTGCTCCTGTCGATCCCGCTGATCGGGGTCGATCTGAAGGGCCAGCTCCTCGGATTCATCATGATGACCCTCGGCGGCTTCGTCATGTTCTTCGCCGAAAAGATCCCCCTCTCCCGCATGTTGCCGCGCGTGATCGCAGCCTGCGCATTCTTCGGAATGACAAATGTCCTGCAGAAGCTCGCCTTCAATCAGGCGAACTTCGTCAGCGGATATGTCTTCTTCACCATCGGCACGTTCCTCGGCTCGGTTGCGCTGCTGCTGCGCCCCCAATGGCGCCGGGACATCTTCCAGCATTCCGAAGATGCTCCGCCTCGCAGCAAGGCCGGCTACATGCTGAACCGGTTCCTCGCCGGGGTTGGCTCCTTTCTTGTCGTGTACGCGGTCAGCCGCACTTCGCCGTCGATGGTCGTCGCAATCTCCGGTGTCCGTTATGTCGTGATCTTCCTGGGAGCCTGGGCCATCACCACCTGGATCCCCTCGTGGTTCAAGGAAGACTTCACGCGCAGGTCGCTGCTCATCAAAGCTTGCGGGACGGCGCTGGTTGTGGCTGGCCTGATTTTTGCGGGGTTACATGGGGCGGCGCAGGGCTCGTCGGGGCCTGAGTAGGATTCCGGTTCGGTTCTACCGCGAGCACAACGCCCACGCTGACCAGAATCACCCCAATCCAGCGCTTCCAGGGAAAGTTTTCCTTCAGGATGAAGTGAGCCCCAAGAGTATCCACGACGAAGCTGAGCGCTGTAGCGGGAACTGCCACGCTCAGCTGCGCGACGGTAAAGAGCCCCAGCAGTGAAAAGAACGCCACCGCATAACAGAGCCCCCCCAGGATCACCAGCCTGCGCGTGACAATGTACCGGACGATGCGCAGCACCCCGGAAGGCCCGAAATCCGACAGTGCCCCACCCTGCGACATTCCTTTCGCGCAGAGGATGTCCCCGCCGGAACTGACGAACACGGTGCACAGGATCAGTCCCCACTTCAGCACTGCTCGCCCTCACAAGGATGTTCTTTCGTAGCGATCGGAGTTTCCGCCACCAGGGCGACGCCCCCTGAGATCAGCAGAACACCAACCCACCGCGACCATCGCACGTGGTCGCCCATGAACACCTGTCCGAACAGCGTGGTCAAAATATACGACGTTGCGGTACACGGGATCACGTAACTGAGATCGGCCCAGCTGAACAACGACAGCTCCGCGAATGTAAACAGCGCGGTCAGCGCCGCGCCCGCCGCCAGCGCGGGATTCGTCAGCAGGCCAACGATGTAGTGCGTGAGAGCCACGTGCTCGAAGTCAGGCATGTTCTTCATGCCGATCGCGAGCAGAAGGTTTCCGAAGCTGTTGGCCAGAACAACGATGGTGATGAATATGGCCGTGCGGCGGCGGGTTCTGTCCTGCGGGGCGGGCGCGTGCATTCGCTACATTGGAGCATTTCTCCGGAAATCGCGTTGCTGTGAACCGCCGGAATTCGCCACGCCACGCAAATTAGCGCCACAGCCCGGCTCCGCGCTCTGCATTCGCCGGCGGGCACCTGTGTTCTCGTTACCGTAAGGAAATCGGCAGCGATACCGCTTCCGCTGCCCAAAAACCCGCTTGACATGGCAATCCGGAATGATCGGTTTACGCGTGCAGAACCGCTTGTTCCGTTCGCATCCAAAGAACCCGTGCCGGTCAAAACTGATCCGCCCAGCGAGTTCTGCCAGCGAGTTCTGTTGGAGGACTACCGTCCACCCGTCGAGTACAGCCGAGGCCGTCCACAGCCAACAGGTTCACAGGCATGAACGAACGTCCCGAATCCACTCCGCCGAAATCCGATCCGTGTGGCTGCAGCCGTTCTCCGCAACCGGACGAGCGCCCCGGTGAGAAGCTGGTCCTCGGCACTCTGCGGTTGGCGTGGAGAGCCTTCCAGGTCTCCACCTCCACGTTGTTCAGCTGGCTGATGGCAAAAGCAGCCGAAGCAGAAGCCCTGCAAAGGTCCCCGGAAGTACCCGCGCGCGACGAAGACCGCAACGTCGACTCTGAGCACGGCGTTAACGTTGAACAGCGTGCCCAATGGGCCACTGCACTCGTCGCCCTGCTCTTCGCCGGCGCGCTGGCTGCGGGAATTGGCTTTCTGTTCCTCTACTGGACTGGCGGCAGCAACGAACTGCTCGGCGGCACCCTCGCCCTGTTCCTCGCCGGATGCGGCGCCACCCTCGTCGTCTGGTCGCATCTCCTCACCATCCACAAGCAAGCCGTCGAGCCTCGCGAGCAGCTCAAACCACCCGCTCCTCAGCAAGCCGCTGCACACGAAGAATTCAATCGCGGCTATCAGGACATCCAGCGACGCAACCTGCTGAAGTGGATGGCGGCAGCGGGCCTCGGCGTGATGGCAACCATGGTCGTATCCGTTCTGCGATCCTTCGGTTCGTCACCTAACGATGCGCTGTACACGACGGTGTGGAAGCGCGGCCAGCCGCTGATGACGCCAGAAGGCAAGCCCGTCACCATGAACGCCCTCCAGCCCGGCGACATGATGCTGGTCTTTCCTGAAAACGCCATCGGGACTGAAAAGGCTCAAACTGTGCTGGTCCGCGTGCACGAAGATTTGCTGCAACTTCCTGCTGCACGCAGCAACTGGGCTCCGTCCGGTTACCTCGCCTTCTCGCGGCTCTGTACCCACGCGGGCTGCCCGGTCGGAATGTATGAGCGAACCGCACATCTGCTGATGTGTCCGTGTCACCAGTCCACGTTCGATGTGCTCCGCGGCGCGCAGCCCACCTCCGGCCCAGCTGCAAGGCCTCTCCCGCAGCTCCCGTTGTACGCGGACAGCGCTGGTGTTCTCCACGCCGCCGACGGCTTCAGCGAACCACCCGGCCCCGGCTTCTGGGGGATGCCGTGACCCAGGTCCCTCCCCGCTGGCTCGATACCCGCCTCCGCCTTGCCAAACTGGTTCGCCGCGCCGTCGATCACGTCTTCCCGGACCACTGGTCCTTCATGCTCGGCGAGATCGCTCTCTACTCGTTTGTCGTTCTCGTCATTACGGGCACCTTCCTGGCCATGTTCTTCAAGGGCGGCAGCGGCCACGTTATCTATCACGGTTCGTATCGTCCGCTTGACGGCCGGCACATGTCCGAGGCCTATCGTTCCGTTCTCCATATCAGCTTCGACGTTCCCGCCGGACTCCTGATCCGTCAGATCCATCACTGGGCCGCCAACGTTTTTGTCGCAGCGATTCTCGCCCACCTGGCGCGCATCTTCTTCACCGCCGCCTATCGGCGCCCGCGTGAAATCAACTGGCTCATCGGTCTCACGCTCCTGATTCTGGCCCTCGCCAACGGATTCTTCGGTTACTCCATTTGCGACGACCTCCTCTCCGGCGCCGGCCTGCGCGTCGGTTACGCCATCGTGCTGTCGATCCCCATCATTGGTCCGTGGCTCGCATTTCTTTTCTTCGGCGCCGCGCCACCGGCGGACACAATCAT
>DATEPN010000328.1:0-3159 GCA_035273225.1 Acidobacteriaceae bacterium | reverse complement strand
TCCCGGCTTCTATGGCATCTCCGGTGTCGATGGTGCCAGCGCGTATTGGCAGGATTACTACCATCCGAAGGCCGATTACGGTCAGTCCGGCTTCGACGCGCGCCAAACGCTGAACGGCACCGCCGTCTGGCAGATGCCCTTCGGCCGAGGCCGGAGATTCGGCAGCAACTGGAACCGTGGCGTAGAAGAGGTACTTGGTGGGTGGCAGCTGTCGGGCGATACCATCCTGCACACCGGATTCCCGATCAACATGACGGGCAACAATAACGCCGGCGTTCACAGCCGCGCCTCCAGGGCGAATCAGTACCGCAAGCTGAAGGTTGTGCATCAATCCGTCCAGCACTGGTTCGGCATCGATCCTTCCGCGAACCCCTGCACCGGCCCAGACAACGGCGTGTGCGCTTACGGCAATGAACAGTTTGGGCAATTCGGAAGTGCGCACGTTAACAACGGGCCGCGCGCTCCCGGGTTCCGCATCATCGATCTTTCGCTGTTCAAGTCTTTCCCGACGTACGAATCGCAAACCCTCACGTTCCGCGTGGATGCGTTCAACGCGTTCAACATCGCCAGCTATTACCCGCCCAACTCAGTCTCGGCGGCCAACGGAGTTTCTGCTGCGAGCTGGCCGGACAAATCCGTCGAGGGGCAGATCATTCAGACTGCGTCGCCCGCGCGTCAGCTCCAACTGTCTCTCCTCTACCGCTTCTAACTGAACCGCAACTTGCCTGCCCGGCCGGAATCCCGGCCGGGCAGCTTCTGTGTGAAACAATCGCCCCGTGAGTCGACTGCTCTCTGTACTCGTCCTGTTCCTGACAGTTCCCTCAGTATTCGCAGCTGATCCCAGTACCTCGGCGCGGCCTCCGCTCATCCCGCAACCACGCGAGTTCACCGCGCGCCCCGTCCTCTCGCTCTCTGCGGGCGTCCGGATCGCGGTGCCCGGTGGTGATAAGGACGACCGCTTCGCGGCTCGTGATCTTGCGGGAGCCTGGAAAGCACGCGGCGTTCGTCTGCGTGAGACGGCTGGCGCCATACGCATTTGGCTGTTGCGCGACGACACGCCGCAGGCGCGCCGCATCCTTCGCCGAGAACACATGAGCTTTGATGGTGCGATGAACACTGAAGGCTACGTGCTGCTCACCGCGCAGCGCGAGGTATTCGTCATTGGGCATACTGCTGCCGGAGTGTTCTACGGAGCGCAAACCCTCCAGCAATTGGAGCGGTACGGCGGCGCGGGTCCTATCCTCACCGGAGCCGCGATCCGCGACTGGCCTGCAATGCGGTGGCGCGGCGTGCACGACGATCTCTCGCGGGGTCCCGTGCCGACGTTGGAATTCCAGAAACAGCAGATCCGCATGTTTGCGAGCTACAAGCTCAACGTCTACTCGCCTTACTATGAAAACACCCTGCAGTACGCGTCGAGTCCGCTGCCGGCGCTGCCCGGCGGATCGATTTCGCCGGCCGACGCTAAAGCGCTGGTGGATTACGCGCATCAGTACCACATCACCGTTGTCCCGGAGCAGGAAGCGTTCGGCCACCTCCACAAGGTTCTGCTGTGGCAGCAATATGCGCCGCTGGCCGAGATTCCGACGGGCGCTGTCCTCGCGCCAGGCCAGCCCGGCTCCATGCAGCTCATCAAACAGTGGTTCGATGAACTCGCCGGGATTTACACCGGTCCCATGCTCCACATCGGTGCCGATGAAACATTCGAACTGGGCCAGGGACAAACCGCCAACGCTGTGAAGCAGCGTGGCCTTGGCGCCGTCTACATCGACTTCCTCACGCAAATCCATCAGGCGCTCGCGCCGCTGCACCGCCGACTCCTCTTCTGGGGAGACGTGGCGATGAACAGCCCGGACCTCGTTCCGCGCCTTCCGCATGACATGATCGCCGTTGCGTGGCACTACGAACCTGAACCAAGCTTCGCGCGCTGGCTCGATCCCTATACCCATGCCGGCATGGAGACCTGGGTCGCTCCCGGCGTGAACAACTGGAACCGGGTCTGGCCCAACTTCGATACCGCGCTCCACAACATCCAGGGATTCGTCGCCGCCGGCCAGAAGGCTGGGAGCACCGGGATGCTGAACACCATCTGGGATGACGACGGCGAGGGCCTTTTTGCCGAGGACTGGTATGCCGTGCTTTTCGGCGCCGCAGCTTCATGGCAGACCGATGCCGGCGACATCGCGCGGTTCCAGCGGGATTACGGCCCTGTCTTCCACGGTGACTACGGTGGCGCGGTTGGTCAGGCGCAGCAGGATCTGATCGCTGCCCACCAGGCGCTCCTGCGCGGTGGTCTCGAGGATGCCCGTGACGCGTACTTCTGGATGGATCCGTGGAGCAGCGAGGGTCGCGAGATTGCCGCGAAGATCCGTCCCGTTTCCGCCGAAGTTCGCCTCGACGCCGAGCGTGCGCTCACTCTGATCGCGCAGGCGCGCGCCGCCGGCAACTTGCGGAACGTCGAGGCGCTCGATGCGATGGACCTCGGGGCACGCCGGATCGACTTCCTGGCATTTAAATTCCAAATTGCCGATCAAGTCGCGGAGGCGTATCTGCGCCTCTACAAGGGCCAGAAGGATCCGGCGATTTCCGCGCATACATCGCGCGACCTCTGGAACCTGTCCGGCGTCAATGGCCTGTGCGACGATCTTCGCGACGGCTACCATTACCTCGAGACCCGTTACAGCGACGTTTGGCTGCGTGAGAACCGTCCCTACTGGCTGAACAACGTAACGTCTCGTTATGACGACGCCGCACAGCTTTGGACGGAACGTAGCCGCCGCATCGCTGCTGCGCGTGCGCAGTGGCAGCAATCGCGGACGCTGCCGTCCCCGCAGGAGATCGGGATTCCGGAGAACGCGCAATGAGCCGACGCGCTCTCCGCGCCTGCTTTGTCCTTTTCTGCGCAGGGCTGTTCACTATGGCTGCGCGGGCTCAGGCGAGCCTTTCCGCGATCGGCCTCGTGGTCGAGCGTGCCATCGCCGAGCACAAAATACCCGGCGCCGTCGTCATCGTTGGCCACGACGGGAAGGTCGTCTACCGGCGCGCCTTTGGGATGCGCTCGCTGGTGCCCACGCGCGAAGCCATGACGCCCGACACTATTTTCGACATGGCCTCGCTCACGAAGCCGCTCATGACGGCAACTGCGGTGATGCAGCTGTA
>DATEPN010000327.1:0-2572 GCA_035273225.1 Acidobacteriaceae bacterium | reverse complement strand
GTCCAGCAGGGAATACAGATCGCTCGCTGGGTACCGCGGCGCATCCTTCTCCGGGTTGAACACTGCGCGGTCGAACGCCGCCCGCGGTGGATGTCCCCATCGCGCAACCAGCGAGCGCAGCCGCGCAATGCAGAGGTGATCGTTGGGCTCCTTGAAGTCCACCGTGCCGGAGATTTCCGCATGCATCGTCGCTCCGCCCAGTTCCTCCGCCGAATACTTCTGCCCGATCGCCGCCTGTACCAGCGCCGGTCCGGCGAGGAACAGCCCGCTGCCTTCCGTCATCAGCACCTGATCGGTCATCACCGGCAGATACGCGCCGCCCGCGACACACATACCCATGATCGCCGTGATCTGCGGAATCCCGCTCGCCGACATCACCGCGTTGTTGCGGAAGATGCGCCCGAAATCGTCCTGATCGGGGAAGACGTCCTCCTGCAGCGGCAGGAAAATCCCCGCCGAATCGACGAGGTAAAGAGTCGGAATCCGGTTCTGCATGGCGATATGCTGCGCGCGCAGCACCTTCTTCGCCGTCATGGGAAAAAACGCGCCCGCCTTCACCGTTGCGTCATTCGCGACGATCATGCACAGCCGCCCAGCAACGCGTCCGAGACCCGTCACCACGCCCGCCGCGGGAGCGCCTCCCCACTCCTCATACATCCCAAACGCGGCAAAGAGGCCCAGTTCGAACAGCTCCGTGCCGGGGTCGAGCAGCAGGGCGATGCGCTCCCGCGCTGTCAGTCGCTTTTTCGCATGCTGCGACTCGATGGACTTCGCCCCGCCGCCCTGGCGCAGCTCGGCCTCCTGCGCGCGAACCTGGTCGAGTAGTTGCCGCATGCTCGACGCGTTCTGCTGTGCCCGCGGGCTGTTGACGTCCAGCTTCGACGTCAGCTGGTTTTTAAGCTGAGGAAATACAGGGCTCGCCGGTTCGCTCATGAGGAGATACGCCAGAAACTGGTCAGGATAGCACTCCGGAGCGAAACCGTCCGAGCGCTGGCTGAAGAAGTCCCCGCTTGCTGGATCCCTCACAGCTCGAGAATGTCCACGCGGGTCGCGCGCAACCCGACCATTGCGATGACAGAACGGCGGCCCGCCGGCGTTTGTGATCCGGCGGGCCTTGCCGGTTCTGCAGGAACAGGCAGCGCGGTTATTCCAGCGCCGCACAGATTGAGTTGCCCGCGTTTGTAAGCGACGGTGTCACGAAAACGACGTTGCCGTTGCCGTCCACCAGCAATCGACCGGCGGCATGAGCCACGATTCCGACTCCGGGTACGCTCAGGTCCGTGAAAACTCCCCGAACCGAGAATGCTCCGCTGTCGACATCGAAGGTCTCATTTTGAGTGTTGGTTCCGGACGCAACCAGCCCGTTTGTTCCCGTAATAGTCGTCGTGATGGTGTCATGCAGAAACACGTGCGTTGTGCCTCCTGACGCATCGCGGAACGCGATACCACTGTCGTTGATCGTAGCGGTTCCGCTCAGAACTGTTCCGTCAGGGCAAGGGAAATCGACAGGCAGGGTGATCGTTTGGCTGAACTTAACAGGAGCGACGGCGGTGGCGGGAAGAGCGGCCACGCCGAACATAACAAGAGTTACAGCTCCCGCGAGTACGTGGGTAGATGGCCTCATGGTGAACCTGCTTTTCAGTTGGATTTCGTGCCTTCGGTACTTCCAGCAGCTTGATCCGTTTCCTGATGCAGCAGGGTTGGGCGATCAGTTTCGAGCAGCGTTCAATCGGCGCAGGGGGACGCGCACAGATTCTCCTGTTCGGTCCTCCAGCATCAGGCCCGGTGTGCCAAGCTGAGTTGCTCGTTTCCGGTGAAAGGTTGTCCGCAATGATCGCGAATTTGGAACGGGACGGTGCCCCAGGGCTAATGCGTCGCAGCGATGACCGTCGCCTGGGTCGGATCATTCCCGGTGGTCGCCGTCTTAAAGCTGGTCAGCGCGCCCGTCGTGCTGTTGATCGAGAACACCTGCAAATCCGGACTTCCTCCGGAGCAGACCACCGCCAGATACGTGTGGCTGTTGTCCTCCACCATCTGCACCGGGCTGCTTCCCGTCGCGAAAGGCGATCCGGTGATAGCCGTCAGCGCACCGGTAGTCCCAATTGAAAACGCGCTGACGTTCCCATTGGCGCGGTTCGCTACGTATGCGTAGGTGCCGGTTGAATCGACTACCACCCAATACGCTCCTGTAGCCGTTTTGAAAGGCGATCCAGAGACCTCCGACAGGCCACCGCTCGAGGACGCCGCCAGAACCCGCACCCCACCGACGCCAGTTTCGGCGACCAGCAGAAAGTTCCCCGACGGCGTAACCGCCATGCCGTAATCAGCGCCCCCGCTTTGCTTCGGTTGCAACGCCCCATTCACCTGCTGCAATGCGCCGTTGCTGGCATCGAAGCTCAACGTGTAGACGCCGCCCGTTCCCAGCGACACATAAACCAGCGAGTTGCTCGGCGCAATCTCCAGATCCTGGGCCGGCGTCGCCGTGTTCAGCTGAACGATCGACGAACTGATCGACGTCAGCACCCCGCCATTCCCAATCTGGAAGACGTACGCTTCCCCCGCGAATGCATCG
>DATEPN010000326.1:0-2408 GCA_035273225.1 Acidobacteriaceae bacterium | reverse complement strand
GCGCTGAGCCTTCGGCCGGGTTTCCGAGTCTCAAGATGAGCGACGGGCCGGAGGGGGTGCGGACCTGGGGTCCGGATACCGCGTATGCCGGCGGGATCGCGCTGGCGGCGGCCTGGGATCCGGCGCTGGCCGAGAAGATGGGCGACTCAATCGGCAAAGATGCACGGGCGCGCGGCGTCCACTTCCTGCTGGGGCCGGGCGTGAACATCTATCGCGCCCCGATGTGCGGGCGCAACTTCGAGTATCTGGGCGAAGATCCTTTTCTCGCGGGACAAACCGCGGCGGCCTACATTCGCGGCGTGCAGAACCAGGGCGTGATCGCGACCGTGAAGCACTTTGCCGCGAACAATCAGGAATACGACCGGCACAACGTCAGCTCCGACCTGGATGAACGCACGCTGCGCGAGATTTATCTGCCGGCATTTGAGGCAGCCGTCAAGGAAGGCCACGTTGGCGCGGTGATGAACAGCTACAACCTGCTGAACGGCGAGCACGCGACGCAGAACAAACACCTCAATCTCGACATTCTGAAGGGCGACTGGAAGTTTGACGGCGTGCTGATGTCCGACTGGGACGCGACCTACTCGGCGGTAGGCGCGGCGAACGGCGGGCTGGATCTGGAGATGCCGTCCGGGAAATTCATGAATCCGAAAAACCTGACCGACGCGGTGAAGAGTGGCCAGGTTTCTCAGTCGACGATTGACGACAAGGTGCGGCGCATCTTCCGCGACACTCTCCGCTTCGGCTTCCTCGATCGGGATCAGTTTGTGGCGACCGATCCCAAGTTCAGCCAGGAAGGGCGGCAGGTGGCCATGCAGGAGGCGCTCGAGAGCATCACGCTGCTGAAGAACGAGGGCAACCTGCTGCCGCTCGATCCAAACCAGGTGCACACGATTGCGGTGATCGGGCCGGATGCGTGGCCGGCGGTTCCCGGCGGCGGGGGCAGTTCGCATGTGGATGCCTTTTCTCCGGTGAGCTTCATGACCGGGCTGTCCAACGCGCTCGCCGGCAAGGTGAACGTGCTGTACGATCCCGGCCTGCCCACCGTGGAAGACATGATGCGCGAGACAGAGTTCGTGAGCGCGTCCGGACAGGAGCCGCCCAACGATCGGTTCAGGGGAAATCAGGTGAAGGTGGAGACGTTTGACAATGCCAACTTCAGCGGCACGCCGGCCGTCACTCATCAGCGGCGCCTTGCGACCTTCCAGGCCGAGAGGTTCGCGCCGCCCTCTCCGACGCGGCGGAGCATCCGCTACACCGCGCAGTACATGCCGTCGAAGACCGAGGATTATGTGTTCCTGATCGGCGCCGCCGGACACGATGCCTACAAGCTGATCGTCAATGGCAAGCCTGTGCTGGAGCAGACGCCGCACGAGGGGCAGGCCCCGCGCTATGCCGAGGTGCCGCTGACCGCGGGCAAGGCTGCATCGGTGGAAGTGGACTACCAGCCGGACTCCAGCAATATGCGGCTGGGGCTGGGAATTCGCGGTGTCGATGAGCTGGTCTCTGCCGAGGCGAAGAAGATTGCCGCGGCGGCGGACGTGGTATTCGTGGCTGTGGGCTTCGATGCCTCGAACGAGAGCGAAGGCTTCGATCGCACGTATGAGCTGCCCTTCGGGCAGGATCAGCTGGTCGAGGCGGTGGCGCAGGCGAATCCGCACACGATTGTGTCCATCACGGCCGGCGGCAACGTGGATATGCATCGCTGGCTGGATAAGGTGCCGGTGCTGCTCCACAACTGGTACCCGGGGCAGGAGGGAGGACGTGCGATGGCGCAGATCCTGCTGGGGCGGCACGATCCGGAAGGACATCTGCCGGTGAGCTTCGAAAAATCGTGGGACGATAATCCTGCGCATGACAGCTACTACCCTGCAGCGGCAGCGCCAGGACAGACACCCCACGTGCAGTACAAGGAGGGGGTGTTCCTCGGGTATCGCTACTACTCAACCAATGACAAGAAGCCGCTCTTCCCCTTCGGATACGGTCTGTCCTACACGACGTTCTCGTTCTCGAACCTGAAGGTGGATGCGCCGGAAGGTGGCGAACAGTACGGTTACCACGTTTCGTTCGACGTGACGAACACCGGGCAGCGCGAGGGCGCGACGGTGGCCGAGGTGTACGTGGGCGACCCGTCGGCGAAGGTGAAGCGTCCGGCGAAGGAGCTGAAGGGCTTCGAGAAGGTCCGGCTGGCTCCGAACGAAACAAAGCATGTAGCGGTGGCGCTGAACCAGAGGTCATTCGCCTACTGGAGCGATGCGAAAAAAGGATGGCAGGTGGATCCGGGTGCGTTCACGGTATTCGTGGGCGATTCCTCGGAGCACACGCCGCTCCAGCAGAATCTGAACGTGCAGTAGGAGCGCCGGAGGGTAATACGCTGGGCGCAATTACCCTCGTTGCCCTGTAGCCAT
>DATEPN010000325.1:0-7452 GCA_035273225.1 Acidobacteriaceae bacterium | reverse complement strand
GGCGACGACATTGTGGATGGTGAAGGCCATGGAAATGGGGCCGCGGCCGGCGTGGAAATTCAAGGCGAGTGGCTTGAGAAAGACGGCAAAGGAGTAGACGACGACGGGCGCGGCACTGAAGAACAGTCCGACGGCAGCCGTCGCGACAACGGTCCACCCGTAGAAGAACCGGGATTCCTGCCTCATATCCACTCCGGGGAGGGCGCGAGTATAGCAGGCGTCGATATGCACGGGCCACGATAAAT
This sequence comes from Acidobacteriaceae bacterium, assembly GCA_035273225.1. Taxonomy (GTDB): domain Bacteria; phylum Acidobacteriota; class Terriglobia; order Terriglobales; family Acidobacteriaceae; genus Palsa-343. Next base: position 7,207 of record DATEPN010000325.1, on the reverse strand, counting down.
AGGTGGCGCGGTGGCGCGCCTATACTGAGACGGCTGAGGAAGCTCCTGATGCGATTCGTTCCTGTTCTCGCGCTGATCGGCGGCGTCTCGATGCTTCATGCAGTGAGCGGCCCGCCTTCCGCCGAGTCGTACAGAGGCCCGGTGCACGCGCAGCTGATCCAGTACATCAATCTCGCAGGTCGCGGTTCCTGGGGGCGGGCAGATCGACATCTTTCCGGTTCGGGCGAATTAGCGCGCGCTGCTGAGACGCTGACCATCTCTGCGGTGGCGGGAAGTATCCAAGAGGCGAAGGAGGGGAGATGGGATTCGAAAACCTGGTTGAGCAATTTGCGGGCGGGGCCGGCGGTGGCGATCACGCGAAGGTGGTGGGCGCGCTGATGAGCGAACTGCAGTCGCGCGGAGGCGGATTCGGGGAGCTGCTGCAACGGTTTCATCAGAATGGGATGGGATCGCAGGTGCAGGAGTGGTCGAGCGGACAGACGCAGGCCGCTGATCCGTCGCAGGTGCAGCAGGGGCTAGCCGGGAGCGGCATCGTTGAGGCGATCGCGCAGAGGACCGGGCTTCCGGCTACCACGGTGCAGTCGGTGCTGAGCAAGGCGGTGCCGGTGCTGATGCATCACCTGGTCTCGAACGGGCATGTGACGCCGCAGGGGCAGCCGACCGGAAACGCGCCGAGCGGCGAGGGGATTCTGCGGTCGGTGCTGAGCCGGCTCTGACGGGAAGGCCGAAAGGCAACGGGGCCTGAATCGCTCTTTTACTGGACGACCCAGTCGTCGTCGTGTGTGTATTTGATCGTGTAGCTGCCGTACAGATCTTTGAGCTTGTCTTCGATGGGTTTCACTTTCTGCAACGCAGCCTTTTCCAGCTCATTGGGCCGGTCGTTGGCATCGAAGTTGCGGTTGCGATCGGCCACCGTGTTGAAGAGCCATACAATTGCGAACTGATTGTGCGCATCCCGCTGGAATGACTTCAGGAGGTAACCCCTGAGCCCGGGCCAATTCTTCTCGTATTCGGGAATGACCTGATGGACGTAAAAATCTGTGAACTGATTCATCGTTGCTCCGGGTTTGAGCGTTACCGTAACGACGTGCACCCCGAAGAGGTTCCCCGACTGTAATCCCTGGGCAGAGCACGCCAGCGAAGTCAGCAGCGTTGCGGTGAAAACGATCCAGATTCGACGGGCACAGGTCATTGACTGATCCTTTCCGTGTCGGCAAGGGGAGACATGAACTAAGACGCACTGTCCTGCCGGTGGTCACCTGCTTTTAGACAGGGACTGATGACAAGGCGGCCTCAGTTGCTGAGAGGTTTCCTGGCGGTCACTGTTCGTGAGGGGGGCCAGGTCCAAAAGGAAGGTAACGAGACTTTCACATTGGTCAGGGCGGATCGTTGCAACTCATCCGCATAGAGTCCGACGCTCTTGAAATCCATGAGGGCGACCTGGCCACCGGGTTTCAGCACGCGCGCGATCTCGCGAATTGCCTTGCGACGGTCATCGTGCTTTGGCACGTTGTGGATCGCGAGGCTCGCTACTACCGCGTCGAATGTTGCGTCAGGGAAGGGCATTTCGCACATGTTGCCATCGCGTACTTCAACGCGGCCGGCGACGCCTTCGAGTGCGGCGTTGCGCAAGGTCGCCTCACGCGAGTTGTGCGCCTGGTCGACCTGAGACCAGAGGTCGATTCCGACGGCGCGGCCGTGGGGCAGGCGCCTGGCAGCACCGATCAGCAGCAGGCCGTGGCCGCATCCGACGTCGAGGAGCGTTTCGCCGCCGGTCAGGTTCAGACGGCGCAGCATGCGGTCACGTACGCGGAATTTTCCGTAGCGGCTGCTGGCGAACATCAGCGTCGCTCCGATGAGACAACCGATGCCGGCATTGAAGACAGCCGTGCCGAGGTTGAGGGCCCAGTTCGTCTGGGAATGAATGGCTTCGCGAAACAGGGCGTAGCCGAGGATGAGCGCGGCTGACCCGCCGATCAGCAGGCCGCGCATGACTCCCGGCGCGTCGAGGCCATAATCCGGTGAGCGCGGGCTCTTTTTCATCACGTGTGCTGGTCTACCTCATTCGGCATCGGTATGGCCAGAAGAAAGAGCAGATGAGGCCTTTGCTCACGACGCGAGGACCGCTAAGAGGATCGCTTGGTGTGGGGCGGCTTGCTGGAATCGAAGGCGGACCCGTCTGCTGGTTATTCTGAAATGTGAGAGTACGGCGCGACCGACCTGCCAGACGCCCGCGCAGCAAGCGGTTCCTGCTTTTTCTCGTGCGCTGGCTGGTGCTCGCGATACTGGCGGCGTGGCTGGGAGCGGCGCTGCTGCTGGTGGCGGCGCGGTGGATCGATCCGCCGACGACGGCGGTGCACATGGAGCGGCGGGTGCAGGCGTGGATCGCGCACCGGCCGTATCACGAGCATTACGCCTTCGTGCCGCTGCGGCAGATCTCGCCGAACTTGCAGCACGCGGTGATTGCTGCGGAGGATGGGCGCTTCTATCAGCACCACGGCTTTGACTGGCAGCAGATCCAGATTGCGGCAAGACAGGATCTGGAAGGCGAGCGCACGCGCGGAGCTTCGACGATTACGCAGCAGCTGGTGAAGAATCTGTTCTTCGGAACGGAGCGGTCGGTGCTGCGCAAGGGCGCGGAGGCGTCGCTGGTGCCGGTGGCGGAAGCGGTGCTGAGCAAGCAGAGGATTCTGGAGCTGTATCTGAATGTGGTGGAGTGGGGGCCGGGGATTTACGGAGCGGAGGCGGCGTCTCGGCGTTACTACGGAACGGCAGCGCGGAATGTCGGACGGGAGCAGGCGGCGCGGCTGGCGGCGATCCTGCCGGCTCCGCTGCGGCGACGGCCGGAGCGCATGAATCAGTACAGCGCGGTGATCCTGGGGCGGATGCGGCAGATGGGATGGTAGGCGGGTCAGGTCTGGAGGATGTGTTCGGCGCCGCGGAAGAGCTTGCGAAGAGCGCGCCACACCCAGCGGACGAGCAGGACGATGACGGCGAGGAAGGCGACGGCGACGGTGCCCGCGATGAATGGATGCTGCGTGGCAAGCCAGGTGAGGGAGACGGCGATGACGTCTTCTCCGAGGCTGAGGCCAGCATTCGAGAAAGGCTCGGGTGAAGGTGTGACGGCGGCGCGGACAGCGGTTTTGCCGCTGTGAGCGGCGAGGGCGATGATGCCGCCGAGGAGGGTGGCGGCGAGTTGTTCGGCGGGCGTGAGAGAGGCGGTGGCGCGCCACGCAATCAGGGCCGCAACGGGTACGCGGATGAAGGTGTGCAGCGCGTTCCAGACGAGGTCGAAGGCGGGGATCTTGTCGGCAAAGAACTCGACGGCGAACAGCGCGGAACTGGCGCCGATGACCCACCAGCTGGCGAGCGGGTGGAGGGCGCCGGGCAGGGTGAGGAGTCCGGCGTGCGCGAGCAGTCCCAAAGTGGCGACGGTGGCATAGACGTTGAGACCGGCGGCGAAGGAGACAGCGACGATGAGCGCGACGAGTTCCTGGCCGGGGATGGGGAGTTTCACGCGGACAGTATAGGCGCGGAATGGGCGGGACGAACGTCGAAGAAGCCGATAACGATCCAGTCACGCTCAGAGTTCTCGCGGTGAGCTGAGCCGGAGCGCGGGAGTAAAATTCTCGCAATCACCCCTGAGGAAAATCGTCGTGAAGAAACTCACAGCCGTGATGTTGCTGGCCCTTGTGGGGCTGGCGGTGCCCGCATTCGCCGTTTCCGCGCAGACAGACAATCATTCGGCTCGGATTGCGGCGCAGAAGCACAATGCCCGGCTCTCGGACAAGCAAATCAAGGCGCGGGACCGTGCAATCCGGAAGCAGAGAAGAGCGATGGCGAAGCGTGCGCGGGCGCAGAAAGTGCGGCAGACGCACCACGAGAGCACCCCGCGCTAAATCTGCGAGGCGCGGTAGCCGGAGGGCGTGGCGCGCGCGGTACGGTCCGCGGCAGGCGCTTCGGACTGAATTCACACGAAAACAATCACCTGAGGCAGCAGAGACATCCCTTTTCGGGGGCGGGAGCATCGCCTCGGGAAGGAGGTGTTCCGTGGAGAGTCAGGCGAAGCTTCTGGGCCACCCCATTCACCCGATGCTGATCGTGTTCCCGCTGGGCCTTCTCGCCACGGCTGTGGCCTTCGATATTGTTGCGCTCGCGCAGGGCGACGCCTCCTGGTATCGCATCTCGTTCTGGATGATCGCCGCAGGAATTATTGGCGGACTGTGTGCCGCCGTCTTCGGCGCTGTCGACTGGTTCGTTATTCCTGCTGGAACGCGAGCGAAGCGAATTGGGCTGCTGCATGGAGGGACCAACGTCGTCGTGGTCCTGCTGTTTATTGCCAGCTGGTGGATGCGGGAAGCCAACGGTCAGATTCCGTCGGCCGGGGCGCTGACGCTTTCATTTGTAGGCGTGGTGCTGGCGCTGGTTGGCGGCTGGCTGGGCGGTGAACTCGTCGACCGGCTAGGCGTAGGTGTGGACAGGAATGCGAACGTGAACGCACCGAGCTCCCTTTCGAAGCAGCCGGTTGCGGAGAATCGGACGGACTATCCGCTGCGCAAAGTGAGCTGAACGAGCCGAGCCTGAATCGCTCACTTTACCTGGGCCAATCGTGGATTGCCGGGCCCCTTTAGGTCGAAGGGAGGACTTCATGAAGACACTATCGGTCAGGATGCTGCTGGGCGGAGCTATTTGCGCGCTCGCCCTGAGCATGACAGCGACAGCGCAAACCAACAGCACAACGGCCAGCGGCCAGACCAGCGTAACCGGATGCCTGTCAGGGCCGAACGACGAGGGTGCTTACGTTCTGAAGCCGACGAAGGGCCGGGCCGTCGAAGTTGGCGGCAACGATCAGCTCAAGGAGCATGTTGGCCACACGGTGAGGCTGACGGGCAGCTGGGTGAAGTCGGGCGCCGCCATCGGCGAGAACGAATCGGCCGAGAAGAACGAAAAGAGTGAAGGCAAGGAGCATCACGGAGTGGCCGAACGGCACTTCAAAGTCTCTGATATCCACCACATCTCCGCGTCCTGTTCACAAGCAGGCGCGACGGGTGGAACGCCGCAGTAGCTGGATCAAAGCGCAACCCAGCGTGTCAGATGGCCCTTCGCCTCCAGGCGGAAGGGCCATGCCGTGTTGATGAGCGGCATCTGTTTCGAGCGCTTGTTCCTGAGCGGAAAGAAGGACGTATTCGATGCGTGGATTCCTGGTTGGACTTGCGACGGGTGTCGTGCTGGTGCTGCTGGCTGAGTTTCTTTGGATTCGCTTTGGACTGGTGAATCCCCGGGCGGATATTCCCGAAGGTGCTCTCGAGATGCGGGTGGCGATGCCGGCGCTGGATGCGTCTGTCGACCGCCGGGCTCCTCATCTTGCGAACCCGGCCGAGCCGACTGCGGCTAATTTGATGGCGGGTATGAAGCTGTATCAGACAAACTGCGCCAGCTGTCACGGAGATGTTCGACAGCCGGACAGCATGTTCGCCGACGCGCTGTACCCGCGTGCGCCCCAGTTCATGAAGGACGCGCCCGACATGCCGGAGCACCAGAACTTTTACATCATTGAACACGGCGTGCGGCTGAGCGGGATGCCGGCGTGGGGCAAAATTCTCAACCAGCAGCAGGTCTGGCAGCTGACTACGTTCCTGAGCCACATGGACAAGCTGCCGCCGGACGTTGAGACGCAGTGGAAAACGCTGGCTCAGCCGGCTTCGGATCAGGGGCGGTGAAGGATAGCCGGAAGGGCGGGCCGCGGCCCCTGGGCTGGTCGCCGCAGGACCCTGGCTGGCGTTGCATGGAGAGGGAACTGGGAATGGCGCGCCCGGAGAGATTCGAACTCCCGACCTGATGCTCCGGAGGCATCCGCTCTATCCAGCTGAGCTACGGGCGCGTCTTTTCAAGGATACTACGAGGCTGCGGGGCTGAGACGCGTGGCGGCGATGGCTGCAACGTGGGCCGGTGTGGTGCGGCAGCAGCCGCCAATGGCCTGAGCTCCGGCGGCGAACCATTCGCGGGCGAGCGCGGTGAAGGCAGAGGGATCGGCGTGGCCGTGCCAGGTGCGGGTCGGCGCGTGCCAGGTTTCTCCGGAATTGGGGTAGACGATGATCGGCCTGCGCGCGGCTGCGCCGGCCTGCGCCTCGGCGATGAGCGGCGTGATGCGCTGCGGCGCAGTGCAGTTGATGCCGATGGCGAGCACCTGCGGCGAGTCGGCGACGGCGGCGGCGCATTCACGGAGCGGCTCGCCGTGCGCGACGTGGAGTGCGTCGGGACTCACATCGGGGCAGGTGAAGGAGATCCAGGCAGAAGCGGATGGTGTTTGCTCGAGGGCGCGGAGGATAGCGTGCGCTTCCTCAAGCGAGGGGATGGTTTCGAAGGCGAGGAAGTCAGCGGTTGTTGCGGCGAGGATCGCCATGCGCTCGGCGTGGAAGGCGACAAGGTCGTCGAAGCTGATGGAGTAGCGGCCATGGTATTCGGCTCCGTTGTGGAGCGCGGCGCCGTACGGGCCGAGAGAGGCGGCGATCCAGATGCGGCGACTGCTGTCGCGAGCGTATGCGGCGCGGGCCTTTTCGGCGAGAGCGACGGACTGCTGGAGTGCGCGGGCGGCGTCCTGCGGAGGACGGCCGAGTTCGCGGTAGCCGAAGCTGGAAACCTGGTAGCTGGCGGTGGCGATGCAGTCGGCGCCCGCGCGCAGGTAATCCAGATGCAGGGCGACGATGGTTTCAGGGGAGGTGTCGAGGACATGCGCGGACCAGAGCGGACCGGAGATGTCGCAGCCGCGGCGCTCGAGTTCGGTGGCGAGGCCGCCGTCGAGGACGCGGATGGCGGAGAAGTCGATGGAGGCGCGCGGGGTCACGGGTGCGGTCGGGAGTTTTGATACACTCAAGAGGATAGCTGGCGCGTGACCAGGATGCAGGTGCGCCGGTTTTCTTCCACGCGTTCGGGGAGTGGCTCAGCCTGGTAGAGCACCTGGTTCGGGACCAGGGGGTCGGAGGTTCAAATCCTCTCTCCCCGACCATTTAACTGCTGATTCGGTTAGACTTCATTCTCGCGGTTCCCGTAAATTAAGCATCTACAACGCGAGTTTTGTGTCCTAGTTGTGTCCATAATGCCGCTCACCGTAGCGGGCATTACCGGAGCACGCCCCGGTAAGCGCGTCTGCGCGGTCGGAAGGCGCAATAAGGACGTCCTGGTTTCGGGATGGGTCAAACTCAGCCAT
>DATEPN010000324.1:0-3947 GCA_035273225.1 Acidobacteriaceae bacterium | reverse complement strand
GGCGATGGCTCCGGCCCCAGGTTGAACACATCGTAGTTGTCATCGTGGTTAGCGGATCGACAGCGACTAAGCTCCTGGATCAACGCCACTCGATATTCACTATCCCTCATCAAAGTTCTCCCGAGCACATGTGCTCCTAGTCAGGCGATACAGGCATCGACTGGCATCGCATAGGGCCGCAAGGACCCAGAACGGGTTCTTGAAAGCTTCAATCGTCGCATGTGCGACGAGCTCCCCGATGCCGCCGTTCTTCCCGGTCGGCCAGCCGCGCGTGATCTTCGCCCAGTGTTTGCATTAGTACAACGTCGGGGCGTCCGCGGTGGACAGTTCGGGCGTCGCGTGACCATCTTTTTTTTCTTCAGCCTTTTCTGGGCGTTTCCCACATGTTGAACGGACCGGCTGGCGAAGCGGCAGCTGAACATCACCATTGCGAAATCGTGCTGGTGACGTGACTGCCCGGCCGGGCTCATCAAGCTCAACAATCGCGGGAAGTTCTTCTGGTCCGAGGGCGTCCTTACAAGGAACTGCCAGATAGTCTTGCCGAGTTCGACGTTTCGCTGTGATCCCGTTCAAGCTCTACATGGGCGCACGCAAGCCCGTCGTCGATGCCGGCGTGTCACTGACAACCAAGCTGGTCTGCGTTGCCGATCGACGCGACGATTCGTCTGCAAGGTCGAGAAGGCCGTGGAAGAGGACGATGCCAAACTCCGGCGGCACGAACGCTATTAGGCGAAGGACTATGACCGGTGTGTTGCATCGGCGCAACACAACCATTCAAACCACGACCGTTCGTGGAACCAAGGATGAAGAAATTCGTCTCGGTGGCACGGTCTGATTGGCGGGGCCGCGTTGTGAATGAGCTGGATCGGACTCGACAAGGCTTCCTAATGCCAATTGATGCTGATATCTAACGATCTCCATCTACTTGGTCTTCGGTGCAAACGATCCTGAGTTATAAGTAAAGAGGGAAGGATTCTTATGAAGAGACTGCATACTGGCGCGCTGACCGCTGTTGCACTGGTCCTGGGCCTGAGCGCCCAAGCAGCCAATGCGCAGGCGGTTAGCTTCCACGCCGACGGCGACGTCGGCATCAGCAGCTTCCACGCGGACGGCCACAGCAAGAGCAAGTTCGGCTGGGGCGCGTCGGCCGGTGCGGACTTCGACCTCGGCGGCTTCTTCGTCGGCGGCGAAGGCACCTTCTGGTGGGCGCCTGCTGAGGTTCACGGCCCCGACGGGGCGGGCCTCGTCAACCACAAGACCTTCCAGGAGTGGGGCCTCGGCCTTCGTGCCGGCGTCGCCATCATGCCGGGAACGAAGGTCTACGGTAAGATCGCTTACGTCACCAACGAACAGCGCAAGGAGTTCCTCCCGGCTGTTGCTGGCGGTGGCTTCTGCGGCACCGCGGCCTGCGGCTATTATTACGATCACTACAACGTCCACGGCATCCAGTGGGGCGCGGGCGTTCAGCAGAACATCATGGACAACTTCTATGTGAAGGCTGAAGCGCGCTACTCGCGGTATGGCCGCAAGCAGTTCACTCCGACGAATGGTGTTGGCCACACGCACACGCTGACGGGCCTGATCGGTGTTGGCGTCGAGTTCGGTGCCGCGGCTCCTCCGCCGCCTCCGCCGCCGCCGCCGCCGCCGCCTCCGCCGCCGGCAACCCAGACCTGCCCGGATGGTTCGGTGATCCCGGTGACGAGCACGTGCCCGGCTCCGCCGCCGCCTCCGCCGCCTCCGCCGCCCCCGGCTCAGCGGGGCGAGCGCGGCCAGTAAGGCCAGGCTTGCGTTACAATGAAGGGGCGGGCTTCGGCCCGCCCCTTTTTCTTTTCTCCGTCCAAGACGTGAGCAGCGTTTTACATTAGAAGCGATGAACCGTTGCGGCGGGAGCAGATCGCGGGATCGCAGATGATGAGCTGCAGCGCTATGATCAGACGTGGAGCGGCGATCTAGTTGAAATGGCGACGCATTTCCCCAGTCTGAAGGCGCAGTTATCCACTCGCGGTCGAGGCGGACGATCGGTCGGACCGCTCGACTGGCTCCGCTGGTGGCGCGCTCCATTCTGGGCGCTTGCGCTGCTTAGCGGTTCCAAATCCTTCGTCGACAATCCAATTTTGGGCTCGCGCCGTCTCAACCGGGCGGGACTTCACGTGTGGCGACTGAAGACCGCCCATGCACTGACGCGACGGCGTCGCGCGCGTCTCGCATCGCGTTTGCCGGCACATTATCGCGAGCAGTTCGATCGCGACGGCTTCATCGTCATCAATGACCTGCTCCCCGCGGACGAATTTCGGCGGCTCCAACGCGCTTTGCTGGACACCCCCTTCGAGTGCCGGACCCATCAGCAGGGCGACACGATCACGCGGCGGGTTCCGGTCGGACCGGAGATCACCGCTCTCTGCCCGGATCTCGACCGGCTGCTCCGGACCCGGATGTGGCGCGGAATGATGGCTTATGTGGCAAGCGCGTGCACCGCGCCGCTTTACTATATCCAGACCATCGCCGGCGGAGTTGCCGAAGGCCCGCCCGATCCGCAGCTGCAACTGCATTCGGATACTTTCCATCCCTCGCTAAAGGCATGGTTCTTCCTGACCGACGTCGAAGACGATGGCCGGCCTCTTACCTATGTCGCCGGGTCGCACCGGCTTTCGCCCGAGCGCATCGCCTGGGAGCAGCGCAAGAGCATCGAGCTGATGGAGAACGGCGATCGCCTGTCGCAACGAGGCTCGTTCCGCATCCGCCCTGACGAGCTCCCCGCGCTTGGGCTGCCCGAGCCGACGAGGTTTTGCGTGCCCGCGAACACGCTCGTCGTCGCGGACACCTGCGGATTCCATGCTCGGGCGGGCTCGCACAGGCAAAGCGTGCGCGTCGAGATCTGGGCCTACTCCCGCCGCAACCCGTTCCTTCCATGGGCGTCAGCCGGCCTCTTCTCGCTGCAGCGCTTCGCGGAGCGGCGTGCGGAGCTCCTCCTCAGGGCCCTCGACTGGCTCGACCGGGCGGGCGTTCGCAAGCAGCACTGGACTCGCGCCGGGCGGCGGCGTCCGATCGACGCGTAAGATTGGCTGGGGCGGCAGGATTCGAACCTGCGAATGCCGGTACCAAAAACCGGTGCCTTACCACTTGGCGACGCCCCAGCAGGCGCTTGCCCCTTTGCGGGAGAAGCCGCGCTTATACCGGCCGCATCCGGCGTTGGAAGGGTCGATGGGGCAGCGGCTCCAAACAGGCTAGGATGCAGATATGACGGAAAGCTCGATCCGCGATTTCCACGCCCATCTCTACTACGACCCTGAACAGGTCGAAGTAGCGAAACAGCTCGCATCGGCCGTGCAACAGCGTTTCCCGGTGGCGGTCGGGCACTTCCATCTGCGCCCGGTCGGCCCTCACCCGCGCGGCAGCGTCCAGCTGACCGTGCCCAGTGACGCCTTCGGGGAGGTCGCGCAATTCCTCGCGCTCAATCGCGGGCCGATCACCGTCTTTGCCCATGCGAACACGGGCGACGATCTCGCCGACCACACGGCGCACGTGATCTGGTTCGGTCCCAGCGAGGCGCTCGACCTCACGATCTTCGATTAGGCGTTCGGGATCCGCCCGTTGACCAGGTCTTCGTAATCCTTGTCGAGTTGCTTCGTCAGCTCGCCGACCTCGAACTTCCACGGGCCGATCGACTGGATCGGTGTCACCTCTGCGGCAGTGCCGGTCAGGAAGGCTTGGCTGAAGCTCTCCAGCTCCTCGGGCCAGATCGCGCGTTCCACCACCTCGACGCCGCGCCGCCGCGCAAGGTCCATGATCGTCCGGCGCGTGATCCCGTCGAGGAAGCAGTCCGGCACCGGCGTATGCAGCTCATTGTCCTTGACGAAGAAGATGTTCGCGCCGGTTGCTTCGGCCACCCGCCCGCGCCAGTCGAGCATCATCGCATCGTGGTATCCGTGGGTCTCCGCATGCTGCTT
>DATEPN010000323.1:0-4727 GCA_035273225.1 Acidobacteriaceae bacterium | reverse complement strand
TCGATGAAGACGCGGCGGCCGATGGTGGCGCCGGGATGGATTTCGATGCCGGTGCAGAAGCGGGCGACCTGCGAGAGGAGGCGGGCGGCGAGACGCATCTTCGCGCGCCACAGGCGGCCGGTGATGCGGTGCGTCCAGACGGCGTGCAGGCCCGGGTAGCAGAGCACGACCATGAATCGCGAGGTGGCGGCGGGGTCACGCTCCAGCACCGAGTTGATGTCTTCGCGAATCTGGGCGAACAGGGGCATAAGAGCAGCGTATAGCGGATAGCGGATAGAAAAGCGCGCCGCAAACAGATTAACTTCTGCTCGAGGCGGATCAGCGCATCAGACTGGCTCGGTTTTCAGGTGCTGGGCTTCGTGGCGGAGGTTCTCGAAGAGGATCGACGAGAGGTAGCGCTCGCCAAAGTCGGGAATGACGACGACGATGAGACGGCCGGCGCTTTCCGGGCGTTTCGCCACCTGGACGGCGGCGTGGACGGCGGCTCCGGAGGAGATGCCGACGAGCAGGCCTTCTTCGATGGGCAGACGCCGGGCCATGGCGAGGGCGTCGTCGTTGGAGACGGTGACCACTTCATCGATGAGGTCGGTGCGCAGGATCTGCGGGACGAAGCCTGCGCCGAGTCCCTGAATTTTGTGCGGACCGGGTTTGCCGCCGGAGAGCACCGGGCTGTCGGTGGGCTCGACGGCGATGCTGCGGAACGAGGGCTTCTTCGGCTTGATGAATTCGGCGACGCCGGTGAGCGTGCCACCCGTGCCGATGCCGGAGACGAGCGCATCCACCTGGCCTTCGGTGTCGTTCCAGATCTCGGGGCCGGTGGTGTCGAAGTGAATTTTCGGGTTCGCGGGATTTTCAAACTGCTGGAGTATGTACGCGTTCGGCGTGTGGGCGAGGATCTGCCTGGCTTTGGCAATGGCGCCGTTCATGCCGTTGGGGCCGGGCGTGAGGATCAGTTGCGCGCCGAAGGCGAGCAGGACGACGCGGCGCTCCTGGCTCATGGTGTCCGGCATGATGAGGACGAGCTTGTAGCCTTTGACCGCAGCGGCAAAGGCGAGCGCGATACCGGTGTTGCCGCTGGTGGGCTCGATGAGGATGGTGTGGCCGGGCCTGATCTTGCCGGCGCGCTCGGCGGCGTCGATCATGGCGAAGCCGATGCGGTCCTTCACGCTGTTGGCGGGATTGGCGCTCTCCAGTTTGGCGACGACGCGGCCGTGTGCGCCTTCGGTGACGCGGTTTAACTGCACAAGAGGCGTGTTGCCGATCAGGTCCACCACAGTGGTTGCGATTTTCATCGTCCATCCCCGGTCAAAATGTTGCAGGTCTCAAGTGTAGATGCTGGGCTCCAGTGGCGGATGCGCGATTGTCCTACTGCCCAACTTTGGCGAGCACGGCGACGGTGTTGAGGCGGCGCTCGAGATGCCGCTCGAGCGACTGCGTGGCGAAGCGGCGCAGATCGGCGGCGCGGGAGGCGGGCCAATCCTCGGCAGCAAGGGCGGCGATGGGCGATTCGAAGATCCTGCGGGCGAGCGCGAGGGATTCAGCGCTGAGGATGCGATCCGCGGGGCGCTTGTGGCGCGCGCAGACGAGGCCATCGGACTGCGCATGAAACCAGGCGGGCGCTGCGGCGAAGGGCTCGGCGCAGACGGTGCAGTGGGTGACGGACGGCATCCAGCCGAGGAGGCGCGTCATCCAGAGCGAGAAGTACGTCACCGGCATCCAGATGCGATTCGTGCGGGTTTGTGCAAGGACGGCGAGGAGGAGACGGAAGACGGCGTCGTGCGGATCGTGGTCGGGCAGCGTCTCTTCGAGGACCTCAGCGTAGAAGGCGAGGGCGGCGGCGCGGGTGTAGTCCACCGGATCGGAGAGAGGCGAGGCGATGACTTCGCAGGCGTCGAGGCGGACGAGGTCCTGCCTGGGCTTTTCCACATAGCTGGCGGTCACCAGCGTCATGGGCTCAAGGGCTCCGCCGAAGCGGCGGCGCGAGCGGGCGGCGGATTTGGCGACGCCCTTGATGCGGCCGTGGGCGCGCGTAAAGAGCGAGACGATCTGGTCGGCCTCGTGGATGGGCCACGTTCGCAGCACGACGGCTTCGGCCTGGTGGGCGCTCACAGAGACAGAGTAGACCGGGAGAGCGCTTCCCCATAACGGCGCGCAATTCCGGCCATCACGTTAATTTATGGGACAGGGCTGCGTTCCGGGCTGTAGGCTGAAGGAGAACCGCCGAACTCTCTCCAGACTGTGAGCTGTTTTCCCGGGAGTTGATTCTCCCGCGAGGCAGGCAGTGTATTCCGGGCGCGCCCATGTCGACCGCCCGAGCAGAGTCCGCGCGGCACCGGATCCCAAAAAATTTTTGCTTCAGAGGAGAGGCATGTCGACTGAATTGCGGAATTTCCTGGCGCTCTCGTACGCAGAGCTGGAAGAACTGAACCTGAAAGCCAAAGAGCAGCGCAAAAAGCGCGTCTCTCTCGACAAGATTAAAGAAGAGCGCCTGAAGTACCTTACGGATCAGAAAGGCATTAAGGCGGTCACGGTCCTGTTCAGCGATCTCGAAGGCCGTCTGCACATGCTGGACTACGACAAGAAATTCCTGCTCGGCGCTTTTGAGAACCTGACGTTCGACGGATCGTCGATCCGCGGCTTTACGGCGCAGAAGGAAAGCGATCTGCGGCTGGGCATCGACTGGTCTTCGTTCTACTACGCGCCGGCGGATATCTTCGGGGCCGGCAAAGTGCTGGTCTACGGCGACGTGATCGACAAGGACGGCAGCACGTATGGCGGCGACACGCGCGGCCTGCTGAAGACGTTCGCGCAGGAGTCGTATGACAAGCACGGCTACACGCTGAACGCGGCGAACGAGATTGAAGGCTTCCTCTTCAACGGTATCGACGCGGAGCGGCGCTTCTTTGAGACGGGGCGCTTCGATTACGTGAACACCGGCGGCTACTACCATTCGCTGCCGGGCGATCCGCTGCGCACGTTCATCGACACGGTGGCGGAAGTGCAGCGCTCGATGGGCTTCGAGAACGAGAAGGACCATCCGGAAGTCGCGCCTTCGCAGTTCGAGATCAACTACAGCTACGGCGAAGTGGTTGCGGCTGCGGATCAGATTCAGCTGTACAAGCTGATCTGCCGCCAGGTGGCGACGCGCCTGGGGATGACAGCGTCGTTCCTGCCCAAGCCGGTGGTGGGCGTGAACGGCAGCGGCATGCACACGAACGTGTCGATCAGCAAAGACGGCAAGAACCTCTTCTGGGATCCGAAGGGCGAGGAGAAGCTGTCGAAGGCGGGCTGGGAATTTCTGGATCGCATTCTGACGCACGGCAACGACATCTGCCTGCTGCTGAACTCGAGCGTGAATGCGTACCGGCGTCTGGATCCGCACTTCGAAGCGCCGAACCAGATCAAGGCCTCGGCGGTGGATCGCGGCTCGATGATCCGCATTCCGATCGGCAACGAGCGCTCGATGCGCGTCGAAGTGCGCTCGGTGGCTCCGGACTCGAATCCGTATCTGGTGATGCTGTCGGTCTTCAAGACGGGCATTGCGGGCGATACGTCGAAGCAGGAGAATCTGCGCCAGGCGGAGCGGTATCTGCCGGACAACATCTACACGGCGATTGAGAACTTCCGCAACGCCACGTGGACGACGAAACTGCTGGGCGAGGATGTGAAGGGCCGCTATGCCGACCTGAAAGAGGCTTCGGCGGATCGGTGCCCGCGGCTGCTGGGGACGTTCGTGAAGCCGTCGGAGGTGCAGTTCCACCACGAGGTGTATAACCAGTTCCTGTGGAATCAGTTCTGAGGGGCAGCGGATAGCGGATAGCGGATAGCGGATAGCAAACGCAAAAGCAAAAAGCAAAAAGCAACATGAAAGCGCCCTGGTGTGAGCTGGGGCGTTTTTCTTTGGGGCGAGGGCGCCTGGGTCAGGAGCCGACGAAGCGGGCGTAGAAGGTGCGGGCGACGGCGATGTCGCTGGTGCCCTGGATGATGGCGCGGCCGTCGGCGAAGAGATTCATGACGGTGCCGTTGCGTTCGAAACGCAGCAGCAGGTCGTTGCGGCGGACGGAGCCGTGCGGGCGCAGGCGCTCTTCCATTTGCGCCAGGTCGAGCGGGCGGGCGCGCTCGTGGATCTGGACGGAATTGCGTCCGCAGAGGGTGATGTGCGGTCGGCCTTCGCCGCGCAGGTATGCGAAATCGCGGCCGGCGCAGACGGAGCAGTCCGGCCGGGGCGTGGCGGCGGCGATTTCGCTCCACTCATTGGTCCACAGATCGCAGGAGAGCAGGGTGCGGCGCATCCGGTCGCGGGCACCGACGAGGAACTTGAGGGCTTCGGTGACTTCGATGGAGGCAGCGAGATTCACGGCGGTGTTCAGGATGCCGGCGGTGTCGCAGGTTTCGACGGCGCCTCCCGGGGGCTGCGGAAAGATGCAGGCGAGGCAGGCGGTTTCGCCGGGGACGATGTTCATGGTGACGGCGTAGGCGCCGACGGCGGCGGCGTAGATCCAGGGCTTGCGCTGCTCGACGGCATAGTCGTTGAGCAGATAACGGGTCTCGAAGTTGTCGGTGGCGTCGAGGATGATGTCGGCGTTGCGGAGGAGGTCGTGGATGTTCGCGGGCACGAGGTCGGCCACGTGCGCGTCGACGGAGACGTCGCTGTTGAAGGCGGCGATCCGGCGGCGGGCGGCTTCGGCTTTGGGCAGAGCGTCGCGCGCGTCCGCCTCGTCGAAGAG
>DATEPN010000322.1:0-3275 GCA_035273225.1 Acidobacteriaceae bacterium | reverse complement strand
ATCAACATCCTTGTCGCGCGACTGCACAGCGATCTTGGTACGCTCGCCGGCTTCGCGCGCGATGGCGCGGATCATCACCGTGCTGTCGTAGATCTCCGGCACCTCGCTCTGGAAGAGGTTCTGTACCAGTTCCGGCGCAGCACGCGAGACGATGACCTGCGGTCCGCGGGCGGCGCGGTCAACGCGCAGCAGCACCACGCGCACGCGCTCGCCCACAGCGAACTGCTCGAGACGCGACTGCTCGCGGCGCGGCATGCGGGCTTCCGCTTTGCCGATGTCGAAGATGACGTCCTGCAACTCAACGCGTTTGACGGTTGCGTTCAGCACTTCGCCCACGCGGTGCGCGTATTCATTGAAGACGGTATCCCGCTCGGCTTCGCGCACTTTCTGGAAGATGACCTGCTTGGCCATCTGCGCCGCGATGCGGCCCAGCACGTCGGTGGGCTTGTAGTAGCGGATTTCCCCGCCGACTTCCACATCGGGCGCGAGTTCACGGGCTTGCTCCAGCGTGATCTGGTTCACAGGATCTTCGATCTGCTCGGGCGCCTCGACCACCGTCTTGAAGACATAGGCGCGGATTTCGCCCGTATCGCGGTCCAGCTCGGCGCGCATGTTTTCCTGGGTCTTGTAGTACTTGCGCGTGGCGAGGGCGATGGCGTCTTCAACCGCAGAGACCACGATCTGCGGATCAATGCCTTTGTCCCGGCTCAACGCCTCGATGCTGTCATAAAGAACACTTGCCATTGGTTTCTCTCTTCGTCGGGGCGCAGAACGCAGAGTTCAGAGCGCGGTGCGGTGCCCCTGTTCATCAAAATTTCGGTACGGTCAGAACTCCGGTACCAGTTGAGCTTTCTCGATGTTGGTCAGCGCGATTTCGACGTCCTGCAAAGCGCTGCCCTGCTTGCGCGCGTTCACTTTCTGGCGCGATGCGGCCAAATCCAGGCGAATGGACTTGTCGTTTACCTCTGTGAGCCTGCCCTGCCAGTGACGGTTGCCCGATACCGGTTCGAAAGTCTGGACCTTCGCCAGCATGCCGTTGAACCGGCGGAAGTCCTCCACACCGTGCAGCTTACGATCGAGTCCGGGCGAGGAAACCTCCAGGGTGTACTCGGCTCCGGGGATCAGATCTTCCACGTCGAGCACTGTCCCAAAATCGCGGCTGAAGAGGCTGCAGTCCTCGTGGGTGACGCCGGCCAGCCGGTCCCCCCCAACCTGAGCGGCAGCCGGAGCTTCGGCGAGTTTGCGGCGCTCTTCTGCGTTCTTCTCAATGAAGATGCGCAGGGTGCGGTGTTTGGCTCCGCCGAGGAACTCGAGGTCGACGACATCGAGGCCGTGCGAAGCGGCGACGCGCTGCGCCGTCGAGCGAATTTGATCCACATCAAATGCCATTTGGGAGTGGCGTAAATCAGCGCAAATAAAAAGTGGGCTTTCGCCCACTCATTTCTCCGGCCGGAACAGACCGCAGCCGGACAAACTCGTCTCTTGTTATAGTACGCCTCTCGCCACCAGCTTTCAAATGGCGCGGGGCGTGTGGGATACTGCCCCAATCATGACCACAGCTCCGGATGTTCTGAATCCTTATGCCCGATTTCTGTCCGGCCGGGAACCCCTGACGGTGTTGCGGGAGACCCCCGTACGGCTGCAGGGATTGATGCACGCGATCGGGCCCTCCGGAGTAGCCGTCGCGCCGGCACCCGGCAAGTGGAGCGCGAGCGAGATCCTGTGCCACCTGGCTGACTGCGAGGTTGTGTTTGCTTTCCGGCTGCGCCAGACGCTCTCTGAGGATCATCACGTGATCCAGCCATTTGATCAGGAGAGGTGGGCCTATCCCTATCCGGGGATCGACGGCGGCGAGGCGCTGTCGACGTTCACGGCTGTACGCAAATGGAACGTGCGACTGATCCAGGGGGCTTTGCCTCTGCACGCGGAGAAGCCCGTCACTCATCCGGAGCGCGGCGCGATGACCTTCCGCACTGTGGTGGAGACTATGGCGGGGCATGACCTGAACCACAAAGAGCAACTGGAGCGGATCGCTGCCAAGCTGCGTGGTGTGGCGCGAGCGGGCGGCTAAAGCAAGCCAATCCGTATTTGTGTCCGACCGCAGCGAACCTTCTGGAGCGTACCGGGGTGTATCCGCGTCTGTAGCTGCGAGGCCTACATTCACAGCAAGACGCGTAACATGATCGAGAAGACAGAGATATTGATAGTGTCCGGTGACTCCAAAAGACGAGCGGGATTGGCAATCTGCGCTGGTGTCTGCCTTGCGGGAGCATTGCTGCTCGCTGGTTGCGGAAAATTCTTTCCACCCCTGAGCAGTGGAGGTGGCGGAGGGAACGGCGGTGGCGGCGGCACCTCCTCGGGCGATTACCTGTACGTCGGCAATCAGGGGACGAACCCGCTGACTCTCGCCGGCTTCTCGCTGGCAAACTCCGCGCTGAACGTGATCTCCGGCTCGCCGTTTCAGGTGAGCCTGGAACCGACGGCGCTGGCAGTGACTCCGGACAATACGTACTTGTACATGGGCAGTGCCGCCGGGGGCATTTACGTCTTTACGATCGGTTCGAATGGGGCACTCAGCCTGGCAAATGGTGGCGCGCCGGTCGCGACCGGCGTCGAGCCCTCGGTGCTGCGCGTGGATTCGACCGGCCGATGGCTGCTCGGAGCCGATGCATTCGCGGGGGAAGCGTACGTCTTCCAGATTGGGAATGGCGGGGTGCTGACGTCGATCAGTTCGTCGATCGTTCAGCTGAACACGGCGACGCCGGCCCAGGATCTGGAGATTGCGCCGAGCAATTCGCTGGTTTATGTGTCCCTGGGAACGGGTGGCGTCTACACGCTGACATTCGATGCCAGCAACGGGGCGTTGCAGCAGGTGAATGGCGCCTTGCAACCCCGGCAGAGCGGGGGCGCAGATTATGGGATGGCGGTCACGCCGTCGGGGAACTTTCTGCTGGTCGCCGAAACTGGCGTCGGTGGGGTGCGGGTTCTGGCGGCGTCCTCGAGCGGTAGCCTGTCGGAGGTCTCTGGATCGCCTTTCAAAACGGCTACAGGAGCGTATTGGGTGGTATTCGATTCAACCGGCACCTACGCATACGTAGCGAACCGCGCCAATGGGAACGTCAGCGCGTTTTCAATTGAGACTACCGGTGCGCTGACGGCTATCACCGGATCGCCTTTCGCGACGGGAAGCAGCCCGGTGCAGATGGTGGAGGACAACAGCCACACGTATCTGGCGGTGGTCTGCTCCGGAGGAAGTCCCGATTTGCAGGTGTTCT
>DATEPN010000321.1:0-2419 GCA_035273225.1 Acidobacteriaceae bacterium | reverse complement strand
TGCGGCAGGGAAATGGCTTCTGGGCGCAGGTTGCATTGCGCTGGTTGCGGTGCCGCTCTGCTTTGGCCTGACGCATCCGACGCAGGTCTTTGCCCCGGCGCCTTTCTCAGCGCTGGCGCAGGCTGCACCGCCGCCACCACCACCGCCGCCTCCTCCTCCGACGCAAGTGAGTCAGCAGGGTGAGGCAGCGCAGGGTGCGCCTCCTGCCAAAGTCCCGGAGTTTGCCGTTGCGTCGGTTAAACCGGACAAATCAGGAACCATGATGGTCCGGATGATGTTCCAGCCTGATGGATTCTCGGCGACGAACGTGTCATTGCGGCAGCTGATCGAGCTGACATGGGGCGTCAACCACGATCGGATCAGCGGCGCGCCTTCGTGGATCGATCACGCCAACTACGATATCGAGGCCAAGGTGGACGGCGCGGACGTGCCGGCGATGAAGAACCTGACCATCGACCAGCGGCGGGAGATGGTTCGTAAGCTGCTTGAGGACCGCTTCGGGCTGAAGTTTCATGACGAGACGAAGGAACTGCCGGTGTACGCGCTCACGGTGGCGAAGGGAGGACCGAAGATGCATGAGGCGAAGCCTGGCGACACGTACGCGGCCGGCTTCAAGGGGCCGGATGGCAAGGGCGGCGCGGGGATGATGCGGTTTGACGGAAAACAGCTCACAGCTCAGGGTGTGCCGATGAGCAATCTCGCGCAATTTCTTTCTCGCCAGACGGAGCGCACGGTGATCGACCAAACGGGCCTTGCCGGGAAGTACGATTTCACGTTGGATCTGCCTCCACGCCAGGGACCGATGGCCGGGCCGAAACCGTCCGAAGGCGACGCGGCGGGCGCGGACGGAGCATCGGAGGATACCGGTCCGTCGATCTTTACGCTGGTTCAGGATCAGCTCGGCTTGAAGCTGGAGTCAACCAAAGCGCCGCTTCCTATCGTGGTGATCGATCACGTGGAGCAGCCGACGGAAAACTAGCCGGGTCCAGCTCTCAAAGAGGCCTATAATACAGAGAACGTGAGCGGATATCTAGTATTCGGCGTCTAACTAGCGACTTGCTCGGACTTATCGATATGGCTGGCCAATGCCGATGGCACGATAGTTTCGCTCATGATCCCTGCAATCTCGGACGCGCGATGCCGGGGACTCGTTGTGGCGTGCTGCAAATGTTGCGAACCGTGCCGCTGCTGCTGTGGATGATGCTGGCGGGCACCGCCGGCGCGCAGGTGGGGCTGATCGTGGCGCGCCCCGGCGAGACAGCGCCCTCGTTTGAAGTAGCAGCGATTCGACCGAGCCATTCGGAGCGGGGATTCATGAGCATCAACCACAGCCGAGATCTCTTCCGGGTCGAGAACGCAACCCTGCGGGACCTGATCATGGACGCATGGGAGATTCACTCCAAAGCACAGATCAGGAGCGAATCGAGCCAGATTCTCGACGAGCACTTCAACATAGAGGCTCGCGTGAGTTCGGAAGACGTTGCGCGCGTGGCGAAAATGTCTGCGGAGGAACGCTCACGGCAGCAGGCGCTCATGCTGCAGTCGCTGCTCGCGGACCGCTTTGCGCTGAAGGTCCACATCGAGACGAAGACGCAGCCAGTGCTCGTCTTAATCGTGGGGAAGGGCGGCGCGAAACTGCACGCGGCGGCGCCCGATCCGCCGGACGGTGCAGCCGCGCAAGAGCAGTCGAAACCTGCGGCAGGTCAACATCCACCGGGTATGTGGACGCAGATGAGCCCAACAGGAGCCGAACTGAACGCGTACGACTCGACGATCGAAGGCCTGGTGACCACGATTGCTTTTCAGGCAGAAGCGGGCGGACGGGTGGTCATCGACAAAACGGGGCTGACGGGCAAGTACGACTACAGCCTGAAGTGGGTGCCGGAGTGGCTCTCGGCAAGTATGCCGAAAACGGACGCGGGTTCCGCGCCCTCGGCCGATCCGCGGCCTGCTGGGCCATCCCTGTTCACTGCATTGGAGAATCAGCTGGGGCTGAAGGTGGTTCGGGAGAAGGCGCCGGTTGAAGTTCTCGTCATCGATCACGTTGAGATGCCCTCGGCCAATTAGCGGAGGAAGGAAGAAGCACGGATGGCAACGCGGCGCAGGCGCATGGTTCTTTGGCTGATGTGCTTTCTGCTCTGGGCTGCGCCGGCGTTTGCGTCCGCGCTGCAGGGGCAAGTCACTTTTAATGGGCTGCCGGTGCCGGGAGCCACGGTTGTCGTCACGCGGGGCGGGACGACGTACGCGACCATTACCGATGCGCAAGGCAATTACACGTTTCCGAATCTGGCGGACGGCGACTGGACCGTGCACATTGCGATGACGGGGTTTGCCGCCGTCACGCAGACCGTGGCTGTCGGGGCAACAGCGCGTGCCGCCGCGATTGCGCTGAAGCTGCTGCCGCCGGGTGCGGTCCAGG
>DATEPN010000320.1:0-5729 GCA_035273225.1 Acidobacteriaceae bacterium | reverse complement strand
TGACAAAGTTCGGCAGCCCGAGATCTGTGCCGCGGTATTGCCGCACGTAATCCGAAACGATGACCAGGTACGTTGCTACGCCTTCCCAGATTCCCGCAGCCTGCGCCGACGAGCGCAGGTCCGAGAAATCGAGAAGGCCCGAGGTTGCGAGCCATGCTGAATCGACGATGTCGCACAGCCGAAAATAAAAGTGCCGGTACATCCGCTGCAGCGCGGAGATCATGAGCCGGTCCGACGCCGAGGGCACGTGGAAGGTGCGGCCACCCATTTCCACAGTGCGTGCCCGGCTCGGAAGCCGCGAGGCGAGCAAAATCTGCTCACCGGTTTGCCCCAGCCGGCCGACATGCACTTCCACCGGCTCCGGCAGGCCGGGAATCTCGAAGTTCCACTTGCATGCAAGGCGATCACCCCAGCTGCGTTCAGCAATATGGGCACCAAAACTCTTCGTCATCAATCCACAGACGGCCAGAGGTGTGGCGTTGGTGTACAGATCGAGATCGCTGCCCAGGTCTGGCCAGTGGTCGAGAGACTTCATCACGGTGACGTCGAGGTTCTCGGCGGCAAACGCGGCACAGATCTGCTCGAGATGCTCGAGCGCGTTTGCGATGCGGACCTGCTCCGCGTTGAGAGCCTCGGCGGCCCACCCTGCGCGCTCTGCGTCGCCAGCGCGCTCGCAGTCCCGACGGATGATTTCCATTGAGCGGACGATGACGTGGTTGGTATTGGCCAGCGCGACGAGCGCAGCGAAGTCTTCCCTGCTCGCATTGCGGACGCGCGCAGCCGCGTCCGCCGCAACCTGTGATTCAGGCGGCGCGAGCAGAAGGGCCGAGAGAACAGACATCCACTCCTTTGACGACGGGACTAGCGCTTGGCTCATAACGTTTTCAGTCACCTTGGGGCGTTTACTGCTGCGGCTGAGGGTTCGACGGCTGTGTCGTCGGAGGTGTCGTCGGCTTCGCCGACGCGTCCGGTTGAATGGATCCGTACCTCGGAGTCAACTCCACCGGCCCTTTTTCCTCTCGACGCTCCTGCGTATATGCACGCAATTGGCCATTCACCTTGCCCGTATTTTCACTGGCAACATCATCCAGTCGGGCGCCGTTCGCAATCGACTGCGTGGCAAGGCCAACCCGATCCCGCGCGTCCTCGGCGTTGCGCGCACGGGCATAGAAGAACTGGGCGGTTTCGATATCCCCTTCACGTTCAGAGACGTAGCCAAGGTTGTTCAGCGTAAAGGCGCTGGAGGGGTTCAGCTTGTACGCCTCAAGGAAATCCTTCCTGGCGTTCTCCCAGTCGTTCTCGTTGACCTCGAATACGCCGCGCAGCTCGAGCATTTTTGCACGGGCCTCGCTCACATCCATGTTGCGCATTCTTTTGCGCAATTCGTTCGCACTGCGCTCCGCTACTTCGCTGACAGGTTTCCCGCGCACGCGCTTGTCCAGGCTGACCACGACCGGCTCGCTGGACTTAAGCGTGGCAGCCTGATCGTAGTAGCGCAGCGCACCCTCGTAATCGCCAACAGCCTCGCTGGCAACGCCAAGGTTGTTCAGCGTGAACGCATTCTGCGGATCCATCTTCAGGGCCTGACGCAGCACCATGAGGGCTTCAAAGCCGTTGTCCTGATTCAGCAATTGCAGCCCTTCGATATTCATGCGATTGATGCG
Source organism: Acidobacteriaceae bacterium (assembly GCA_035273225.1). Lineage (GTDB taxonomy): Bacteria > Acidobacteriota > Terriglobia > Terriglobales > Acidobacteriaceae > Palsa-343. The sequence goes on along the minus strand of DATEPN010000320.1, from coordinate 4,065 downwards.
CATCGGCTCGTTCTTCAGCGTGTCGAGCGCGTACATCATCGGCTTGCCCTGCAGGTTCTTGTCGTCGCTGCGCGCGATCACCGCGCCGCAGCCCTGCTCGGCCGCCAGTTTGTAGAAGTTTTGCGCCCGATCCAGTTGCCCCTGCAGCTCCGAGATGTAACCGAGATTGTTCAGCGTGAACGGGTCAGACGGATCGAACAGGTAGGCCTTGTAAAAAAGCGCCTGCGCCTTGTCATAATGACCTTTCTGGACCGCCTCGACGCCGTCGCGGTTGAGGCGCTGCACGGGCGTCAACTTACTGTGCCGCGGAATCGAAATGCGGATATCGCCCGCTCGCGCGAGCGGAGCGGCCGCAAACAGCGCAAGCCCGAGAGCACAAACCGTCGATACGCGCAATGCCTGCATAGCTCCACAAAGAGGAATGGCGGGACCGGTTGGACATACAACCGACAATGCCATTCGGGTACTACGGCATTGGATGCGAATGGCAGCAATGTGTTGCCGGCCCTCACTTACAGGGTGAGAAAACCAGGCCACCCGTCTTCCCGGGTTCACATCAAAGCAGTTGCCGTTCATGTCTTCACCGCAGGGGCAAGGAATGATTCGTACTTTCGCAGTCGTCATGCTCAGCAGCGTGGCGGTTGCTCAAAACAGCCAGCAAATCCCAACCCCGAATCCCGGCAATCCGGCCGATTCAATTCCCGCGCCCGCAGTAGCGCCTCCGGCGAAGAACCTTCCGCCACCGCCCCCAGGCAAGAGCACCGTTATCGGCGGCGCCATTGCCCGTGTCGATCCCGTACGCGACGAGATCACGCTGCGGCTCTTCGGCAGCAACGATACGATGAAGGTCTTCTACGACGAGCGCACCCAGGTGTACGTCAACGGCAAGCGCATTGGGGTGCTGGACCTGAGGCCGGAGAATCACGCGTCTGTCGAGACAACGCTCGATGGCACGCGCGTCTTTGCACTGCGCATCCACGTTCTGACCACATTGCCCGAGGGAGATTGCCGCGGGCTGGTGGAGAGCTACGACCCAGGCAGCGGCAGGCTGGTGGTCGCTTCTTCGCTGTCGCACGAATCGGTCCATATCGATGTTCCTTCGGGCACGCAAATTGTGCGCGTCGGACAGCAGGGGTTTGCTTCCGGTCAGAGCGGGACCAGCGACCTGGTGCGCGGCTCGCTGGTCGACGTGAAGTTTCAGGCCGGGCAAAAAGGGCGCGGCGTGGCGACGCACATCGATGTGATGGCGACGCCTGGTTCGCAGTTCACGTTCGATGGTCAGATCTCGATGCTGGACTTTTCTTCGGGGCACCTCGGACTTCTTGACACCCGCGAGAATCAAACCTTCGAGTTTCATTTCGATCCGTATCGTCTTCACAATATTCGCGAACTCCACGAGGGATCGAAGGTGCGCCTGACCGCCGAGTACGACGGCTCGCAATATCAGGTGGTCGATCTGACGCCCGAATAAAACACGAGCAAATTTCGCTTCCGGAACCCTGCGTACCTGATCGGCGCAGGGTTTTGGTTTGCGTGCCGCAACGGCATTGTTCAGGAGCGGGGCACACTTCGCGGGAGCGTTAGGAAATGGTCACCGGGTAGTCGCGTGCTGGGTGGTCGTGCGCAGCCAATCCCATCGGTTGCTGCCGGTTTGAGTCCGGCGCGGACTTGAATGACAGGCAGCGAAAGAGAAACGCCGGCAGGTCGTGTGGACCGCTGCCGGCGTAGAGGGGTTGCCAGATTGCACCCGTCCTACGGCCCCATGTTGTCCGGCGTGCAGGGATTGAAGCCAAGCGAGGTCGCGGTCACGGGGGCCGGCGGACTCGGTGGCGTAGCCCACGGGACGTTCGTGAAGTCGAAGAAGTCCAGCAGGTTCGGTTGCGCCGCATCGCGATTCGTCAGGTGCGCCGAGGAGCCGACAAAGCGGTTCTCGACAAACTTGATAATTGCGGTGTGGTCCATCGGGACATGCGAGACATAGTGAGCTTTGGTGAAGGGCGAGATCACCATGTTCGGCACGCGGAATCCCAATTGCGCAGCGAATCCATTGACCGCGGCGGCATCGGTCGGCTGCGCTCCGGGCGAGTCAGCGGACAAGTCGCAGTGCGTGGTCGCGGTCCCGCCAGACGGCACGCAGGGATTGTAGCTGTCGGGGTTGACGGCAATGCTCGAGATGTCGGGGTAGCTCGTCACCGGCACGCCGACCACGTTCGGATTCGTGTTGTCGTTCGAGTGCGTCGGCACCGGTGGGACGTGGTCGAACGGGCCGCCGCCCTCGTCGTACGACAAGAAGAACACGGAGTCCTTCCACGACGCGCTCTTCATCAGCGCGTTGATGATCGACGCCACCTGATACTGGCCGGCTAAAATCGACTGGCCCGATCCTGGGTGTTCGTCATTGTTTCCGTATCCCGCCTCGATAAAGGCGAAGCTGGGCAAGGTCGAGTTGGTTAAGTCCGCGAAGTACCCGTACTTCGGATCTTGCAGCGGTGCGATGTGCGTCGGATCGATGCAGAAGGAATCGGACGTATCGCCAACCACGTGCGACCCCACCGTTGGCGCCGTACAAGTTGCCCCCGAGGGGTTGTTGTACACGTACTTTGTGGAGTAGCTGAGGGTCAGGAAATCCGTGCCCGGCAGCTTCGAACCTGTGTTCGGGCAGTCCTCGGGATCTGCGCACATCGCCTGGTTCACTGTGTAGTAGATCTTCCAGGAGACGTTCGCCTGATCCAGTTCCTGGAAGATGTTGGCGATGTTCAGCTGCGGCAGATGGTCGTCATTGCCGGGGTCCTTCACCAGACCCTGCGTCGTACCTCCAGTGAAAGTCGCAATGCGATTGTCGACGCTCTTGCTGGCGATGGGCGAGAACCACCGATCCGATAACGCAAACTGCGAAGCCATGTAGTAGTAGTAGTTGAGGAATCCCTGATCGTAGTAGCCCATCGAACGCTTGCCGTCGGTATCGGTGAACGTGCCGGAGCAGGCGCCGCTGCTGACACAGGACGTGGCAAAGCCCTGTGCGGTGTGGACGAACCCATCCATCAGGATCTTTCGCGTGGTCGCGAAGTCGTAACGGTTCACATCGCCATAGCTCTCCAGCCATGCCGATGACATGTCGTCCACGCAGGTACTCGCGAACTTAAACAAGCTGAAACTCTGGCCCTGGTCGTTGACGTTGCTGTAGCTGGTGAGATTGTTCTGCGTGTCGGCAATGCCATCCACCAGATACGTGTTGCCATCCGCGCCCTTCGAGAAGCCATTCGCCGCACGATACGGATTCAGCATGCCGAAGTAGTTATCGAAGCTGTGATTCTCCTGGAGCATGAAGATCACGTGATCGATCGAGTTGATGTTGCCCGGAGGTACGACGGTCACCGTGGCGGTCGCGGAGACGGTCCCGCCGGGACCGGTAGCCGTGGCTGTGTACGTTGTCGTGGTGGACGGCGTCACTTTCTGGTCGCCGCCGTTGGGCGCCAGATTATAGCTGGTGCTGTCCGACCCCGAGATGCTGACGGAACTCGCGTTGGTGGCAGTCACGGTCAGGGTGGAGGAATTGCCCTGAGAAATCGACGTGGGGCTCGCCACGATCGTCACAGTCGGAGGTCCGGCCGCGGTGACCGTTACGGTGGCGGTCGCCGTGGCCGGCGTCCCGCCATTCGCCGCGGTAGCGGTCGCTGTATAGGTCGTGGTCGCCGTCGGTTTCACGCTCTGCGTTCCGCCGGTCGGCGTGAGCGTATAGGAACTGCCGTCCGAACCCGTGACGATCACACCGGTCGCATTCGTGGCTGCGACGGTCAGCGTGGAGGATGATCCGGCCGACACTGAGGCGGGATTCGCGGTGATGGTCACGGTTGGGCCGGCTGTCACGGTGACGGTCGCGGTCGCTGTCACCTTGGCTCCGTTGGTTCCGACAGCGGTCGCCGTGTACGTCGCCGTCGCGGCCGGCTTGACGTCCTGCGTACCGCCCGTAGCGGCCAAATTGTAGGAAGTTCCGTCTGAACCGGCGATGGACACGGCAGAAGCGTTGGTCGCCGCTACGGTCAGAGTGGATGTGCCGCCCGGAGT
>DATEPN010000319.1:0-7376 GCA_035273225.1 Acidobacteriaceae bacterium | reverse complement strand
ACTCTTCGTCTGCGGCCTGGTCGCCACGCAGGGCATCTCCGGCAACTGGATCTGGTGGAGCCTGTGCCTCTCCGGCATGACCACCGTTTTCTTCTTTGCCCGTTATTGGCGCCGTGCCGAGATCCTCACCGACGTGGAACTTGTCGAGATCCGTTACGCCGGAAAGCCTGCGGCGTTCCTTCGCGCCTTCAAGGCGATCTACCTCGGCCTGCTGATGAACTGCTTCATCCTCGGCTGGGTCACCCGCGCCATGGTGGACATCATCGCCGTCTCCCTTGGACCGGTGATCGCCGAGGGACGGGTCCTCGCGCTTTCGATCGGCGGCCACACGTGGGTTCAGTACACCCTCGGCGATCCGCGCCACACCGCGCTTTTCATCTGCATCTTCATCCTGGTCCCATTCACCGGGCTCTATACATTCCTGGGTGGACTCTGGGGCGTACTCGTCACCGATCTCTTCCAGTTTGTTCTGAAGATGGCCATGATCGTCGTACTCGCCTGGGTCGCGGTGGTGCGACTCGGCGGCATGTCGGCCCTGCGGCTTCGCCTTTCCGTGGTAGACAGTGCAACACGCGCCGCGGGACACCCGACCTCGAACGTGCTGTCCTTTCTCCCCGATTTCCACGCTGGGCTGACGACCCCCAACCTGTGGACCCTGCCCATCCTCACGTTTCTCATGTACATCGGCGTGCAGTGGTGGGCGGCGTGGTATCCGGGAGCCGAGCCCGGCGGTGGCGGATACATCGCCCAGCGGATGTTCAGTGCGAAGAATGAGAAACACTCGCTGGGCGCGACGCTCTGGTTCAACATCGCCCATTACGCGCTGCGGCCGTGGCCCTGGATCGTCACCGGCCTGGTCGCCCTCGCTATGTACTCGACAAATGGCGGCCTGCATCCCTCCGCGGCCTACGCAGCCAACCCGCAGCAGGGATACGTGATGGTGCTGCGCGATTTTCTGCCCCCCGCATTGCGCGGCCTGATGATCGCCGCCTTCCTCGCCGCATACATGTCGACCATCGGCACACAACTCAACTGGGGTACCTCGTATCTGGTTTCGGATTTGTATCGTCGCTTCATCGTGCGTGCGGGCAGCGAGCGGCACTACGTCTTCATCAGCAAGATCATCACCGTCGTACTGGTGCTCTGCAGCGGATATGTCGCCTCTCGCCTGACCTCAATCGGTGCTGGATGGGAGCTGGTCCTCAATCTTGGCGCGGGCACCGGCGCCGTTTACATCCTCCGGTGGTTCTGGTGGCGCATCAATGCGTGGAGCGAAATCTCCGCCATGATCGTCGCTGCCGCCGTCGCGATCGCGCTTTCGCGGGTGCACTTCGCCGGCAGCGATGCCGTCGTCTTCGCGAAGAGCACCCTGATCACTGCTGGAATCACCACCGTGGTCTGGATCTTCTGCACCTTCCTGACGCCCGCTGAGCCCGAAGCAACACTGCTCGCCTTCTATCGCCGCGTGCACCCCATGGTTCATGGATGGCACCGCATCGCGGCGCTTGCTCCGGACCTGCCCCCGGTCCGCGACTTCCGTGCCAACGCCTTCGACACGATCATGGGAGTGATCCTCGTTTACGGCTGTCTCTTCGGAATCGGCAAGCTGATCTTCGGCGCCTGGGGAACCGCAGCGGCGCTGCTGATGGCGGCCGCTGTGGCCGGTTATCTGATCTGGTGGGACCTCAACCGGCGCGGCTGGGAGACCCTCTCAGGCGCGACCAGTTCGGCCGAGAAAGACCACGCTGCAACCGTACAAAGCTGAGTGGGCCTGAATGCCTTTACCGATGCGCGCCGGAGTTCTGGCATGGCATGATGCCGCAACTCCAGCGATACCGGGCTGCGTCTAAGCCTTCACGTAGTATGAAGACGGGACTTCCCTCCGCCGTAACCCACCGCTCGGCTGCCCTATGAAAAGAGCCATCATCATCGGTGCCGGTCCAGCCGGCCTCACCGCCGCGCTCGAACTGCTGCGCCGTTCGGACGTGCGCCCGGTTGTGCTGGAAGCAACGAACCGCATTGGCGGCATCTCCTGCACCATCCGCCATAACGGAAACCGCATGGACATCGGCGGCCACCGGTTCTTCTCGAAGTCAGACCGCGTGATGAACTGGTGGACCGAACTGATGCCCATCGCCTCCACCGAAAACGGCTCAGGGCTGCACGCCATCCATTACCAGAACAAGGAGCGCCTCGTCTCCGCCGGGCCTGCATCGCAAGACCCCGACCTCGTGATGCTGGTCCGCCCGCGCAAAAGCCGCATCTACTTCCTGCGCAGCTTTTTCGACTACCCCCTTGCACTGAATGGCCAGACGATTCGTCAGCTTGGTTTCCGCCGTATGTTCAGGATCGGCCTGGGCTACATGCGCGCGCGGTTGTTCCCGCGCAAGAACGAAAAGACCCTCGAAGATTTCCTGATCAACCGGTTTGGGACGGAGCTGTACCTGACCTTCTTCAAGTCCTATACGGAGAAAGTGTGGGGCGTTCCCTGCAACCAGATCAGCGCCGAGTGGGGAGCGCAGCGCATCAAGGGGCTTTCCCTGCGTACCGCTGTTGCTCATTTCCTGAAGAAGACCTTCAGCCGAAAGAAGTCCACCGGCATAGCCCAGAAAGGCACCGAGACTTCCCTCATCGAGCGGTTTCTTTATCCCAAATTTGGGCCGGGCCAGCTGTGGGAACATGTCGCCGATCTGGTAACAAATATGGGCGGAGAAGTTCGCCTCGGCTGGCGCGTCAACCGCCTCCATGTGGAAGGCAACCGCATCGTCTCGGTCCATGCGACGGATACCCACGGCGCAACGCATACCTTCCCGGCCGACTACGTCTTCTCCACCATGCCGGTGCGGGAACTGATTCATTCCATCGACGTTGAGGTTCCGCGAGAAATTCGCGAGATCGCCGACGGCCTTGTGTACCGCGATTTCATCACGGTTGGCCTGCTCGTCGATCGTCTCAGCGTTACGGAGCCGGACGGATCGCCGCTCAAAGATACCTGGATCTATATCCAGGAGCCTGACGTCCTCGTCGGGCGGCTCCAGATCTTCAACAACTGGAGCCCGTACATGGTTTCCGATCCGTCGAAGGTCTGGATCGGCCTGGAATATTTCTGTTACGAATCGGACAAGCTCTGGAAGATGCCGGACGAAGAACTCGCCCGATTTGCCATCGCGGAAGTGGAGAAAATCGGCATCCTCCGCGGCGCGGACGTCCACGACTTTCACGTCGTGCGCGTTCCCAAGACCTATCCGGCCTACTTCGGCAGCTACGACCGCTTCGACGAGATCGTGCAGTACGTCGACGGCATCGAAAACGTGTTCCTCGTCGGCCGCAACGGTATGCACAAGTACAACAATCAGGACCACTCGATGCTGACCGCCATGACAGCCGTCGACCAGATCGTCGCCGGGAAGATCGACAAATCAGCCCTTTGGCAGATCAATACGGAACAGGAATACCACGAGGAAAAGAAGTAAGCTGGTCGCGTGACGCCCAGAATCACGCTCCTCGACAAGGCTGATTCCGCCGCCGCCCAGGCGATCCATTCCCTCCTGCTTGACTTCAACAACCGGACCTCCGGGTACGCCTTCGACGGCCGTGCCCTGGTCATCACCGTCGCCAACCCGGAGACGGGCGAAATCCTGGGCGGACTCTGGGGATCGACTGCCTACGGTTACCTTCACATCGACATGCTCATCCTGCCGGAGGAGCTGCGCGGGCACGGCCTGGGAAGTCGGCTGATGGCTCAGGCTGAAGAAGAAGCCGTCCGGCGCGGCTGCCGTAGTTCTTACCTCGAAACGTTCGATTTCCAGGCACGCGGCTTCTACGAAGGGCGCGGTTATTCGGTTTTTGGCCAGCTCGCGGATACACCGCCGGGGCACACGCGATACTTTTTGACGAAGAGGCTCGGCTGACGTCCATGGCAAGCCGGACCAGCCGCTTATTCCCACTGCTGCGGATGCCGCCTCTGCCACCAGCAGGGTGCTGACCCGCCGTGCGGAAAGAGGGCCCGAGCACAGCGCACGTCGGCCGTCCCCATGTAGTCGTACTCCTGCTTATTTCCTTTGAGCGGGGTCGACAGGTATTCCTCGACCTGGACACTGTCGTAACCCTCACCGCGTGCTGACCGCACTGCAAACACTGCCCAGTCGCTGAGCCACACGACCAGCACCAGGCCCATCAGACCGACGGCAAGCTTTTCAAGGGCAAGCAGCAATGTCTTCATCGTGTGGACGGCATTCTACGTTGCTCGGACGGTATCATTTCCATCGGCTCCACGCTTCTGACAGCGGAATTTTCTTGCCTCACAACAGAAGCACGATAACCTGTACTGCATGAACCTCCCCGCTATCCAGTCCGCGCTGCGCGATGCCGGTCTTGATGCCTGGCTGTTCTACGATCATCACCACCGCGATCCCATCGCCGCCTCGATCCTCGATCTTCCCAACGATGGCCTGGTCAGCCGCCGCTGGTACTACGCGGTTCCGGCAAACGGCGAACCCCGCAAGCTGGTCCACCGCATTGAGGCGGGCAAGCTTGACCCCCTCCCCGGGACACGCGGCCTGTATTCCTCCTGGCAGGAGCTTCACGGGGCGCTGCAGGCCATGCTGGCGCCCTGGACCCGGATCGCTATGCAATATTCGCCGAACAACGCGATCATGTACGTTTCCATGGTGGATGCCGGCACCGTCGAATTCCTCCGTTCGATCGGGAAGGAGGTCGTCTCGTCGGCGGATCTGGTCAGCCAGTTCCAGGCGGTACTCACCGAGGACCAGATTGCCTCCCACTATTTCGCACAGGCGCAGCTGGACGACATTCTCATTGAGGCGTTCCAGGTCATCGGCAGCCGCGCCCGTTCCGGCACTCCTGCCACTGAGTACGAGTTGAAAGTCTGGTTTCAGGAGGCCATGCAGCGGCAGGGGCTCACGACCGATCACGGACCCAACGTCTCCGTGAACCGCAACACCTCCGACTCGCACTACGACCCGACAGCAGAAGCCACCAAGCCGATTCGCTCCGGCGATTTTCTGCTCATCGATATTTGGGCCCGCCGTGATGTCCCGAATTCCTGCTGGTACGACATCACCTGGACCGGTGTGGTCAACCGCGAGCCCACAGACCACGAGCGCACCATCTTCGCCATCGTGCGGGACGCCCGGGATGCCGCGATCGAAGCGGTTCGCCAGGCCTTCGAGAGCCACACGCCCATTGCGGGCTTCCAGGCGGATGACGTCGCACGCGAGGTCATCCGCACGGCTGGATACGGCCACTATTTCACGCATCGCACCGGCCACAACATCGGCGCTGAGCTGCACGGCAACGGAGCGCACCTCGACAACCTCGAGACACACGATGAGCGCCGTCTGCTGCCCTTCACGTGTTTCTCCGTGGAGCCGGGCATCTATCTGCCCGAATACGGAATTCGCAGCGAAGTAAACATGATGACGACGGCGCAGTCGGCCTGCGTCACCGGCCGCGTTCAGCAGGAACTGGTTCGCATCTGATCATCTGCATCATCGCGGCGTAGCACGTACCCGCCCTGATAACCGGCAATTCGCTGCAGTCCGGGCATCACTTTGCCGGCCAGCAACGGCTCGTGAGCATCCGCATCCGCCGGTCTCGTCCAGCCCCGCCAGTGAGGTGTAATCATCCTGGTCTCCTCTCCGGCTGCCCGCCTCTAACCTTGTATATTGGTAGAAAGATGGCCTCGAAGGTACAGGTTCCACAAGGCCGCACTCAGCGGACCCAATACACCGCTTTGCTGCTCGGCTGGCTCGTTCCCGGGGCGGGCCACCTGCTTACGCGCCACTGGATCCGCGCGGGCCTGCTGTTCGTGGCGATTTGCCTGATGTTCGCGCTGGGAATCGCGATGCAGGCGAAAGTGTACCTGCCCAACACCGGCGACCCTCTGGACATGCTCGGCTTTCTCGGCGATCTCGGCGCCGGAGTGCCCTATTTCATCGCGCGCATTTTCTCACTCGGGCAGCCGACCGTTCAGCTCGTCACCGCCGATTACGGCACCAAATTTGTCGTCGTTGCCGGCCTGCTGAACTTCATCGCTGCGGTGGATGCCCACAACCTCTACATCGGGAGGAAGGTCTAGGTGCTGTCGCCCTCCCACTTTGAGGCCGTGCTGCTTTTTGCGACGTTCGCCTCCGTCGTCTTCGGCATCACCCAGCGCTCCACGCCGCGTGCGATGCTCCGCTATGGGATCTACTGCTGGGTGCTGTTCGTCGGCTCGGTCATCGCCGCCAGCTGGCTGATGTACTTCGTCCGCCGCTAGGCGGTATCGACATATACACTTGGCGGCGGGCTGAAAACCTGGTGTCCTGGCCCCATGTCGCCGAGTCGATATGAACTGAGCGAAGCGCAGTGGCAGCGAATCCGGGATTTTCTGCCCGGCGGCAAGGAGCACGTCGGCGGTTACAGCCGCGGATAACTGCGTGTTTGTGAATGGAGTACTGTGGGTGCTGAGTTCCGGAGCGCGCTGGCACGATCTGCCGGAGCGCTACGGCAAGTAAAAGAGCGTGCACAAGCACTTCGTGCGCTGGGCGCACTCCGGGGTTTGGGACCGCATCTTCGCTAAGCCGGTAAAGGGCAGAAATAACGAATACCTGAAGATCGATTCAAAATCCACCTGCTGGCCAACCAGCGCGGTGAACCCATCGCTTCCGCATCACCGCCGGACAGGCGAACGACTGCACCTAGGCGGTGGAGTTGCTGGGCGACGGGTGACCGAGGCCGTCATCAATGACAAGGGCTACGACAGCGACAGCATCCTGACCCACGTGAAAGCGATCAAGGCCGAAGCTGTTATCCATTCGCGATCCTGCCGCAAGAAGCAGCGTCAGCACACCAGCAGCTCTATAAACAGCGCAATCGCATCGAAGGCTGCTTTAGCCGACTGAAACAGTTCCGGCGTCTGGCCACTCGCTAGGAAAAGTCCAGAACCTGCTTCCAGGCTCTCGCCGCTCTCCCCTGCTCCTGACTCCTGCTTCAGCTATATGCCGATGCACCTACATTCCTGCTCTTCCTTACGTATCTCCCCGGCTGGGCTGAGCATTTGGCCCGCTCTGCATGGCGGTCCTATGCTTCGTCCATAGTTTCGGTTTCCCGAGAACCCGATCGCCGTGCTGGCTGTGATCGGCGGCGCCGGATTGGCGTGGCGTTCGCTTCGCGCCCGCCTTGGGCGGTAATCAGACGGCCTAAATCAGGCGCACATCGGCTGAGTGTGGAAATTTAGCCGGATTTCTGAACGATTCTCAGTCCCAATCAAGCCCGCAGCGTACACCGCCTGCGGGCTTTGTCGTGCCACCCAGCGGGAGCGGCAGGCGAATTCACTGGCTTTGGTTCGGCCGCACCGCCGAGAATGCGAGCAG
>DATEPN010000318.1:0-2161 GCA_035273225.1 Acidobacteriaceae bacterium | reverse complement strand
GGTAGGTGCAACCTTCAGGTCGCACACTCTGAAGCGCTGGGCACGGAGCGGCTTCAGCCGCTGAGGCTAATGCCTGTCCGGAACCGCCGCCACCTCGACCCGCACCGGCCCCGTCGCCTGCCGATCGAGCCAAATCACCAGATCCGTCCCCTCCAGCCGCTCCACATGCCCGACGCGCGCATCCTTCCCCCACGCCACCGGCTTGCCATCCACCTTCAACCGCGCCTCCGCATCGCCCCAGTTCCGAATCACCACCGCCGGATTCACCAGCGGCGACCCCTCACTTGCGGCAAAGCTCAGCGCCACCGGACCCGCGCCTGCCTCGGTCTTCGTCACCACAAAGGCCCGCTGCGTCGGATCGTACCCCTCGCTCCGGAACCCATTCCCCGCCACCACCACCTGCGGCGGACGAATCCACGACCGCGCCAGCGGCAGCAACTCCGCCATCGACCGCCGCGTCAGCCCATCCATCAGGATCTTCGTCTCGGCGTTCGGTTCTTTCGAGTACAGCTTCCAGTACAGGTGCGACAGGGAACTGTGCGAGGCCCGATCGCTCGTCACGCACGGCCGGTCGCTCGACGGGATCTGCGCCACCGGCCAGTGATTCCAGCACTCGAAGGCAAAGTACGTATCCTCATTCCCATAGATATCCGCCTTCGCCTCCACGCCGGTCGTGATCTCAAACGGCTTCCACTCCGACTTCGTGTTCACCAGCTGCATGTTCGGATTCGCCGGCCCCGTGAACCCCGCCGGTCCCGTCGCCGGACTGAACTCCCCTGTCGTCTTCGGCCGCCAGGTGTACGTCTTCGTCTCGCCCTGCATGTTCCCGATCGTCAGCGCGTCCCAGTTGATGTCGTCCTGCGGCAGCATCCCCGGCTGATGCAGCACGATCGTCTCCTGCCACTCGTGCGGCAGGCTTACATCGCCCTCGTGCAGCACCTGCTTGCGGATCGCGACGCCATCCGGATACACCGTCCAGTACTCATCGATCCAGTGAAACCACCCGGTATCCGGATCCGGAAACGCCCCCGCATACCGCTCCACCTCGGTATCCGCATAGCGCCAGTGCACCACCACCCGCGCGTCATTGCTCTCCAGAATGCTCACCCGCGAGTACCGGCTCTGCTTGTCCGACATCGGCTCGCAGTCCCACCCCGGTGCGCACGCGTCCAGCCCCCATGTCTCCACAAACTCATCCGTATACCACTTGTCGTTCTCCGTCACCCACGCCGGGATGTAATTCGTCCCCTGCCAGAACACCAGCCGGATCGGCGACTCGTCGAAGCGCACCACCACGTCCGAATCCTCGCCGATCCGCCGCAGCCGGTCCCACGTGTCCTGATACTTCAGCGTCGCGTACACCGCCCCAAACCGGCCTGTCCCCTTCGGTCCGGAGGGCATCCGCGGCCACGGCAACACCTCGCCCGCCGGAGCCTTCACCGCCGCGACTTGCTTCGCAATCTCCTCCGCGCTCTGGCTTTTCCAGGCGATCCCCACCTCATCCAGAATCCCGTCCAGCGAGTACCAGATCGGAGCCTTCGGCTTGACCACGGCCTCGGAAAAGGGAAGCGTCGCCGTCCGCACCCGCCCGATCAGGATGTCGGCCCGCGCCGGCGTGAACACGCCCTGCACGTCCATCTCCCCCACCGGCGCGCCATTCAGAAAGATCCGCAGCTTCCCCGCGCCATTGCTGCCGGTCTCATAGGTCCCCGCAATGTGCGCCCACTTCTTCAGCGGCAGCGTCTCCTTCGCCACCAGCCTCTGCCAATGCCCATTGATCGACGCCTCCAGCGCGAAATGCCCAAACGCATCGATGCCAAAGAAGAATCCCTCCTGCCGGTCCAGCTCCTGATCCACCACCGGAACCCAGTTCCACGGATACGTATTCAGCGCCACCCACGCCTCCACGGTGAACCCGTGCAGCCCCGCGGTCGGCGCGGCCTGCGACTCCGGAACCTTGACCGTCATCCGCGTTGTGTACCCGTCGAAGCGGACCGCATCCCCGCTCACTCCGGGAACGTAGCTGTATTCCCCGCCCACCGTCGCCTTCTCGCCCCGCATCCGATCCACCGGAGTTGCGCCCTGCGACTGCGCAAACGAAAAATGCAGCTCCGTCGTCTGCTGCGCCTGAACCGCACCCGCACAGAACATGCAAAACAGA
>DATEPN010000317.1:0-5799 GCA_035273225.1 Acidobacteriaceae bacterium | reverse complement strand
TGCCCATATTGCTGAACGCAGCTGGGGTGATCGCCTTGCATGCAAGTGGAACTTCGAGATTCCCGGCCTGCCGGAGCCGGTGGAAGTGCATGTCGGCCGGCTGGGGCAAACCGGTGAGCAGATTTTGCTCGCTTCCCGTCTTCCAAGTCGTGCCCGCACCGTGGAAATGGGTGGGCGCACGTTCCGGGTGCCGTCGGCCTCGGACCGGCTCATGATCTCCACGCTGCAGCGGATGTACCGGCACTTTTATTTCCGGCTGTGCGACATCGTCGACTCAGCATGGCTAGCAACATCAGGTCTTCTCGATTTCTCGGAGCTGCGCTCGTCGGCGCAGGCGGCGGGAATCTGGGAAGGCGTGGCCACGTACCTGGTCATCGTTTCGGATTACGTGCGGCGATACCGCGGCACAGACCTCGGACTGCCGAAGTTTGTTCAGGAGTCCGCGCGTTTCGGCGGCGAACTCATCACCTTCAACCGCGACTTTCTCCGTGTCCCCATCATGCCCCAGTCGGCCAGCCTCTATCGCACGCAGCTGACCGGACTGATTCGCAAAGGGGAGTTGCACAGCAGCGCACGACTTGGGCTGCTGCCGTGGCTGGCTACCGCTGCCGCCGTTGGTCACAAGCTGACTGGAAGCGATAAAGGCATATGGTAGTTAGCGTTTGGAAGCCCGGGAGATTAATTCAGCTCGTGGGCTTCATGGGTATGGATTTTCGCATCCATGAAAAGGAGGTGCCGGGCTTTCTGCCTCCCGGCAATTGTGTATGGGCTATCCCGTGTTGAAATCGCCAGAGATCGAAGTTCAGGATGAGAGCGAGGCGGTACGAGCCAACCACGGCCTCTACCTCCTGACCCGCCCCGTTGTGATCGGGAAACCCTTACAGGAGGAGTCACTGCTCTCGGGGTTGATCGGCAACCTGCGCGATGCGTTCTTCCCGGAAAAGCAGCCACCGCTGCACCTCACATCGCGTCCTGTTGCGGTGGCCGATCCGCTGGCGGTCAAGCGCGGTCCCGCCTCCACGGTGCTGGCGTTCATGGTGCACGTCACGGTGATCGCAGCAATCCTCTGGGCTGCGATGAATCTGCACACGCACGTCAAAGCGGTGCAGCAGGCGAAGGTTATTACGCCGCTGTACTTCAAGCCCTATATTCCGCCTACAATTCCGGCGCCCAAGGCTATGGGCGGCGGCGGCGGTGGCGGCGCGCACAAACTCGTGGAGCCGGTGAAGGGCAAGTTGCCGAAGATTGAAAAGCAGCCGATAACTCCGCCGCAGATTCTCAAGATTGACAATCCGAAGATGCCGCAGCCGGCCGCGATTAAAATGCCGGAGAAGATCAATCTGCCGCAAAACAACAACATGCCGAATGTTGGCGTGCCGAATTCGCCCCAGGTGGCGATGGCTTCGCAGGGATCCGGCAGCAATTCCGGCTTCGGCCAGGGCCTTGGCGGCGGTATCGGTGCGGGCCATGGCAGCGGTCTCGGCGCAGGCATCGGTGGCGGCTACGGCGGCGGCGTCATGAGCGTCGGGGGTGGCGTCTCGGCTCCCGTCTTGCTGCATCAGGTGCAGCCTGAGTTCACTGATGAAGCCCGCCAGGCAAAGCTACAGGGAACGGTCGAGATTCAGCTGATCGTGGACGCCTACGGTAATCCGGAGAACATCACGGTGGTCCGTCACCTCGGCATGGGCCTGGACCAGAAAGCCATTCAGGCTGTGCGCCAGTACAAGTTCAAGCCCGCTACGTACCAGGGGCATCCGGTTGCAGTTCGCCTGATGGTCGACGTCGATTTCCATCTCTACTGAGATCGGAGAGCTTCAACAACTCCTCCTTCAGCGGAGCCCTCGGGCTCCGCTCTTCTTTGCTCCGAACTTGCGTCCGGAAATACTGCTATCCAGGCGTGCGTTTTGGTCAGGAACTGCATCTTAGGCCTCATAGCTTGAGGAGTGTCCTCACTCCCCCGCTTTTCTATGCTCGAAAAGGTATTTCGTTCGCGCCTCGTACGCTGGACTGCCCCCGCTGTTCTCCTTGCGTTCGTTTTCCCACTGGAGCACGCCCAGGCTCAGAACAACCCTGCTCCGGCAGCGCAGTCGCCGTCTGCTCAGGCCAGGCCCGCTTCCACACAGAATCTTCCTGCGTCGGCCATTGACGAGGATTACCGGCGACGTGAGATCCAGCCCAATCTGGGCGTCGATCGCGATCCGGTGCTTTCGCCCGATGCGGCGGACAACGGCCCGGTTAGACCAGCCCAACCGCTGACCACGGCCAAGGGCCAAAACAATGTTTACGTCCTGCACGAGAACGTCGACGAAGTCCTCCTGCCCTGCACGGTGGTGGACGAGCAGGGGAATCTCGTAACGGATCTGAGCAAGGCCAACTTCAGAGTCTGGGAAGACAACGCACCGCAGACGATTACCTCGTTCGATCACGGTGACGTGCCGATCTCGATGGGGATTCTGGTCGACAACTCCGGGTCCATGCGCGAGAAGCGCCAGGCCGTGAATGAGGCCGCGCTTGATCTGGTGAAGCAATCCAATCCGCGCGATACGGAATTCGTCGTCAACTTCAACGAGAAGGCTTATCTCGACCAGGGCTTTACTTCCAACATCAGCTATCTCGAGCGCGGGCTCTCGCACTACGACGCTCGGGGAACGACGGCTATTTACGATGCGGTAGCGGCGTCGGCGGATGAGCTCTCGCATTACTCCAAATGGCCAACGCAGGTCATCCTGATCATCACGGACGGGGAAGACAACGCCTCGCGCCTGACCCTCGCGCAGGCCGTGCGGCGCGTGAAACAGCTCAATGGTCCAGTGGTCTACAGCATCGGCCTGCTCTACGACTCGCCGAGCAAAGCAGAAGCGCAGCGCGCCAGAGACGAACTGCAAACGCTGGCGAATCAGACCGGCGGTGTCGCGTACTTCCCAAATTCGCTGGATGAGGTAAACGACATCGCCCGCGAAGTGGCGCGCGTCATCCGGAACCGCTACACCGTCGGCTATACATCAACCAAGGCAGCGAATCTTGGTGGGTACCGCCACGTCCATGTTGAAGCGCGGATGGGCAAGCATCAGCTGACCGTGAAAACGCGTGATGGCTACTATCCGCGCGAGCTTAAGCAGATGCGCGAAGTGCAGACAGCTCAGGAGATCAAGACCAGCACGCCTCCGCCCCCGACGCCGCAGCAGTAGCCTCCTCCGCATAAATTCCACAGCCCGGAGCGCTTTTGCTCCGGGCTTTGCTGTTGCAGCCTGCCGCAAGCCGTGGCCCCTGAATGACATACAGTTGCCTCTTCAGGGAGCTCTCGATTGCGCTTGACTCTATCGCAAATCGCGATATTATTATCGCGGATTGCGATATTAATCATGAAACTCGGCGAAAAACTCCGTTACCTCCGCGAAGTCGAAGGCAATCTCCGCGGTATCGAGCGCGCGATGACCCAGCAGGAACTCATCCGCGCCATCCGCGACGAGACCGGGGAGAGCTTCAGCCAGAGCTACCTGTCGCAGATCGAGAGCGGAGCCCGCCCCCACCTGACCAACACCAGCCGTCAGGTGCTGGCGAAGTTCTTCAAGGTGCACCCCGGCTACCTCGTCGATGACCCCGAGGGTTACCACGCAGAGTTGCTCAGCGATGCCCGTGCTCTCGAAGACAAGCTCGACCTGTGGCTCATCAGCGGGGCGGAGCGCTTTCGCCGCGACCCGCAACTGCGCCAGGCGCTGCTGGCTCTGGCGCGCCATGAGGATAGCCGCCGCTGCCTCTTGCTGCTGCATGCCGTCATGGAGACGCCGGGTTTGGTGGATCGCCTGTTCGACGTGCTCGATGCAGGCCACCGGCCGCCGGCTCCAGTGCCGATGCAGCCCGATCGCCGCCTGAGCAGGAAGGAGGCTCAGAAGTGACCACTTTTTACCTGATCTGTTTCACGCTTGGCCTGTCGCTGACCGTCTTGTCGGCGCTGGGCGCTTTCACGCACCTGCATTTCGGGCATGTGCACGTGGCCCATGGTCATGTGCACGCTGCCGCTCATGCTCACGGAGGCAAAGGCGGAGTAAGTCCTGTCAACGGATTCACGATCGCCGCGTTTCTGTGCTGGTTCGGCGGTTGCGGCTATCTGCTCACGCGCAGCGGCGACTTCGCGCTCTTCACGGTTCTTCTCCTCGCTGGAGTTACCGGACTGGCGGGCGGCGCGGTGCTCTTCTGGTTCCTGATCCGCGTACTACTGCCGCACGAAAAGGAACTGACCGCCGAGGACACTGCGATCCCCGGAGTTTACGGCCTGGTGACGAGCCCGATCCGCGAGGGCGGCACCGGCGAGATTCAGTTTTCGCAAAATGGCAGCCGCCATTTTGTTCCCGCCCGCTGCGATGCGGGCGGCATGCTGGCGCGCGGCACCGAAGTTGTGGTGATGCGCTACCAGCACGGCATTGCGTATGTGCGGGCGTGGGACGAAATCGCCGGGGAGGCCTCGTCCACGTCCGCGAAAACCCCAACCCACTACCAGTAACCGTCCTGATGGAAAGGATCAGGCGTTATGCCAAGCACCTATTACTTTGTCATTGGCGGTACCTGCCTGCTCGCGCTGATCATCCTGTCCGGCATGTTGGCCAGGATGTTTCGCAAGGCCGGCCCAAATGAGGCGCTCATCGTCTACGGCTTCCGCGGCCCGCGTGTCATCAAGGGACACGGCACGATCATCTTCCCGATGGTCGAAAGCTGCCGCGAGTTGTCGCTCGAACTGATGTCCTTCGACGTCGCGCCGCAGCAGGACCTTTACACGAAGCAGGGCGTCGCCGTCACCGTCGAAGCCGTCGCGCAGATCAAGGTCCGCAGCGACCAGGAGTCGATCCTCACCGCTGCCGAGCAGTTCCTGACCAAGACGCCTCCCCAGCGTGAAGGTCTCATCCGCCTCGTGATGGAAGGTCATCTGCGCGGCATCATTGGCCAGTTGACCGTTGAGCAGATCGTGAAAGAGCCGGAGATGGTCGCCGACCGCATGCGGGGTACCTGCGCGGACGACATGAGCAAGATGGGACTCGAAGTCGTGTCGTTCACCATCAAGGAAGTGCGCGACAAGAACGAGTACATCACCAATATGGGGCGTCCGGACATCGTCCGTATCAAAAGGGACGCCGAAATTGCCGCCGCCGAAGCCGAGCGCGACACTGCCATCCAGCGCGCGAACGCAATGCGCGAGTCGGCGGTGGCAAAGGCGGCTGCCGATCAGGCCCGCGTGATTGCCGAGACCGCATCCCTCGCGAAACAAGCTGAGGCCCAGCGCGATCTCGACATTCAGAAAGCGCAGTTTGCGGAACAGAGCCGCCGCCAGCAGGCGCAGGCGGACAAGTCCTACGAACTGCAGACCAACATCACCCAGCAGCAGGTGATCGCGGAACAGGTGAAGGTGCAGCAGATCGAGAAAGAGCAGCAGATCAAGGTGCAGGAAGCCGAGATCCAGCGCCACGAGAAGGAACTGATCGCGACCGTGCTGAAAGAGGCGGAGATCAACCGCCAGCGCATCGAGGCCCTGGCCGCCGCGGAAAAGGCACGCCTCACCATGGAAGCCGAAGGCCGCGCGTCGGCCATCCGTACCCAGGGTGAAGCCGAAGCGGCCGTCATCTTCCAGAAGGGCGAGGCGGAAGCGAAGGCGATGAACGTGAAGGCGGAGGCCTACCAGGAGTGGACGCAGGCCGCCGTCGTCGATCGCCTCATCTCCAACATGCCCGATGTGGTACGCGCCATGAGCGAGCCGCTGTCGAAGGTGGACAAGATCACCATCGTGTCCACCGGCGGAGACGCTGCGGG
>DATEPN010000316.1:0-29364 GCA_035273225.1 Acidobacteriaceae bacterium | reverse complement strand
GTCGTTGATCTGTAACTTTACTGCCTTGAGGCGAGCCTTGCACCCGACTGCGGGGCACGTGTTTGTGTGGACGCGGCGAGGGACGTGCGGGGCTGCCTCGGCCTGCGGAAGCGACGGACGTTTCGCGACGTTTAGAATGAGGAGTTCTTCAGTCCTTTGGAGGAATTCTGCATTGATCCCGCGTTATACACGGGCCGTGATGGGCAGCATCTGGACCGACGAGGCAAAGTACCGCGCCTGGCTCGAGGTGGAAGCAACGGCCAGCGAGGTGCTGGCTGAGGACGGCATTGTGCCCAAAGAGGCCGCTCAGGCGATTCGCGCACGCGGCGCCATTGACGTCGAACGCATCCGTCAGATTGAAGCAGAGGTGAAGCACGACGTCATTGCCTTCACGACGGCAGTCGCGGAAAAGATCGGGCCGGAATCGCGCTGGCTGCATTATGGACTGACCTCGAACGACGTAGTCGATACGGCGCAGGCGCTGCAAATCCGGGATGCTTCGGCGATCCTGCGCGACGACATCGAGCGACTGCTTGCCGTGCTGAAGACGCGGGCGCTGGAGTTCAGGAAGACGCCGATCGTGGGACGTACGCACGGGATGCATGCAGAGCCGACGACCTTCGGACTCGTGCTCCTGAACTGGTACGCCGAGATGCGGCGCAACCAGGAGCGGTTTGCCGCGGCCGCCGAGCAGATGCGCGTGGGCAAACTGTCCGGTGCGGTCGGCGCCTTCGGGCACATCGGGCCACACCAGGAAGAGCGCATCTGCGCGAAGCTGGGGCTGACGGCTGCTCCGGTGGCCACCCAGGTGATCCAGCGGGACCGGCACGCGCATTACGTTGCGACCCTGGCGGTGCTGACGGCGACACTGGACAAGATCGCCACCGAGGTTCGTCATTTGCAGCGCACCGAGGTCCGCGAGGCCGAGGAGTTCTTTTCGGAGAAGCAGAAGGGCTCGTCGGCGATGCCGCACAAGCGGAATCCGATTACAGCGGAGCAGATCTGCGGTCTGGCCCGTGTGGTTCGGTCGAACGCGCAGGCAGCCCTGGAAAACGTGGCGCTGTGGCACGAACGCGACATCTCGCACTCATCGGTGGAGCGCGTCATCCTGCCGGATTCGACGATTCTCGCGGATTATCTGCTGACAAAGACAGCGGACCTGATTGAGAAGCTGGTGGTTTATCCCGAGCGGATGCGGAAGAACCTCGAAAGCACCGGTGGACTGATCTTCAGCGGGCAGTTGCTGCTCGACCTCGCTGAGGCGGGCATGCTGCGCGAGGATGCGTATCGCCTGGTGCAGAAACACGCGATGAATGCCTGGCAGAACGATCTCGTCTTCCACGATCTGGTGCGGCGCGACAAGGAGATCACGTCCCGACTCAAGCCGGAACAACTGCAGCGGACCTTCGATCTGAACCGCCAGCTTGGCAATGTGGACTCAATCTTCACGCGGGTGCTGGGCGGCGACGAGGGCCGCGAGTACGGGGCATGAGCAAGCCGGACGCGGGGCGCTGGAACCTGACCGTCGCAATGACCGGCGCCAGCGGCGCCGTATTTACACGCCGCCTCCTGCAGGTGCTCGAGGCGGACGAGCGCGTGAGCCGTGCGCACTTTATCCCGTCAGAAAATGCACTGCGGGTGCTGGCTGAGGAACTGGGAATCTCCGGGCGGAATGAGCTAACCGAGAAGCTACTCGGCGGACGCGTTGCGAAAATCACGCAGCACAGCGAGAACGATGTGGGCGCGGCGATTGCCAGCGGGAGCTACCCATCGAACGGCATGATCGTCCTGCCGTGCAGCATGGGCACGCTTGCGGGAATAGCGAATGGTATGGCGGAAAACCTGATCGAGCGCGCCGCCGACGTCTGCCTGAAGGAGCGGCGGCCGCTGATTCTTTGCCTGCGTGAGACGCCGTTCAACAAGATTCACATCCGCAACATGGGGCTGGCCGCGGACGCCGGCGCCACGATTTTTCCTGTGATGCCCACGTTCTACAACAAGCCGATCGATTCGGATGCGATGGCGAAGCAGTTCGTTGATCGCGTGTTCGCGCACATCGGGCTGCCGCAGCCGGATTCCTACGTCTGGAAGCCCGATCGGGAGAGCTGACCGGCTCTAGGTCGTGAGCCGGACCAGCTGTTCCGCTTCGATGCGCGGACCGAGGATCGAGACCTTCGGCACCTGGCCGCGAGCCATAGCCACCTCGTCGCACTTGTAGAGGCGCGGGCAGTTTTGGCAATCCTTAAAGATTTTGTCCGGGAGTGCCGTCCGCTCCTCCACCTCGCGAAATCCGTAGCGAAAGAAATAATCCGGGATGCGCGTGAACAGGCACACGCATCCGACGCCGTGCTGCTCAGCTTCGGCCAGCAGGGCTTTTAGAATCTCACCACCAACGCCATGGCTCTTCGCCTCCGGACGGACCACAATAGAGCGTACCTCCGCGAGATGCGGACCGTAGAGATGCAGAGCGCCGCAGCCGAGGAAAATGCCGCCCTCCGATTCGGCGACCGTGAAGTCGCGAATGTTCTCGCATATTTCCGCAAAAGCGCGACGCAGCAGCGTCCCGTCGTGCGACAGGCTGTTGACCAGTTCGTAGATGTGCGTGGCGTCCTGGAGACGCGCCTTACGCACCAGCATGAGCGGTCTCCTTGTCCAGGCCATACCGTTGCGCCAGCGCCCGAATGCGGGCTCCAGTGGATTCGACAGCCTGGCGGACACGTGCCCGCGCGGTGCCGCCAATCACGTCGTGGCAATCGAGCGTGGCCTGCAGCGTGACGGCCGCAAAGAAGTCCTCCTCGAATTCCTCGCCGAACTGGTGCAGTTCGTACAACGTCAGATCGCCGAGCTCGCAGCCTTTATCGAGACAGTAGCGGACAGCATTACCGATCTTTTCGTGGGCCTTGCGAAACGGCAGACCCTTGTGGACGAGGTACGTAGCGGCGGCCATGGCATTGAGAAAGCCAGCCTGCGCTGCATCCAGCATCCGATCGTGCCGGAAGTGAACAGCGGCGGTAAAGCTGGGCAGCAGCGCGAGCATGCGTCGCAATGTGTCGGCAATCTCGAACACGGGCTCCTGAGTCTCCTGCAAATCTTTATTGTAGGCAAGCGGCAGGCCCTTGATCAGCGTGGCCAGTGTCGTAGCAGCGCCAATCAGGCGCCCGCTCTTGCCGCGCAGGAGTTCCGACAGGTCAGGGTTCTTTTTCTGCGGCATCGCGCTCGAGCCGGTCGAGAACGCTTCGGGCAAGTCGACAAAGCCGAACTCGGCCGTAGAGTAGACCGTGATCTCTTCAGCGAAGCGTGAGATGTGCAGACCGAGCGTGGCCGCAGCCTGCGCAAATTCGAGGGTGAAGTCCCGATCGCTGGTCGCGTCTATGCTGTTCGCCGTCGGCGCGGTGAATTTCAACTGCTGCGCAGCGATGCTTCTGTCCAGCGCCAGCGTGGCTCCGGCGACGGCTCCGGAACCGAGCGGGCAAAAATTAAGACGGGCGCGGCAATCCTCGAACCGCGAGATGTCGCGGAGGATCATTTCGACATAGGCGAGCAGCCAATGCGCCAAGAGGACCGGCTCAGCCCGCTGCAGGTGCGTGTAGGCGGGCATGGCGACGGCTTCGGCTTCGTCGGCCTGTTCCAGCAAGGCAGATGCCCACGAGACAAGCTGCGCGATTGATCCGTCGATAGTCTCGCGAACGAACAGCCGCAGATCCGTGGCGATCTGCTCATTGCGGCTGCGGCCGGTGTGGAGCTTCAGACCCAGGGCGCCAATTTCCTTCGTGAGTTCCAATTCAACGAAATGATGAATATCTTCGGCCGGCGAGTTGGCGACCGCTGCAGCCACGGGTGTCATTTGCGCTGTGTCAGGGCCCGCGACGCGTACAAGAACGCAATCGAGGCCGCTCAGTGTTGTTTCGAGCTCGGCGGCGGTCAGAACGCCGGCGGCAGCAAGGGCGCGGGCATGGGCTTTGCTCGCTGCAATCTCCTGCGGCAGCAGTCGCCAGTCGAACGGGAATGACCGCTGCCAGGATTCGAATTGCGCATCGAGCGGTTCGCGGAAACGGCCGGACCACATTTTGGCGGATTGTTCGGTCATGGAGATTTACTCGCCTTTCGTGGTCCCGTTGTTGAGCTGCGGCATCTCCGAGCCTTTGCTCAGGATGATGAGCCCGCTTTCGGCGTAGGTGATCAGCTTGGCGCGAGTGTCGGTGATGTCGAGGTTGCGCATGGTGAGCTGCCCGATGCGATCGCGCGGGGAGAAGGCGGAGTCGGTCTTCTCCATGCTGAGGCGTTCGGGGTGAAAGGTGAGATTGGGCGACTCGGTGTTGAGGATCGAGTAGTCGTTGCCACGGCGCAGCTCCAGCGTGACCTGGCCGGTAACGGGGCGCGCGACCCAGCGCTGTGCCGACTCGCGCAACATGATGGCCTGGGGATCGAACCAACGTCCCTGATAGAGGAGGCGGCCGAGTTTGCGGCCGTTTTCGCGGTACTGCTCGATCGTGTCTTCATTGTGAATGCCGGTGATGAGACGTTCATACGCGATGAAGAGCAGCGCCAGGCCGGGCGCTTCGTAGATGCCCCGACTCTTCGCCTCGATGATGCGGTTCTCGATCTGGTCGGACATACCGAGGCCGTGGCGGCCGCCGATGCGGTTGGCTTCGAGCAGCAGTTCGACTGGATCGGGGAACTCCGTGCCATTGAGGCCGACGGGATAGCCTTGCTCGAAACGGACGGTTACTTCTTCGCGACGGACATCGATGTCGTCGCGCCAGAAAGCGACGCCCATGATGGGATCGACGATCCGGATGCTGGTCGAGAGATGCTCGAGGTCCTTGGCTTCGTGGGTGGCGCCGAGAATGTTGGAGTCCGTGGAGTAGGCCTTCTCGGCCGACATCTTGTAGGCGAAGCCGGAGCGCTGCATGAAGGCCGACATTTCGGCGCGGCCGCCGAGCTCGTCGATGAATGCCGGGTCGAGCCAGGGCTTGTAGACCTTCAGGCTGGCATTGACCAGCAACCCGTAGCGGTAGAAGCGCTCGATGTCGTTGCCCTTGAAGGTGGAGCCGTCTCCCCAGATGTTGACGCCGTCCTCCTTCATGGCGGTGACCAGCATCGTGCCGGTGACGGCGCGTCCGATGGGCGTGGTGTTGAAGTAGGTGACGCCGGCGGTCGAGATGTGAAAGGCGCCGGACTGCAGGGCTGCGATGCCTTCGCGCACGAGCGGCCCGCGGCAGTCGATCAGACGGGCATTTTCTGCGCCATATTCGAGCGCCTTGCGCGGGATGGCGTCGTAGTCGCTTTCGTCCGGCTGGCCGAGATTCGCCGTGTAGGCGTAGGGCAGCGCACCCTTCTGCTTCATCCAGTGCAGGGCGGCGCTGGTGTCAAGGCCTCCGGAGAATGCAATGCCTACTTTTTCGCCGACCGGCAGATGTTCGAGAATTACTGACATTTCATCCCTTTGCCGAGCAGCATCAGCAGCAGAGCTTTCTGCGCGTGCATGCGGTTTTCCGCCTGATCGAAGACGACGGACTGCGGCCCGTCGAGCACCGCGTCGGTGACCTCGGCATTGCGGTGCGCTGGCAGGCAGTGCATGAACACAGCTGTCGGCGCGGCCTGCGCCATCAGCGTCTCGTTGACTTGATAGGGCTTGAAGATGGGCGCGCGCTTCGTCGCTTCGTGCTCAAAGCCCATGCTGGTGCACACGTCGGTGTAGATCGCGTCTGCGTCTTTGACCGCGGCGATGGGATCGTTGACCAGAGTGACATGCGATCCGGTGATGTTGGCGATGGCGCGGGCTTGCGCGACGATGTCGGCCTTCGGCGCGTAGTTCTTCGGCGTGCCGACCGTGCAATGCGCGCCCAGCAGCGCGGCTGTCAGCATGAGCGAGTGGCAGACGTTGTTGCCGTCGCCGACGTAGGTGAAGTTAAAGCCGCGCAGGTTCCCGAACCGCTCTTCCAGCGTCATAAAGTCGGCGATGGCCTGACACGGATGCTCCAAATCGCTGAGCGCGTTGATCACCGGCACGCTGGCATACTGCGCCATTTCAGTAATGGTTTCGTGCGCATACGTGCGCAACACAATGATCGCGACCCAGCGCTCAACGTTGCGCGCGATGTCGGCAATAGACTCACGCTCGCCCAGGGGCGATTGCGTCTGATCAACGAAAACTGCCGCGCCGCCCAGAGTGTTTATGGCCGTCTCGAAGGTCAGACGGGTCCGCAGCGAGGCCTTCTCAAAGAACATAACCATCTGCTTCGCGTCCAGCGCCCAGCGATAGTTCGCCGGGTTGCGCTTCAGGTCGTGCGCGAGCGAGAGGATCGCCTCCAACTCGTTGCTGGTAAGGTCTCCGACAGAACACAGGTCGCGCCCCGCAAGCGACTCGTGCGGGATGCCAGGTTCGACTTCCTGAAGGAGTGCGGGCTTACTCGCCAACGTTTTGTCCTCCTTTGGACGGAGCGGCAGCTGCTGTTGTGGCCGGTTGCTCGCTCAGGATTGCGTCGAGGGCGGCGATCGCTTCATCGACGTGCTGCTTCTGCAGGATGTACGGCGGCAGAAAGCGCAGGACGGTTTCGTCGGTACGGTTGATGAGGATGTGGCGCTTCATCATTTCGGCGACGACCAGCTTCGCGAGATCCGCGGACTCAAGTTCGAGGGCGAGGATCAGGCCGATGCCGCGGTCCTCGACGGCGGCAGAGTGCTTCTGCGCGAGAGCACGGAGGTTCTCGTGGAAGTACGCGCCCACTTCGGCAACGTGGTCGAGCAGGTGCTCGCGCTCGATGGTGGAGATGACGGCAAGAGCGACGGCGCAGGCCAGCGGTCCCCCGCCGAAGGTGGTGCCGTGCATTCCGGCGTGGATGGCGCGAGCGGCCTCTTCCGTGCAGAGCATCACGCCCATGGGAATGCCGCCAGCCAGCGGCTTCGCGAGCGTCACCACGTCCGGCTGGATTCCGTAATGCTGATACGCACACCACTTTCCGGTGCGGCCGAATCCGCACTGAATTTCGTCGGCAATAAGAAGAGCGCCGGTGGAGCGGGTCATCTCGCGTGCGGCCTCGAAGAATTCGCGCGAGATGGGACGGACGCCGCCCTCACCCTGGATCGGCTCAATCAGAATCGCGCAGACATCGTCCGAAAACTTCGCCTTCAGGTCTGCAATGTCGTTGAACTTTACGAACTCGACACCGGGCATGACCGGGCCGAAGGGCTCGCGATACTTCTCCTTCCAGGTGGCGGCGACCGAACCCATGGTGCGGCCGTGGAAGCTATGCTCGAGCGCGAGGAACTTCGCTCCGAGGTGGTCGCCTTCGCTGCGGCGCAATTTTGCATAGGCGCGGGCCAGCTTCAGGGCAGCTTCGTTCGCCTCGGCTCCGCTGTTCGCGAAGAAGACGCGGTCCATCCCGGTAGCTTCCGTTAGTCGCAGCGCCACCGCTGCCTGACCCTCATGAAAGTAAAGGTTTGAGGTGTGGATCAGCCTTTGGCTTTGCTCCGCAATGGCCGACTCGATCGCCGGATGCGCATAACCGAGCGCGTTGACGCCGATGCCGCTCAGCAGGTCGAGGTAGCGTTCGCCGCTTTCGTCGATGAGGTGCACACCTTCACCGCGAACAAACAACAGCGGATTCCGCTCGTACGTGCCGAGCAGCAGTTTGGCCTCGGCGGCCTTCAGTTCATCGAGTTTTGACATGGTTTTCTCAGTTGGGTGCTCGGAAGCGAGCACAGCGTTGCTCATGCGACCATGACCTCCGTCCCGTGTGTGATCCGACTGCTGCAAAGATCGGGCAGTACCTCGGCCACATTCGCGGGCAGGATCCGTACGCGCTTCACGCCATTGAGCAGAGCTTCGCGGCACGCGCTGAGTTTGGGCAGCATGCCACCGCTGATAACAGCGTCGCGTGTGAGGGCAGCGATCTGGTCGATCGAAAGCCAGCGCATCACGCTGCCGTCTGCGCCGAGCACGCCCGGTACGTCGGTGAGGAAGACCAGGGCGTCTGCCTTGCAGGCCGAGGCGCAGGCAGCAGCCATCTCGTCCGCATTGATGTTGTAATATTCGCCGTCGAAACCGAGTGCGATCGATGAAATCACCGGGACAGCGCCCATCTTCCAGATCGTTTCGAGCCAGCGCGGATCGGCTGCCGCGATTTCGCCGACGTAGCCGAGGTCGGGAGCGGTCTGCTTCTTGCGCGCGCGGAAGACGAGGCCGTCGCCGCCGGAGAGTCCAACGGCGGGCTGCCCGTGCGACCCGAGCGCTGCGACCAGCGCTTTGTTCACGCCGCCGCCGAGAACCATGAGCGCGGTGTCACGCGTCTCGGCATCGGTTACGCGCAGGCCGGAGACGAACTGGCTCTGCTTGCCCAGTTGCTTCAGCGTGCGCGTTAGCTGCACGCCGCCTCCGTGAACCAGCGCGACCTGGTTGCCATCCTTGACGAGTTCGGCGATCGCGTTAGCGCACTGGTGCAGGAGATCGGGATTCTCCAGCGTGGCGCCCCCGAGTTTGACGACATATCTCATGCGAGCCCTTCTGCTTCCTTGAAACCACACATCAGGTTAAGATTCTGCACCGCCTGTCCAGCAGCGCCCTTGAGCAGGTTGTCGAGGCAGGAGACGATCACGCATCGTCGCCCGTCCGCAGAGACCTGGAAGCCGATGTCGCAGTAATTCGTGTGGACGGAATACTGAATCTGCGGCAGATGGCCGGCAGGGAAGACGCGCATTAGCGGGCACTCGGCGAAGAATTTGCGATAGACCGCTTCCACATCGGCAGACTTGCGTGGTTCGGTGAACCACACATAAATCGTCGCGAGAATGCCGCGCGGAATCGGCAGCAGGTGCGGCGTGAAGACGATTTCGTCTGCGGCCAGGCCCAACTGCTCGAGCAGTTCGCCGGTGTGCCGGTGCGAGAAGACTCCGTAGGCGGACAGATTGTCCGCTGCGTGCATAAAGTGGGTCTTCGCCGTGGGCGCTTTACCCGCACCGGAGACGCCAGACTTACAGTCGCAGACGATGCCCCGCCCCGTATCGATCCAGCCGGCGGAGATGAGCGGCTTCAGCGGCAAGATGACTGAGGTGGCGTAGCAGCCGGGGTTCGCGATGAGCCTCGCACTCGGAATCGCGTCGCGATGCAGTTCCGGCATTCCGTAGACGGCTTGGGCCTGGATCGCAGTAGCGACGGAGGATCCCTCGTCGGAAAACTGATAAACCGCGCGATGTGCTGTTTCTGTGAGACGCCAGGCGCCGCTCAGGTCAATGACGCGGATGCCGCGCTCGAGCGCCTGCGGCACCAGTTCGCGCGACTGCTCGTGCGGCGTTGCGAGGAACAGGACCTGAACGCCGCGGGACCGAAGCAGGTCCCAGGAGAACGGCTCGATCGTTAGTCCGTTGGGGCCGGTTCCATTGTTGTCCATCAGCTGCGGATGCACAGCGGCGAGCGGCTCCGACGCAGATTCGGCGCGGCCGAGAAATACCGGTGTGTGTCCGGCGAGTCCCGGATGGCGCAGCAGAATCCGTGCCAGCTCCATGCCTGCGTAACCGCTCACACCCAAAACTGCCGTTTGCGTCCCTGTCTCCATCTTCCTCAGTCCTGCAATAAAAAGTGTTCCGCGCAATTCCTAAATTGTCGCGGTCGCGAGCCTTGCTACCCGATCATGCGCTCGAGCTTCTCGCGCAATGCCGAGGCTCGTCGCTGATCCGGGCAAATAATGAGGATCGTATCGTCACCGGCGAGCGTCCCCACGACTTCGCTCCACTCCTCGTGGTCGATTGCCAGTGCGACTGGCTGCGCGGCGCCCCCGGTGGTCCGCAGCACCAGCTGGTTTTGCGCTTGCCGGACGCTGAGACCGAAGCTCGACAGCACTTCGTCGACCGAAGGCTCTTCTTCAACCACGGCGATGTGGCCATGCCCATTGCCGTTCCCGTTCGGCAGCGCATAGCCGCTCGGGCCTTTGTAGATACGCAGTTCGTGAATGTCGCGCGAGAGCGTCGCCTGGGTCACGTGGAAGCCGCGCCGGACCAGCTTGCGTCGCAGTTCGTCCTGGCTGGTGATGGGCTCGGCCGCCAAGAGCTGCCGGATCGTGCTGTGCCGTTCGTGTTTGCTCACAGAAAAAATCGCGGTCAGCCGCCAGCGACGGCCACCGCGCCTCTTTGTATAAAGATACAGGGTTGATGTATAAATATTCAAGAGGCACTTTTCCCTGATTTTTGCCGGCTTTTTCACAGCTCCGCGCCGAAAGCGCAAAAAAATCCCGCAAAATTCGCGATTTAGCTTTTTGCGAGAAAAGGAACCCCGTTATAGTTGGATATGGGAACGAGAATTAGTGCTGAACCGGCCGTGTCGACCGGCGGCTCCCGCCCCACCCTGGTCGATACGCGCTTTGACCATGAATCGTGCGGTGTTGGCTTCGTCGCTACCCTTGAAAATCAGCCGACGCATGACATTTTGACGAAGGCGCTGACCGCTTTGTCGCGTCTGGCGCACCGCGGTGCTGTGGCCGCGGATGGCAAATCGAGCGACGGCATCGGCATACATACGTCCATTCCGCGCGACCTGCTGCTGGCTTCGACCAGCCTCAGGCTGTTCCCCGGACAGCCATTTGCGGTGGGCATGGTTTTTCTGCCTGCCGATGAAGTTGCGGCCGCGAATGCGGTTCGTGAACTGGAGGCGGCTGTCACGGCGCAGAACTTCTCCATCGTTGGCTGGCGTACGGTTCCGACGCGTCCCGAAATCCTTGGCGAAATTGCTCTGTCCACCCTGCCGGTGATCCGGCAGATCCTGCTGACGGCCGCGCCGGCAAATTATGCCGACCTGGATCGTCGCCTGTATCTCGCACGCAAGCAGTTCGAGCGCGCCGAGACGGAAGGCTACGTCTGCTCTCTTTCTTCTTCGGGCATTGTTTATAAGGCGATGTGTTCGGCACGGCTGCTGCCGGAGTTCTATCCGGATCTCGCAGATCCGCGTTATATCACCGCTTTTGCGCTCTTCCACCAGCGTTATGCGACGAACGTTGCCCCTTCCTGGGATCGCGCGCAGCCGTTCCGTGTGCTGGGGCACAACGGCGAGATCAATACCATCTGGGGCAATCGCGCGCGGCTGACCGCTCGCGCGGCCACGCTACCCGCCGAATTGCAGCCGGTCTACACTCCGAGCGGGTCGGATTCGACCAGCCTCGATGAAGTGATTGAACTGCTGTGTCGCAACGGACGCACGGTCGCCGAGGCGGTGCGGATGGTTATGCCGCCCGCGGGCGCGGGACGCCACTCGGCTTTCCTCGCCTATCACGGCGACTGCATCGAGCCGTGGGATGGTCCTGCGGCGCTGGCGTTTACCGATGGGCACCTGATCGGTGCGGCTCTGGACCGCAATGGCCTGCGGCCCTGCCGATTTTTCGTGACAGAAGATCACCTGGTCGTCGCCGGATCAGAAGCGGGCCTGGTGGATCTCGACCCCGAGACGATCGTCCACAGCGGACGCCTTGGCCCAGGCCAGATGCTGCTGGCCGATCTGGAGCGGCACGTCTTCTACGAAGACGACGATTTGCAGAAGCATTTCGACGCGTCGGCTCCCGATTACGAAAAGCTGCTGGAGAACGCAACACTTGATCCGCAGACGCCGGTCACGCCGCTGGAGCAGGCGGACCTCAATCGGCTGCATCTTGGCTTCGGATATACCAAAGAAGACGTCAATATGATCCTGAAGCCCATGGCAACAGACGGCAAGGATGCTGTCTGGTCCATGGGCGACGATACGCCGATTGCTCCGCTGGCGCGCACGCCGCGGCCCGTGTATGGCTTCTTCCGGCAGCGATTCGCGCAGGTGACCAACCCTCCTATCGATTCGCTGCGCGAGGCCTGCGTTATCCAGTTGCATACGAGGCTGGGTCCGTGGCCCCACATCCTGCACAGCCGCGAGCGGCTGCCTGGTCTTTCGCTCAGCTCGCCGCTCCTTTCGCTGGGCCAGATCGAGTCACTCAAGACGCGGCAGCATCATCTGGCGAGTGAACTGCCGTTGGCAGTGCTGGACTGCATCTTCCATCCGGCCTGCAACCTGGTAACAGCGATTGACGACCTGTGCTCGAAGGCCGTGGAATTGGTTCGCGGCGGGGCGGCAATTCTGCTCCTGACCGATCGTGCCTGTGGCGAGAACGCCATGCCGATCCCGATGGCGCTGGCGCTGGGCGCGGTCCATCACACGCTGATCCGCGCCGGGGAGCGTGTGCGCGTCGGCCTGGCTGTGGAAGCGGGGGACTGCCGCGATCTGCATCACGCCGCCGTTCTGCTCGGCATGGGCGCTGGCGCGGTGTGCCCGTGGCTGGCCCTGGAGACGGCGAAGCAGCTGAATCCGGAACACGGCGAAGAGAATCTGCTCCACGCATTCGATCTCGGCCTCGCGAAGATCATGTCGAAGATGGGCATCTCCGTCGTGGATAGCTACCGCGGATCCCACCTCTTCGATTGCCTCGGCCTGAGTGACGAGGTGGTGCAGCGCTGCTTCGAGGGGACGCCTGCGCCCATCGGCGGCATAGGGTTCCCCGAACTCGAAAACATTCTGCGCGAGCTGTGGACGGGCGCGCACAGCGGCAGCGACACTGGCGCCGACGGACCGGAGAACGGCGGCGAGGGGCCGCTGGTGACGATTACTGCGACGAAGGACCTGCCGGATCCGGGGTGGATCCGCTTCCGGAAGGCGGAGAAATCGGAGCCGCACGGATGGCAGCCGCAGACGGTCAAAATGCTGCAGTCCATCACCGGCGCCACGAAGATCGCAGCTGCAGTCAATCCGGATTCGGCAGGAGCATGGGCCGCGTTTCGTGCACAGGCCATGGAAAAGGAACCGGCGGTGCTGCGCGACCTGCTCGATGTGCGTGCGGCGGCGGAGGCATTGCCGGTCACCCATGTTGAGCCCGCGTCGAATTTCTACAAGCGCTTTATCGCCAGTGCCATGTCACTCGGCTCGCTGAGCCCGGAGGCGCACCAGACCATCACCGCCGCCATGAACATGCTCGGCGGCCGATCGAACACGGGCGAGGGCGGCGAAGATCCCGCCGTCTACACGCCGGATGTGGACCTGCCCCTCGTTGGCAAAACGGTGCCCTCCCATCTGCTGAACAACAAAGTGAAGCAGGTTGCGTCGGCGCGATTCGGCGTCACGGCCGAGTACCTGATGCATGCCGAAGAGCTGGAGATCAAGATCGCGCAGGGCTCAAAACCTGGCGAAGGCGGGCAGCTTCCCGGCCACAAGGTGACGGAGCTCATTGCCCGACTGCGTCATGCGCAGCCTGGCGTGCAGCTCATCAGCCCGCCGCCCCACCATGACATCTACTCCATCGAGGACCTGGCGCAGCTCATCCATGACCTGCGGCGGATCAACCCTAAAGCAGCCATCGGCGTGAAGCTGGTCTCGGAATGCGGCGTGGGAACGGTAGCAGCGGGCGTGGCCAAGGCGTATGCCGACTACATCGTCATCGCCGGACACAATGGCGGGACGGGCGCCTCGCCGCTGTCCAGCATCAAGTATGCCGGAAACCCGTGGGAACTCGGGCTGGCCGAGGCGCAGCAGGTGCTCATCCGGAACGGGCTGCGCGGCCGCGTGCGTCTGCGCTGTGACGGGGGTTTGAGAACAGCGCGCGACATCGTCATCGCCGCTCTGCTCGGCGCCGACGAGTATGCCTTTGGCACCGCGGTGCTGGTATCGCTGGGCTGCGACATGGCGCGGCAGTGTCACCTGAATACCTGTCCGACGGGTATCGCGACCCAGCGCCCGGAATTGCGGGCGAAATTCCGCGGCAAGCCGGAGCATCTCGTGCGGTTCTTTGAGGGGCTCGCGGACGAAGTACAGGGTCTGCTTGCGGAGCTCGGGCTGCGATCGCTCGACGCTGCTATTGGCCGGACGGATCTGCTGGAACAGGTGCGGTTCGACGGCTGTCTCGATTTGAAGGCTATGCTGGCCGCTCCAGCAGACGGCGGAAGCGCCCGCGCTCGCCACTGGCAGGGGCGCAGGAATCTGCGGCCTGAAGATCACGCCCCCATTGACGATGCCTGGGTGGAACCGGCGGTCGCGGCTTACAAGGCCGGCGAGCACTTCTTCCAGGATGCGCTCATCGCTAACGAGGACCGCACCTTCGGCGCGCGGCTGGCCGGCGAACTCGCCATGCTGCAGTGCGCAGGCGTTACGCCCCAGGCACCTCTCACCTTCCGGCTGACGGGAGAGGCAGGGCAGTCCTTCGGGGCATTTGCCGTGCCCGGGATGCAGCTGATCCTCAAGGGTCTGGCCAACGACTTCGTCGGGAAGAGCCTCTCCGGAGGGGAGATCATCCTGCGGGGGCAGGGCCGTGCTGCCTTGCAGCCGGAACTGCACACCATTCTCGGAAACGTGGCACTCTACGGCGCGACCAGCGGCGCGCTGTTCGCGGCCGGGTGCGCGGGCGAGCGGTTTGCAGTTCGCAACTCCGGAGCGCTGGCCGTCGTGGAGGGCGTAGGCGACCATGGCTGCGAATACATGACCGGAGGGCTGGTTGCAGTTCTCGGCTCGACGGGGACCAACTTCGGCGCAGGGATGACCGGCGGCGAAGCGTGGGTCTTCGACGAGGACGGGCGATTCCTGAGCGAGAAGCGCTTCCATCCAGCGTTCCTGACCCCGGAGCCGTACACCACGCTGAACGATGAGGCGAAGGGAAGCATTTTGGGCCTGGTGCAACTCCATGCGGAGAAGACGGCCAGCACGCGCGCGTTCTGGTTGATGTCTAAATGGGAAGAGCTGGCGCCGCGCTTTGTCCGGCTGACGCCGAAGCCGCAGGCCTGACGGTCCCTTCGTAACCACGAAACTTCTCCATCCGATAGCGGGTTAAGCCGAAGCGGGGTACAGCAGTTGTATCCTTGGTTTAACCCGCAACATCAAATTTCCGTTTTCTTCTCTGCCGATGGCTTCTGCCTCTCTCCCTTTACGCCGAATCGTGGCGGGCGGTCTGTTCTCGCTCGTTCTGCTCACCGGCTGCGGGCATTTGAAGCCGCGGATTAGCCATGAATACGTATATGTGCTGGCGAAACATGTGGCGTTGCGCGACCGTGTCGCCGTCGTCAGCAACCGCGTCGCGGAGGTCGCGAACGGGCAGCGTCTTGAGGTGCTGGAGCACGGGAAGCGGTTCCTGAGGGTTAAAACGGACAAAGGGGAGATCGGCTGGATCGAAGAACATCAGGTGGTTGACCAGGGCGTCTACGACGGATTCGAGCAGCTGAAGAACGAGCACGAGCATGATCCTGTGGTGGCTACAGGCATCCTGCGTGATGAGTACTGGCTCCGCGATGCTCCGGGGCGGCAGTCGAACCGTTTTCTGCTGCTGCCCGAAGACGACAAGCTGCAACTCCTTGCGCGCGCCTCGGTTCCGAAACCTCAGGCGAATCGGCCGGTGCCGGTTCCGGTCAGCAAACCGGGCGATCCTCCGAAGCCCGCCACGCCGCCCCCGCCAGAACTCGAAGACTACTGGCTCATACGCGACAGCGGCGGACATGTGGGCTGGGTCCGGGGCCGCGTGATGGACGAGGATGTTCCGGATGGCATCGCCGGCCTCGGTGAAGGACAGAAGATCATTGGCGCCTACGTGCTGCGAACGGTCCACGATGCGGAGGCCAATGTTCCCGCTAATGAAGTTCCGGAGTACGTGACGGTGCTGGCGCCCTGGAAAGATGGGTTGCCGTTCGACTTCAATCAGGTGCGGGTGTTCACCTGGAACGTTCGCAAACACCGGTACGAAACGGCTTACAGGGAGAGGAACATTGCCGGCTACCTGCCGGTGACCGTGTCGAAACAGATGTTTGGGAAGCTGGAGGAGCCGGTCTTCTCATTCCGGGTGGCGGCCAACGACGCTGTGGGGCTCGATTCGCAAACGGGCCGGGTGAAGGAAAGCGATACCGTGACAGAAACTTTCCATATGGAAGGCGTCATCGTTCGGCGCATCGGCGATGCCCCCGCAAAGCCCGCTTCGGCCAAAGCTGACGCGCCGAGTCACGCAAATCGCCACAAGCACCGCCACTGAATAACTTCTCCAGTTTCTGCAACTTGCGGTCCATGGTCGAAGCCATCCATCCACGCATCCAATATGCAGGACTCTCTCCACATCCTGATGGTGGACGGCTGGGCGTGAGTCTGCGAAACGACTGTGCAGGATGCCAGGAAATATTCGCGCCTTGTTGCGCAAACGCTTCACAAGCCCGTATCGTGGTGAACACACCGTTTTGATCCGGGCGAAGTTGAGGGTATGACTTCGCTGCCGGTGTTCCGTAGTTTGGCAGTTTCACGGTTCGACTGATTGAAGGTAAAGGAGATCGGCTCATGGATAACAAGCCGGCGCAGAACATTCAGGATACGTTCCTGAACACAGTTCGCAAGGATAAGACCCCCATTACGATTTATCTCGTGAGCGGTGTGAAGCTCACGGGGAAGATCCGCTCGTTCGATAAGTATTCTGTGCTGCTGGAAAACAACAGCCAGGAGCAGTTGATCTTCAAGCACGCCATCTCGACGGTGGTAAGTTCGCGTTCGGTACTGCACGGTGAGCATCGTGCGCCGCACTCGGCCCAGGCAGGACCGGTGAATGCAACGCCGGCTCCAGCCGCTCAGGAGGCTACCGGCTCGTAGCCGGCTCCAATCCTATCGATGCCGTTCAACGGAGCGGATTCGTCGCAGGAGCGCGCGCTGCTGGTCTCAGTGGCATTTTCCAGCGAGAAGCGCTCCCTCACCCCGGCGGCCGCGCAGGCGCGCGGAGCCGCTCGTGCGGCTTCGCTCCATTCTGTGCATGATCGTGATTCGCGGCGGGAGGAATTCCGTGAGCTGGTAACCAGCGCGGGAGCTGCGGTCGCCGCGGAGCTGGACCAGCACCGTCCGAAGCCCGATCCTGCGACTCTGCTGGGAAGCGGGAAGGTGGAGGAGCTCGCGGGCGTTGCGGCGTCCGCGAGTGCGGACCTCGTGATCTTCGATCACGACCTCTCGGCAACTCAGCTGCGTAATCTCGAAGACGCGTTGCCGTGTCGCGTCATTGATCGCACGCAACTCATCCTGGATATCTTCGCGCGCCACGCACGAACGCGCGAGGGCCAGTTACAGGTCGAGCTGGCGCAGCTTGAGTACATGCTGCCGCGCCTCACCGGCCGCGGCAAGGCTATGTCGCAGCTGGGCGGCGGCATTGGAACCCGCGGACCCGGTGAAACGCAGCTGGAAACCGACCGGCGGCGCATTCAGCGCCGCGTCCTGCAACTGCGCAGAGAACTCGAAGCCGTGCGGCGCACCCGCGCGCAGCAGCGGCAAAGGCGCGAAGCGGTTCCCGTGCCCACCGTGGCCCTGGTGGGATACACCAACGCCGGCAAGAGCACGCTGTTCAACGCGATCACACAGCGGTTCGGCGAAGCGGCCCGCAAAACAGGGAAGCGTGAAGGCGTACTGGAGTCGGCGCGCATGTTTGCCACGCTGGATCCGAAGCTGAGCGCCATTCAGCTGGCGAGCCGCCGCAAGGTGCTGTTGTCAGACACGGTCGGATTTATCCGCGACCTCCCGCACACCCTGGTGACCTCGTTCCGGGCGACCCTCGAAGAGGTGCGTAAAGCAGAGATTCTGCTGCATGTGCGGGACGCCTCCAGCCCAACGGGCGACGAGCACAAGGCTGAAGTGGAGAAGGTGTTGGCAGAGCTGGATGTTCTCCACAAGCCACGGCTCGAAGTGCTGAACAAGATCGACCTGCTGAGCCCCGATGATCGCGATGCGCTGCGCACAACCTCCGGCGGTGCAGCAATCCTGGTCTCCGCAAAAGAAGGCACCGGGATCGACGCACTGATGGAGCGGATCGACACCGAGCTGATGCAGGATCCGATCGTCGAGCAACACTTCCAGATCCCGCAGTCAGAGGGCGACGCGCTGGCGGCGCTGGAGGGCGGGGCCGTCGTCCGGGAGCGTAACTACGAGGGAAACCTCGTGCGCATGACCGTAGCAGGACCGGCATCCCTGCTGGGACGCTATCGGCAATTTCGGAAGAAAAAAGCGGCGGGAAATTAAACGAGCCGGATGAGGAGTGGTGGGAACTCCGGGCATCCGGCTCGCCGACCCTGAACCGGGTCGAGGTGGTATTCTTATTGTACGCCGGAGGTGCGCCGGGTCAAGTGCGCTGGTCTCCAGGTGCGCAACTTTCGGCCGATCCGCAACGATTCCGCTTTTCAGGAGATGAAACCGGCAGTCGAACCAAAGGGCGAGTTGTGCGTTGTGTGAGTTAAGTGTCTTTCGTCATTTGACTTTCTTTTTTCTCGTCTGTTAGAACCTAAGGTTCCAGCGAAGCCCTTCTGATTCGTTTCCCGACAGCCTGCGCCGGCCCGACCCTATGGATGAATTGCTGCGTCAACTCGAGAGCCTTGCGATCGGTGCGATTCCGACGTTAGTCCTTTTTATTCTTCTGGTTCTGGCGTACCGGTTCATCCTCTACCGCCCCCTGGTCAGGACACGCGCAGTGCGGCGCGAACGGACGATCGGCGCAATGGAAAAATCGCGGCTGGCTATTGCCGCTGCAGATGCGCGCACCCAGGAATACGAGGCCCGTTTGCGCGCCGCCCGGGCAGAAATCTTCCGGCAGCGTGAGCAGCGTATCCAGCAGACCAATGCCGAGAAGGAATCCGCGCTGGCAGCCGCCCGCCTCACAGCACAGCAGCGCGTCCATGAGGCGCAGGCGGCGCTCGAACTACAAATGCGCGATGCGAAGAAGCAGGTTGAGGGCGCAGCGGGCACACTGGCCGCCCAGATCCTTACAGCGATCCTGCCCGGCACCGCGGTGGAGGGTGCGCAATGAAGAAGTTCTCGCGCATTCTGTCCTGCCTGATGCTGCTCGGTCTTCTCGCCGGAGTGCCGGGCGTCCGCCTGCATGCGCAAGTCCCTAACTCGTCGTCGGAGATCCAGCAACCCGCCACGCCCAACGAAGATAAGATGGACGCGCCGGATACCAATGCCGAGACCGAGGAGTACCGGCACTCGTCCGCGGTGCAGTCGCTCGCGCACCGATTCGGGATCAAGACTGAGACGATGGCGCAGATTTTTGAGGACATCAACTCCGGAGTTCTGCTGGTCGCCATCTTCGTCGTCATTTTCAAAGTGCTTCCGAAGATCTTCCGCCGCCGGTCCGAGACGCTCGCAAAAGAGTTGACGCTGGCCCAGGCGGCAACTGAGGACGCCAATCGGCGTCTGGCTGACGTGGAAGCCCGGCTGTCCCGGCTCGATGGGGAGATTGAGGCGATTCGGCAGCAGGCCGAAAACGATTCTGTGCGCGACGAGCAGCGGATTCGCGACACTATCAATTCGGAGCGCGAGCGGATCATCGCCTCGGCGGAGCAGGAGATTGCCGCCGCGCAGTCCGCTGCACAGCGCGAATTGAAGAAGTTCGCTGCCGACCTGGCAGTCGATCATGCGCTGCGGAAAATTCAGCTTTCGACCGACGCTGATCGTGCGCTGGTGAAGGAGTTCGGGAAGACGCTGTCCGGCGGAGGGGAGGCATAAATGGCGAGCTATGCATCCCGTTATGCGCAGGCCTTTGCGGACGTGCTTTTCGAGACGCATCTGAATGCACAAGACGTGCAGCGGCAGCTTGGGGATTTCGGCGCTGCCTGGCATGAAAGCCGGCCCATGCGCGAGTTCTTCCTCGATCCGTCGTTCCCGGTCGACCAGAAGGTGGCGTTCCTGGACAAACTGAACGCGAGACTCCGCATGGCGCAGCAAACCCGGAACTTCATCGCCGTGCTAATCCGCAATGATCGCATCGCGGGCTTCGACGACGTCGTGAACGAGTTTCGGCGAGAGATCAATCGGCGGCTGGGCATTTCAGAGGCGAAAGTCACGTCAGCGCGCAGGCTGGACGAACAGGAGCGGCGGCAGCTCCAGCAGCAGATCGCTGCGCTCACTGGTGGCCAGGTCGAGGCGCAGTTTACAGAAGATCCTTCGTTGATCGGGGGAGCGGTCGTTCAGGTGGGCAGCACAGTGTACGACGGCTCGGTGCGCGGACGGCTCGAGCGGATGCGGGAACAGCTGGAGTCGGCCTGAACAGTAAAACGAGCCGCAAAACCGGGTTGAGCAGGATCAGAGAGCATCAGGATTAGGACAGCATGGCGCAAATCAAAGCAGACGAAATCACCGCGCTCCTGAAGGAGCAGATTGCGAATTACGACGCGAAGATGCGCGTCGACGAAGTGGGAACCGTGATCACGCTGGGCGACGGCATTGCGCGCCTGCACGGCCTGGACAAGGTTATGTCCGGTGAGTTGCTGGAATTCCCGCACGGTATTGCGGGGCTGGCCATGAGCCTCGAAGAGGATCAGGTCGGCAGCGTGCTCCTCGGCGACTACACCGAGATTCGCGAAGGCGATCAGGTGAAGCGCACGGGCAAGATTTTGAGCGTGCCCGTCGGCGAAGCAATGATCGGACGCGTCGTCAATGCGCTGGGTCAGCCGATCGATGACAAGGGGCCGATCCAGACCTCGGCCACGCTCCCGGTGGAGCGCCTGGCTCCCGGCGTGATCGATCGCCAGGGGGTGCGCGAGCCGATGATGACCGGCCTTAAGGCCATTGACTCGATGATTCCCATCGGCCGCGGCCAGCGCGAGCTGATCATCGGCGACCGCCAGACCGGCAAAACGGCCGTGGTGCTCGACACCATCATCAACAACGAGAAAAACGACCTGATCTGCATTTACTGCGCGATCGGGCAGAAGCGCTCGTCCATCGCGCAGGTTGTGCAGACGCTCGACGAATACGGTGCTATGGGCCACACCATCATCGTTGCCGCATCGGCCTCCGAACCGGCTCCCATGCTTTATCTGGCTCCGTATGCTGCCTGCGCCATCGGCGAGTATTTCCGCGACAAAGGCAAGCACGCGCTGGTGATCTACGACGACCTGTCCAAGCACGCCATCGCGTATCGCGAAATCTCGCTGCTGCTGCGCCGTCCGCCGGGCCGCGAAGCGTACCCTGGTGACGTCTTTTACCTCCATTCGCGTCTGCTGGAGCGCGCCGCGAAGCTGAGCGACGCAAACGGCGGCGGATCGCTGACTGCGCTGCCGATCATTGAAACCCAGGCGGGCGACGTCTCGGCGTATATCCCGACCAACGTCATCTCCATCACCGATGGCCAGATTTTTCTCGAGACGGACCTGTTCAACTCCGGCGTGCGCCCAGCCGTGAACGTCGGCCTCTCGGTCTCGCGTGTAGGATTTTCTGCGGCCATCAAGGCCATCAAGCAAGTCGGCTCCACCCTGAAGCTGGACCTCGCGCAATACCGTGAGCTGGCCGCTTTCGCACAGTTCGGCAGCGATCTGGACAAGGTCACGCAAAACCAGCTCAACCGCGGATCGCGCCTTACCGAGTTGCTGAAGCAGCCGCAGTTCCATCCCCTCCCGGCCGAGAAACAGGTGATTATTTTGTTCGCCGGAACGCAAGGCTACCTCGACGACCTAAAGGTGGAACAGATTCGGGCATTCGAGGACGGACTGTATCCCTACCTCGACTCGGCGCAGCCTCAGCTGCTCAAGGACATTGCCACGAAAAAGGCGCTCGACGACGATCTGCGCAACCGCATCCATGCCGCGCTGAAGGAGTTCAAGCAGAATTTCGTCGCGGAGCACGAAGGGGCGAAGCTGAAGCAGAGTTCGGTCCAGCCGCTCAACCAGCAGGAAAAGGCCAGGGTACAGGAACAGCAGGCGCAGCCTGCGGGGGCGGCGCGCTAACCAGCCATGGCGAACGTCCTCGATTTACGGCGGCGTATCCGCAGCGTGCGCAACACGCGGCAGATCACCAAGGCCATGAAGATGGTGTCAGCGGCCAAGCTGCGCCGGGCGCAGGAGCGCGCGGTATCGGCTCGTCCGTACTCGGCCATGCTGGCCAGCGTGCTGGAGTCACTCAAGCGGCGCGCGGAGGTCATCGATCCGCAGACCGGAGAAGTGCGGCACCCGCTGCTGCTCACCCGGCCGGAGAAGCGCATCCTGCTGGTTGTCGTCTCCGGCGATAAGGGATTCGCGGGTGCCTTCAATACGAACATCTTCAAGGCAACGGCGAACTTCATCCGCGACAACGACGACAAGGAAATCGATATCGAGGCGGTCGGCCGCAAGGGACGCGACCTTTTCCGCCGCCGCTATCCCGCAGCGCAGTTCAGCGAAGCGACCGAAGAGCAACAGCGCCCGGTGCGGCAGCGCGCGAATGCGATCGAAGTGATCGCCGGCCAGGCCACGGCCCTCGAGAAACTCAACTATGACACCGTCCGCGAGCTCTCGGAAGAAATCGTCGGCTGGTACACGCACGAGGAAATCGACGCCGCCTATCTGGTCTACAACGAATTCAAATCGGTTATCCAGCAGCGCGTGGTCGTCGAGCGCGTGCTGCCCATCCTGTCGCTTAGTATGCACGAGGTGGAACGGGCGGAAGCTCCGACGCTCGAAGAGCGCGAGCGCGCGGCCGAAGCGGCCCTCTCAGCGGGAGTGAGCCTTTATCCGCACGAAGCCGAAGCCGCGCAGCAGCAGTTTGAGGACGAGGCAAAGCGTTTCGGCACGGCCGAGGTGGACTACATCTACGAGCAGTCTCCGCAGGAGATTTTCGCCGACGTGCTGCCGCGCTACGTCACGTCGCAGCTCTATCACGCGACGCTGGAATCGATCGCCGCGGAACACGCTGCTCGCATGACGGCCATGGATTCGGCGACGAACAACGCTTCGGACATGATCGACTCGCTGACGCTGACCATGAACCGCGTGCGTCAGGCGGCGATCACTAAAGAAATTATCGAAATTGTCAGCGGCGCAGCCGCGATTTAGAACGAGCGGGATTTATGGCAGAAAACATCGGCAGAGTGGTACAGATTTCGGGTCCGGCGGTGGACGTGCAGTTCGAGGAAGCAACAATGCCGCCGATTTACCAGGCGCTGCGCGTGGTCAGCGACGGCTTCACAGTTCCATCCCCTATCAACGTGATCCTCGAGGTGCAGCAGCATCTTGGCGAGGGCCGCGTGCGCTGCGTCGCGATGGAAGCGACCGAAGGCATGGTGCGTGGCATGAAGGCCATTGACCAGGGTGGGCCGATCTCCGTCCCTGTCGGCCGCGCCACCCTGGGCCGCGTGCTGAATGTGATCGGCGAGCCGGTCGATAAGCTGGGGCCCGTAAACGCGAAGCAGCGCAACCCCATCCATCGTCCGGCTCCGGCCTTCGACGAACAGTCGACCAGCGAGGAGATGTTCGAGACGGGCGTGAAGGTCGTCGACCTGATCCAGCCCTTCCTCAAAGGCGGCAAGATCGGCCTCTTCGGTGGCGCGGGAGTAGGCAAGACCGTCGTCATCATGGAGCTGATCAACAACGTCGCGACCAAGCACGGCGGCTTCTCCGTCTTTGCCGGCGTCGGCGAGCGCACCCGTGAGGGCAACGACCTGTGGACAGAAATGCAGGAGTCCGGCGTCATCAATCTGAAGGAACCGGACAAGTCGAAGGCCGCGCTCATCTACGGCCAGATGACGGAGCCGCCTGGTGCACGCCTGCGCGTGGCGCTCACCGGTCTCACCGTCGCTGAGTACTTCCGCGACGAGGAAGGCGCGGACACGCTTCTCTTCATCGACAACATCTTCCGCTTCACCCAGGCGGGTTCCGAAGTATCAACGCTGCTGGGCCGCATGCCGTCTGCCGTGGGATATCAGCCGAACCTTGCGACGGAGATGGGCGAACTGCAGGAGCGCATCACCTCGACCAAACGCGGATCCGTCACCTCGGTGCAGGCCGTCTACGTGCCCGCCGACGACCTTACCGATCCGGCGCCGGCGACGACGTTCGCACACCTCGATGCGACCACGGTGCTTTCGCGTCCTCTGTCGGAACTGGGCATCTACCCCGCCGTCGATCCGCTGGCGTCCACATCGCGCATCCTCACGCCGCGCGTGGTCGGGCAGGAGCACTATGACGTGGCACAGGGCGTGAAGCGCATTCTGCAGCGTTACAAAGACCTGCAGGACATCATCGCGATTCTCGGCATTGACGAGCTTTCAGAAGAAGACAAGATTACCGTCTCGCGCGCCCGTAAGGTGCAGAAGTTCCTCTCGCAGCCGTTCCACGTGGCCGAGCAGTTCACCGGCATTCCTGGACGCTACTGCAAGATCGAGGACACGGTGCGCAGCTTCAAGGAAGTGATCGAAGGCAAGCACGACGATGTGCCGGAGCAGGCGTTCTACATGCGCGGCACCATCGAAGAAGTGCTGGAAGAGGCCGAGAAGCTGAAGGCGGTCACGAAGTAGCATGGCAGACCAGCTCAGAGTCCGGCTCGTCACGCCCGAGCGC
Organism: Acidobacteriaceae bacterium; assembly: GCA_035273225.1. GTDB lineage: Bacteria > Acidobacteriota > Terriglobia > Terriglobales > Acidobacteriaceae > Palsa-343. Next base: position 5,058 of record DATEPN010000316.1, on the reverse strand, counting down.
ATCCTCGTCGATCAGAACGTCGATGCGGTTGAGGTCCCGGGCAAGAACGGATATTTCGAGGTCCTGTACGGACACGCGCCGCTGCTCTCCGCGCTGGGCGCCGGTGAAGTACGCCTGCACGGCGGCGAGAGCGGCGATCAGCGATACAGCGTCGCCCGCGGATTCGTCGAGGTCCTGCCGGAACGCGTGACGATCCTCGCAGAAAGCGCGCAGCGTCCCGAGGAGATCGACACTGCTGCCGCGCAACAGCAGTTGCAGCGCGGACAGCAGTTGTGGAACGAAGCCGGCGAGGATCCCGTGAAGTACGCCCGCGCGAACGAAGTTGTGGCCGAGGCGGAAGCGCGCCTCGAAAGCGCCGGCACGAAGAACGCCTGAGGTTCGTGGCGGCTCCGCTGATCGGCTGAGCCGCCGACTTCATTCCTCTATTTTCCGATCGGCTTGTATCCGGAACTGCCGGCCTTCTTCAGGGCGGCGATTCCGTCTGTTGCGCTGATGAGCGGCGTAGTCTTCACCGCCCTGCAGCTGCCGCCGGCGGCAATGGCGAACGCGAACGCCGCTGCGCTGACGTTGTCCGGCATTTCATAGATTCCCACGACATCGTAATCGCCGAACGACAGATAAAGCGGTCCAATAGTGCCGCCGAGCTTTTCGACCACCTTCCGAACCGCGTCGGTGCGGTCCTGCGGCTTCGCAGTCAATTTGGCCAGGGCTTCCGGGGTGTAGGACACCTGCACAAGATAGCTGGGCATAGAACTGCCCCCTTTCCGAAGAGAGGTTTCGATTGCGGGAGAGGGACGAAGTATACGCCTCGCCTGATGCGATGGAAAGGTTGTGAAAACCTGCGAAGCTCCCGCGGGGCAAAGGAACGCCGCCCCGTTTACTCCCCGAAAGCCTTCTTCAGAAAATTCACGATGCGCTGGCGTGCGTCGAATCCATGCCACGGCTCCGGGCTGGGCGCACCGAAGATCCCCATCGCCAGCGGCCCGTGGTCCTCGCGCGGATACTCCACCAGATCGACCGGAACGCCCATCTGCCGCAGCGCGCGGTACATCTCCTGGCTCTGGCCCAGCGGATCAGTGCGGTCGCTCTCGCCCTGCAGCAGCAGGAACGGCGTCTTCGCGTGCGCCGCGCCGGCCAGCGGACTCTGCCGCCACGCGTCCTCCGCGTGCTCCCACGGATGGCCGTTGTAGAACCAGCGGTCGTACCAGGAACTGTTCTCAGTCCCGTACTCGCTCTCCTGGTCGATCACCGGTGCTCCGCTCACGATCGCCTTGAAGCGATCCGTCTTGCCCTCCACGAAGCCGGCCATCTCGCCGCCGTAGCTGTAGCCCATCAGTGCGAGTTTGTTTGCGTCGATCGGATCGTGCGCGAGAACATAATCCACGCCGGCCATAATGTCGCGATAATCCCCCCCACCCATGTCATTCTTGTTGGCTGCGGCAAAGGACGCGCCGTAGCCGGTGCTGCCGCGCGGATTGGTCCGCAGCACCGCCCATCCCTGTCCGACCAGAAAGTCCAGGAACGCAGCCCACGTTTGCTGAAAGGCTCCCGTGGGTCCCCCATGCACGTCGACGATGAGGGGCACCTTATGCTCTCCGGCCTGTGGCGGCAAATAGAGCAGGCCTTCGATGGTGAGGTTGTCGCTTTTCCACGAGATTTGCTGGGGTGCAATATGCGTCCAGGCGGAGGGCAGCAGATCCGGCATCTTGAGCGTGCGCGCGGCGCCCCCAGGACGGTCCGCGAAGTAAACCGCCGGAGGCTGATCACCGCTGGAACCAAGCCACACCCAGGCGGTCTGCTTCTCGTTGGTGTTCAGCTGCGCTACAGTCGCGGTCGGCACCTGTACCGCCTCGCGACCACCCGTGCCGAAGCGCATGAATGTGGACTTGGTACCGCGCTCCACGGGCTCGATGACCCCATTGGCCTCCGCGATCGGCTCCGCATGCGCCAGGCTGCCCTCAAATCCATCGCTCAGATTGCGGATCGATGAATCCGCGATCGTAAATTCGTACAGATCTTCATAGCCGGGAGGCACGTCCGCCCTGGCCTGCGCGAGATAATCGATGCGCTGCCCGTCCCGTGACCAGGCTGCTGCGCTGATCGTGGCAGGTATCGACTTCAGCTGCGACGGATGCGCCGGATCAGAAATGGAGAGCATCCACGCGCTTGCGGCGGGAGCCACATCGCCTGCGTTGTTCATGCCCTCCGCAATCGCCAGCAGGCGATTTCCGTCATGCGTCCAGGAGACTTGCCGCACATCGGGAGGAACTGCCGTTGCGGTGATCTTCCCCGTCTTCGCGTCGAGCAGATACAGCCGCGATGCGTGCGGGTTGTGATCGACCCAGACCGCGTCGGCTTTGTCATCGTGCTGCTTTTTTTCGCCTGGCGTCTGCGGGTCCTGCACAAGTATGCCGATCCAGTGCCCGTCAGGCGAAATGAAGTAACGCTGCACGTCGCATTCAATCGGCTCCGGCTTGCTCTCCGGTGCAGCCTTCGCTCCGGCTTTCGGAGGCGGCAGCGCATTCGGCTCCTTCGATTCATCGACAGGCGGCACGATCTTCACTTCAAACGCATGCGCCTCGCCGCCGTTCATCGGCAACTGAAAAAGCTGCGTGTGTTCGCCGCGATGCGCGAGAAACAAGATGCTGTTGCCATCCGGCATCCACTCGGCGGAGTTTTCGCCCCGTTTGTCATTCGCAGGCGAGTACGTCAGCTGGCGCGCTGTGTTCTGCTGCACATCCACAAGCCAGATATGGGTCTTGCCCCCGTCAGCCGTCGCATCGGCGATTTGCACGAGCACGCTGTGGCCGTCCGGCGAGAGCCGCGGCTGCGCGATGGAGCGAACGTGGCGAAGATCTTCGTTCGAGGGGAAGCGGTCGGCACCCGCGGCATGTGCGAGCGCAGCAGAGCAGAGGCAGGCTGCCAGCACCGTGCAGCCGGAGATCGTGCGCATGCAGGAAAGCATATCGCACTGTGCTGACGCCTCGAGATGCTGTGGATTGGGCAAAGATGAGGTTCCTGTAGACTCGATGAACCGTGAACCTGCCCGTCCAGTCCGAGCCCCAGCCGGGCTTCTGGGCCTCCGTACGCGACGCGCTGCGCGGCACGCACCAGGACTACACTGTCGGCGACCTGAACCGCTCCATTCTGCTGCTGGCCATTCCCATGGTGCTGGAGATGGCGCTCGAGTCGCTCTTCGCCCTCGTCGACACGTTCTGGGTAGGGCGGCTCGGCGCGGATGCCGTCGCGACCATTGGCCTCACCGAATCCATGCTGGCCCTGATTTTCGCCATTGGCCTGGGCGTGTCGCTCTCTACAACCGCCATGGTGGCGCGCAGGATCGGCGAGAAGGACCCCGAGCACGCGGCCATCTCCGCCGTGCAGGCGATTGTGCTCGGCCTGCTGATCTCCGTTGCCCTGGGCATCCCTGGCTTCATCTATGCGCCGCGTCTGCTGGGACTGATGGGCGCAACACCTGCGATTGTTGCCGGCGGTTCCGGATACGCACGCATCGCCCTCGGTGGCGGCGGTGTGATCATCATGCTGTTCCTGAACAACGCGATCTTCCGCGGTGCCGGCGATGCGGCCATTGCGATGCGCCTGCTCTGGGTTTCCAACGTCATCAATCTCGTGCTCGATCCTTGCTTCATCTTTGGGCTCGGACCGTTTCCGCGCCTTGGGGTCACCGGCGCGGCGCTCGCGACCTTTACCGGCCGCAGCATCGGCGTGCTTTACCAGTTCTGGCGCCTGCTGCACGGCACGGAACGAATCCATGTCTTGACGCGCCATTTGCGACTGCATCTGCCCGTGATGGGCCGTCTGCTGCGCATTTCGTTCACGGGAATTCTCCAGTTCGCCATCGCCAACGCCAGCTGGATCGGGCTGGTGCGCATCGTCGCGCTCTTCGGAGCGGCCGCCGTTGCCGGATACACCGTCGCGATCCGCATCGTGATTTTCTACATCCTCCCGCTTTGGGGGCTCAGCAACGCGGCGGCAACGCTCGTCGGGCAGAACCTCGGAGCAGCGCGGCCCGACCGAGCCGAGCAGGCGGTGTGGCGCACGGGCATTTACAGCATGGCGATCCTCGCGGTGATGGCCATAGTACTTTTTGCCTTCGCCACGCCCATCGTGCGGATCTTCGTCAGCGATCCGCAGGTCGTAGCCATCGCTGCAGTGGCGCTGCGCACCTTCTGCTGCGGCAATATTGCCTACGGCTGGGTGATGGTTCTGCTGCAGGCATTCAACGGCTCCGGCGATACGGTCACGCCGACCTTCGTCAACTTCTTTGGGTTCTGGGTTCTCGAACTGCCGCTGGCCTGGGTTCTCGCGGTGCGGCTGCATTTGCATCAGCAGGGAGCCTTCCTCGCCGTGGTGATTGCGGAGTGCTCCATCGCCGTGGGATGCCTCGTTCTGTTCCGCCGCGGACGCTGGAGAACGGTCCGCGTCTGAGCGCCGCAACTGCTTCGAAGATCAGCGGTTCCGGACGGCATCCCGCAGGCACTCCCGCGAGTTTTTATCCCACTGATGTGGCGTTACTGAAGAGACTCCCCTGTGCCAGCGATCACATACAGTTGTGCCCTCCTGGGACGAGGATGAACACCCGGAAAGGAGGGCTGATATGTCGAATCGAATCCACGTCGCATTCGTGGCGGGGCTGCTGGCCACCGCCGCATTCGCAATCGCCCAAACGAAGCCACAAATCAAAAATGTGCCGGTGCAACACACCTCGCCGGCATCCGGAAAAATGATGTACGACACCTATTGCGCGGTATGCCACGGAGTGGACGGCCGAGGGAACGGACCGGCGGCCCCGGCCCTGAAAGATGCCGCGACCGACCTCACGCAGATGGCGAAGCAAAACGGGGGCAAGTTCCCCGATGCCCATATCTATGCCGTGCTGCAGTTCGGAAGCGATACGAGCGCTCACGGCTCGAAGGATATGCCGGTGTGGGGTCCTGCACTGCGGTCCCTCGATCGCGGCAGTCCGACCACGGAGATGGTGGAGCACCAGAGAATCGTGAATCTTACGACCTACCTGAAGACTCTCCAGGACTAATA
>DATEPN010000315.1:0-2346 GCA_035273225.1 Acidobacteriaceae bacterium | reverse complement strand
TGGGTCCCTCGTGGACGCAGCATCCTGATCGCGAAATCGAGATAACGACGCCGGGTGGTCAGCGCTCCTGCGGTTGTGGAAAGATGCATCTCGTTGGTTGGTCACGACGGCAACATCGCGTGCAGTCGCTGTGCTGTGGCTTGATCGGTCCGATTCAAGGGAGAGTTCATGATCGTTGCGCGTCGTGCATTTCTGAAGCGGGGAACAGCGGCAGCGGCGGGGGTGGCAACGATCTGGCGTCCCCGGTTGGCTTCTGCGCTTTGGGCGGCGGTATCGCAGGCGCAAGTGGCGGCCGATCCGCGGCGACCGCAGTACCATCTGTTGCCTCCGGCTAACTGGATGAACGATCCGAACGGCCCCATCTACTGGAAGGGCCAGTACCACATGTTTTACCAATACAACCCCGGCGCAGCGGTGTGGGGCGACATGCACTGGGGACACGCGACCAGTCCGGACATGGTGCACTGGAAGCATCTGCCGGCGGCGCTGTCGCCGACTCCTGGTGGTCCCGATGCCGCAGGCTGCTTTTCGGGAACGGCAGTGGTGGAGGATGGCCGCGTCGCGATGCTCTACACGGGAGTCCGATCGGTTCCCGAGCGCGAGGCGACGAACCGGGGTGACGTTCACAGCTTTCGCGAATCGCAATGCCTGGCGTATTCGTCGGGCGCCGACCTGCGGTCATGGACAAAAGTGCCCGACCCGGTCATCGCTGGGCCTCCCGCGGATCTGGCCATCACCGGCTTTCGCGACCCGTCTCCGTGGAAGGAGGGCAGCGACTGGCTGCTCGCGGTTGGATCCGGCGTCCGGCGCAGAGGCGGCGCTGTGCTGCTGTACCGATCACGAGACCTGCGTCACTGGGAATTCCTGCACCCTCTGCTGATCTCTGACACGGCCGGGGAAGGTACCGGGAATCCGGTGGACTCCGGCGAGATGTGGGAGTGCCCTGACTTCTTCCCGCTCGGCGACCGGCATGTGCTGATCTATTCGACCCAGGGGAAGTCTCTCTGGAAGGCAGGCAAATTCGACCGGGATCGCCTGACGTTTCATCCGGAACAATCCGGGGCGGTCGACACGGGATGCATCTATGCGGCGAAGAGCCAGGTGGACCGTTCCGGCAACCGCATTGTATGGGGGTGGGTGCAGGAGACGCGGCCGGTGGAAGAGTACCGCGCGGCGGGATGGGCCGGTGTGATGTCGCTGCCGCGCAGGCTCTCGCTGGGGAACGATGGGCGGCTCAGGATGGAAGTGGCTCCGGAAGTTGAGCAACTGCGGGGCGAGGAGCAGAGACTCGCGACGGCCGGCGGTGAAGAGGAGCGCGCGCAGCAGATCAGGCGCATGAAGATCGAGGCCGCGTGCGGGGAGATCTCCTGTTCGCTGCGCCTGGGTGCAGAGCCATTCGCGCTCTCGCTTGACGACGCGGGCGCAACGAGCGGGGGCAGCGGGGCGTGGCTCAGCATTGGCTTCGACCCGGCCGATCCGGGGAGGATTCGTGTTGATGATCATCTGACTCCGCTGGTTCCGGATTCAGCCGCCGTCGAACTCAGGATTTACGTGGACAGTTCGGTGATCGAACTTATCGTCAACCACAGCGCGGCTCACACGAAGCGCTTTTATTCGGCAGGGAGCCAGGCGCGCAACCTTCGCCTGCGGTGGTCGGGGAGCACGCGCACGATCGAGCGGCTGTCGGTGTGGCAGATCTCGCCGATCTCGGCGAATCGGCTGACGACGTAACATGAGATTGCCTGTCGCATGATGAAGCTTGAGCCGTTTTGCATAGCCATTCCCGCTGGCTGGTTTTCGATGGGGTCGGACGCTGGGCAGAGTGTGGAAGGGCCGGTGCATCGCGTGTGGGTCGATGCGTTCGCGATGGCGGCGACGCAGGTGACGGTGGCGGAGTACGCGCGGTTTCTGGAGGCGGCGGGGACGGCGGCGCCTCCGCAGTGGGGCGATCCGGACTTTTCGCATCCGCAGCAGCCGGTGGTGGCGGTGTCGTGGTTCGAGGCGGTGGCCTATTGCGGGTGGCTTTCGTCGGTGACCGGCTCGCAGTATCGGCTTCCGACAGAAGCTGAGTGGGAGGGGGCGGCGCGGGGCGGCGCCGAGGGGATGCTGTTCCCGTGGGGCAATGAGCCGCCGACGTCGCGTCCGGGTTATGCGGAGCGCTGGAAGAACGGGCCGGAACCGGTGGGGCAATCGGAGCCGAATGGGTACGGGTTCTTCGAGATGTGCGAGAACGTGCATGAGTGGTGCAGCGACTGGTTTGCGGCCGACTATTACGCGGTTTCGCCGGATCGGAATCCGCGGGGGCCGGAGGAGGGCGAGAGGAAGGCTTCGCGGGGAGGTTCGTGG
>DATEPN010000314.1:0-12074 GCA_035273225.1 Acidobacteriaceae bacterium | reverse complement strand
CCGGTCACGATGGTGTCACCGAGCGCGGTGAAGAGCGTGCAGGCGTCGAACCTCTGGAGCGTGGTGACCGGGTCGAAGTTGTACGCGCGTGCCCGTCCGATTGTGGTCGGGTCGGCAACCGCTCCGGCTGCCGGGCTGTTACCGTCGATGCCGTCGGAGCCGGCGCTGAGGATCGTGAGCGGCTCCTTTGGGTAGTTGGCCAGATCGAGCGCGGTTTGCAGGGCGAACTGCTGATTGCGGCCGCCGCAGCCAGGATGGTTGCTGAGCTGGACCGTGACTTCGCCGCTGGAAAGCAGGCAGAGGCGCGGCGTCTCGCGGCGGAGCTCGTGGAAGCGAGCCAGCAGATACTGCGCGGCTTCGGCGTAATCCCAGTCGTCACAGGTATTGTCGATGACAACGCGGTAGCCGAGCGACTGCGCGTAATCGCGGGCCGCGTTCACGAAGTCGTGATTCGAGAGCAGCGTATCGAACTGCGCGTTCTCGAAAGCGTTCGGTGCGGGCTTGCCGCCCCCGCCGTTCGCAGCCACATGCGCGAGTTGCTGGCCGAGCATTGCGAAATACGCGCGCACCGCCGGAGGAAATTTTTCCGGCAGGTGATAGCGGTGCAGGATGTCCGCGCACTGCGCCGGAGTGGAGACGTCCGGCAGCGTGGGCGATGAGGCGACTGCCGCCAGGTCTTTGAGGGGCACATCGGCGAGCAGCAGGGAGAGCTTTTCTGCTTCGGGGGCCGCCATGGCGAGGCGCCCACCTTTGATAGCGGAAAAGTATTTGCGGACGGTGTTGATCTCGGTGATCGTTGCGCCGCTCGCGACCAGTGTCTCGTGAAACGCAATCGTGTCATCAAGCGAGAGCCGCTTGTCGCGGGGCAACTCCATCATGGCGGATCCGCCGCCGCTGATGAGGAAGAAGATGAAGGTGTCCTTGCGCGCGTGCTTCAGCAGGGCGAGAGCGGCACGGGCGGCAGCAAAGGAGTCTTCGTTGGGCAGGGGATGGCCTCCGGCAAAGTAGCGGATGCCGCGGGCGCGCTTTTTCGGAACGGTGGGTGCGGAACAGACGCCGTGCACCTTCAGCTTGGGCGGCAGGCGCTGGAGCAGCGCGTCCAGCATGGTAAGCGCCGCTTTGCCGAGCGCGATGACGTAGAACTCCCTGAAATTTTCGAGAGACTGGCGAATCTCCGGCAGGCGGGGGGAAGGGTGGCGGACGAGGGTGCGTCCTTCGAAGTGGAGGTGACGATCGAATGCGAGGCCTATGTCGCATTCCTTCAGTGCGTGCGTAAAGATATCGCGTGAGCTGGCCTGCAGCTCTTCCAGATTCATCATGAGGTGCGAAGCCGGGGAAAACACTTCATAGTCCAGTTACGAATGATGGTTTGTACTTCCACCAGCTTACTCCCGGGCCTTGCGCCTGCAACGACAGGCGGTTGGGGAGCGGCAAAAAAGTGGTCGGCATCGGCGATCCAGTGCAGTTCCTTCGGATCACCCGCAAGCGCGACGGCGGCTTCAACCTGGTCGCGCGAACCATATTGATCGCGGTCGCCGCTGATGAAGAGCTTGGGTTTGGAACAGGTGTGCAGGAACTCGTAACTGTAGCTGCGGCCCTCGGCGGCGACCGGCAGGCCCAGAGCGATCAGCGCCGGAACACGGGGATCGCCGCAAGTGGCGCGGAGGCCCACCCAGGCTCCGAAGGAGAATCCGGCAAAGAGGATCGGGAGGTGGAATTCGCGGTCGAGCCAGTCGAGCGCTGCGCGGACGTCATCCTGCTCGCCGTGACCTTCGTCGTGCATGCCTTCGCTCAGGCCGGTGCCGCGGAAGTTGAAGCGCAGTACGGGAAGGCCGAATGCCTGGAAGGCTTTCATCGCGTGATAAACGACTTTGTTGTGGAGCGTGCCTCCGCCGAGCGGATGGGGATGGCAGACGAGCGCCGCATAGGGAGCATCGGCGCGGCCGGCATTCAGCAGCGCCTCGAGGCGGCCTGCGGGGGAGCGCAGATTGTCGACGCTGCGCACAAACGCGGAACCGGAGGCTGCGTGCGTCATCTGCTTCCATTGTACGGATTGCGGTCGGGTATTCTGGTCTTCCTATGAGCCTCGACCCGGTTCAACTGACGCGGCACCTCGTCGATATTGAGTCGATCACCTACAACGAGGGCGCGGTAGGCGCGTTTCTCTCGAGCTTTCTGCAGGAGCGGGGCTTTGCGGTGGAGAAGATGCCGGTCGAGCAAGCGCGGGAGAGCCGATCGGAGAGCGAACGCTTCAACGTGTATGCCTGCGAGCCGGGTTCTGCGCCGGCTGTGGTTTTTTCCACGCATATGGACACCGTGCCGCCGTTTATCGCGTCGAGCGAAGATGAGGAGTTCATCTACGGGCGCGGCTCGTGCGATGCAAAAGGGATTATCGCGGCGCAGATTGCTGCGGCCGAGCGGCTGCGCGAGAGCGACCTTCACGCGGGGCTGTTGTTTGTCGTCGGCGAGGAGCGCGATTCAGCAGGAGCGAAGGCAGCGAATCTGCAGCCGCGGGGCAGCCGGTTCCTCATCAATGGCGAGCCGACGGATAACCGTGTGGCGCTGGCTTCGAAGGGCGCGCTGCGGGCCGTGATTCGCACGACCGGAAAGATGGCGCATTCGGCCTATCCGGAGCTGGGCGAGAGCGCGACGCACAAAATGGTGGAGGCGCTGCGGCGGATGCTGGAGCTTCCGTTGCCGGAGACCAAGGACGTGGGGCCGAGCACGATGAATATCGGGACCATCCACGGGGGCCATGCGCCGAACGTCATCGCCGACCATGCAGAGGCGCAGGTGCTGGTGCGGCTGGTGGGTCCGTCGGCGGAGACGCGGCACGCCATTGAACGCGCTGTCGAAGGGCTCGCGACGGTCGATTTCACCCTGGAAATCCCTTTCAGGCGGTTGCGGGCCGTCGAAGGGCTGCCGACGATGGTGGCCAAGTTCACGACGGACATTCCGTGGCTGAGCCAGTGGGGTGAGCCGGTGCTGATGGGGCCGGGTTCCATCCACGTGGCGCACACCCCGCATGAAAAGCTGGCTAAAAAAGAGCTGTTCGCAGCCATCGATCAGTACGTCGAAGTGGCGCGGCAGCTGGTCGCATTGCCTCACTAAAGGGACTACCCTGAAGACATGAGTGAGCTTCGCACCGTTGTGCCCCAGCGGAATGTGCTCGACCGAGCCCCGTCATCCTACCTGCGCTCCGCCATGCATCAGCCCGTGTACTGGCAGGAGTGGGGACAGGCTGCCTTCGATCTTGCCGCACAAACGGACAAGCCGATTCTGCTGGACATCGGCGCGGTGTGGTGCCACTGGTGCCATGTCATGGATCGCGAGTCCTACGAGGAGGAAAAGCTTGCGGCGGTTATCAACGAGCACTTCGTAGCGATTAAAGTGGATCGCGACGAGCGACCGGACGTCGATGCCCGGTATCAGGCCGCGGTGCAGGCGATCAGCGGCCAGGGAGGCTGGCCATTGACGGCGATTCTGACGTCGGATGGCAAACCCTTTTTTGCGGGCACTTATTTCCCGCGTGAGGACCGGTATGGACGTCCGGGATTCGAGCGGGTGCTGCTGACGCTGGCAGAGGCGTGGAAGACGCGGCGGACGGAGGTGCTGGAGTCGGCGGCGAGCGTGATTGCCGCCATTGAACATGGGGAGACGTTTTCGGCTCGCGACGAGAACCTGAGCTTTGCCATCGTCGACACGCTGGTGCAGAGTGCGATGGGGCAGTTCGATGCGCGAAACGGCGGGTTTGGATCGCAGCCGAAGTTTCCGCATCCCGCGGCGCTGGATCTGCTGCTGGACGTGGCGGCGCGCACCGGGAACGAGGGCGCGCGGAAGGCGGCGCTGGTGACGCTGGAGAAGATGGCGCGCGGCGGCGTCTACGATCAGTTGGCCGGCGGATTTCACCGTTACTCCGTCGATGAGCGCTGGGTCGTACCGCACTTCGAAAAAATGCTGTACGACAACGCAGGCTTGCTGGCGAACTACGTGCATGCATTCCAGAGTTTCGTCGAGCCGGAGTTTGCTGCGGTCGCGCGCGACATCATCCGCTGGATGAATGAGTGGCTCACGGATCAGCAGCGTGGCGGCTTTTATGCGTCACAGGACGCCGACATTTCGCTGGACGACGACGGGGATTACTTCACCTGGACGCGGGACGAAGCGGCGGCAGTGCTTTCGCCGGAGGAATTGCGCGTCGCCGAGGAGTATTACGACATCGGCGAACTCGGCGACATGCACCACAACCCCAGCAAGAACGTGCTGTACCGGCGTTTATCGGTCGCGGAAATCGCGGAGCGAGTAGGGCGAAGCGAGCAGGAGATCCAGAGAGATCTCGAGGCCGCGAAGCACAAGCTGTATGCGGCACGCCTGCAGCGGCCAGCGCCCTTTGTGGACCGGACGATTTACACGGGATGGAATGCTATGGCGATCTCGGCGTATCTCGACGCGGCGCGCGTGTTAGGGCTCGAGCCGCCGAGGGATTTCGCTCTGCGGAGTTTGGATCGGGTGTTGCGGGAGGGATGGAACCCGCAGAGCGGGCTGCTGCATGTGATCGCGTACGCCGACCTGGCGGGTTCGGCAAAACCGGTTGCTGCCGTGCTGGATGACTATGCGCTGCTGATTCATGCCTGCGTGGACGCCTGGCAGGCCAGCGGGGAAGTGCGCTATTACGAGACGGCGATGCAATTGGGTGAGGCGCTGGTAGCGAAGTTTCACGATTCGGAGGCAGGCGGGTTCTTTGATACGGAGAAGAATGCCGGCGAGAAGCTGGGAGCCCTCGCGGCCAGGCGCAAGCCGATGCAGGACTCGCCCACGCCGGCGGGGAACTCAACGGCAGCGGCGGCGTTGCTCCGACTGGAGGCACTCAGCGGTCGGGAAGACTACCGAGCCAAGGCAGAAGAGACCCTGGCATCGTTTGCGGGAGTGATCCACCATTACGGGCTGCATGCGGGCAGTTATGCGCTGGCGCTCGAGCGGTTGCTGCTGCCGCCGATCCAGGTGGTGATCGTAGGAGAGGGCGAAGCGACGCAGCGGCTGGCCGCGATCGCCACAGCGCGGTTTGCGGTGAATAAAGCCGTTGTGGTGCTGCGGCCGGCGCAGGTCACCGCGGCTCAACTGCCCCCGGTGCTGGCCGAGACGCTGCCGCATTTGCCTGCACTGGCAGATGCGCGAAGCAGGCCGCTGGCTCTGGTGTGCCGCGGCGCGACGTGTTTGGCGCCCGCGACCACAGCGGACGAACTGATCGAGCAGATTAACTCCGAGGTCTGAGCCTGCTGTCCACCACCGGCGTAACTGGCGGGTGGGAAAGAAATGCGGCAATCGGACTAGGGAAGGGTCCAGGCGATGACGGAATCGCTGAGAAGCGGCGCGCCGATGAGTCCACCGCCTGTAGCAACTACAGCGACATACTGCTTTCCATGCGCATCTGTGTAAGTAATCGGCGTCGCTTCGGCAGATGCCGGCAGCTTGAAGGTCCAGATCTCCTTTCCGGTCCTTGTGTCGAAGGCGCGGAAGCGTGAATCGTCCGTCGCTCCGATAAACGTCAATCCGCCTGCGGTGACAATGGGGCCGCCCAGTCCGGGACGTCCGGTGTCCTGCTTGCCTTTCGGGAGGATGTCCGTGATGCCCAGCGTTGAGCGCCAGGCGATCTTCCCTGTATTGACGTTGACTGCGAGTAACTGTCCCCAGGGCAATGGCGTGCAGGGCAAGTGATTGCTCGGGTCCCAGAAGCGCGTGATTCCGGCAAGTGGGCCGGAGTTCTGGTAACTTCCGTCGGGATTGCGAACGATCCGCATGGGCTGGCCGAGATTGTTGACGTTAACGATATAGAACCCGGTATTCGGATCGAAGGCGCCGCCGTAGTAATTGACTCCGCCCTGCGTGCCGGGAAGAGTAACGCTGTAGCGGTTGAACTGCGGTGGAGTATAAGGCACCGCGCCCAGCAGCATGTTATTGTCGTGGACATATTTCTTACAGAATGCGCTGTGTTCCGGTGTCTCGTTATAGAGCTCGCTGTCCGTAATGGTATTTTCGGCGAGCGGAGGCGGTAAGTCAGGAAACGGCTGCGTCGGCCATGCGTGCTCCCCAGGTACATTGCTCGCAGGCACCGGGCGCTCGGTGACACGGTAGACAGGTTTTCCGGTAACGCGGTCCAGAATGAACATGAGCCCCGTCTTATTGACGACGACGACGGCGGGAATGGTCTGCGCGCCATGCCGGACATTGATGAGTGTGGGGGGCGCCTCTGCGTCATAGTCCCAGATGTCGTGGTGCACGATCTGGAAATACCAGAGCAGCTTGCCTGTTGCGGCGTCCACAGCAACAACGGAGCTTCCGAACAGGTTCCTGCCGGGGCGATCGATGCCCACTCTGTCATTATTCGGCGCTCCAAACGGCATGTAGAGGATGCCGCGCGCCGCATCGACCGTCATATCGCCCCAGACATTGACGCCGGAGCGGTCCTTCCAACTGTCCCCGCCCCAGGTATCATGGCCTTCTTCGCCAGGCCTCGGTACCGAGTGGAAGGTCCACACCAATTTTCCCGTCCGCGCATCCCAGGCGCGCGTGTCGCCCGCCGGACCCACGCCCCCGTGCAGGCCGCCGGGACCTTCTCCGGTGCCGGCGCCGGTGATAATCAGGTCTTTGTAGATCACCGGAGGGGAGGGCAGGATATACGGCTGATCCATGCCGGTTGTCATCACGGCAGGGGTCTTCAGGTTCACGCTGCCGTGAACTCCGAAATAAGAGTTAAGACGGCCCGTCCTGGCATTAATCGAGTAGAGCCGCCCGCCTCGCGTGCCGAAGATGATCGCGGGCTGATAGCTGTCCTCTCCTGGCCAGTAAGCAACGCCGCGCAGCGAGCACTGATCACCGCCGGGAATGGGGAAGATCCAGATTGGCTTGCCCGTCGCGGAATTCAGAGCAAGAATTTCGCTATAGGGGCTGGCCACATACATGGTCGGTCCGATAACCAGCGGCTGATCCTCTGACATGTGGTATCGGGTGAACCCGGAAGTGGCGGGAGCGGACTCGCCACTCCCCTGCGGCTTCATGTGATAGATCCATGCGATGTGCAGCTTACTTACATTCGCAGGCGTAATTTGATCGAGTGTGGAGTAGCGCATTGCGGCCGGGTCGCCGCCTGTCATCGGCCAGTTACCTTCCCGATCCATGGGACCGGTCTCAGCGACGGAGTTCGTAAAAGTTGCTGCGGCTGCGGGATGCGGCGCTTTGACTCCTTTGCCTGGCGAGGGCTGCGGCGTGTCCGCCACGGAGCCGGAAGGAAAGGACCGTGCAAGATATGTGGCAATCTCGTCGAATTCGCTGTCGGTGGCAGCGGCGCCGCGTGCCGACATCACCTGCACGAGGTTGTACCAACCCTGCGGAGTGAGGTGTTTTCTGGCGGAGATCTCCGGCGAGTGACACCGGGAGCATACGCGAATCGTAACGGCGCGGCCATCACCCGGAGGCAAGAGCGTGTACGCCGGCGGGCGCAATTGACCGGCGTGGGCGGCTTGCGCCGCCTGCAGGTTTGACACCGGCAAAATGAGCACAGCAGCAGCCAGCAGGAGAGGGGGACGGGCAATTCGGAGAACCAACCGACGAAGGGACGTCATGCGCACCATGGGTCTGAGGAATCTTTCCTTCAGACGCAATTCCAAAAATCCAGCCGAATTGTACCTGGTTCGAACGCTCGGCGGAATTGTTCTGAACGACGCCCGCCATTTACAGGCGAGAGGCCGTCGTTCGTCGCAGCGTTTGCATCCGAATGCGCACCTCGCGGCGATGCGGGCGGCGATGATGATCGAGTAGAGTGGTGTGACGCAGAAGGAGACCGGGCGCGGCGTTGTTCTGCGTAAATCGACCGGAGGGAAGCTGAAAGGGATGAGGAGGCGGGCGGTACACATTCTGGCAGCTGCAGGAATCCTGTTCTTCGCCGCCCTTGCCCCAGGTCAGGAAGGTGAGCCGGCAGCGAGCATGCAGCAAAACTCGCAGTCCGCGATGACTCCCCGGCAGCGTGCCGAGTCGACCCGCGCCTTCCTGGGGCTCGGACCACCGCCGGACAAAGCAGCAGCGGCGCTGGGCAGGCCTCTCTTTCAGCGGAACTGCGCGTTCTGCCATGGTCCACGGGCACGCGGCGCGACCGCTCCCAGTCTGATCACGTCGGAGGCGGTGCTGGACGATATGCGTGGCGAGCATCTGGTGCCCTTTTTGAAGAAGGGGCGTCCGGACAAAGGCATGCCGGCGTTCGCGACTATCTCAGACGACCAGCTGAAAGACATCGCTGAGTTTGTGCACCTGCAGGTTGAAGAAGTAGCTAATCGCGGCGCCTATCATGTGCTGAACATTGTGGTCGGAAATGCGGCGCGGGGGCGTGCTTATGTAGCGGCGCATTGCACTTCCTGCCATGCCACGGCCAGCTTCGCTCATATCGCCAGTCGGTTTCGTTCGCCGGACCAGTTACAGCGCGAATGGATCTGGCCCGCACGTTCCAGGAACGCGGCACTGGCCATCACTGCGTCGGTCACGCTGCCGAGTGGCGCTGCGAGCACAGGACGTGTGACACAGGTCAGCGATTTTCGGATTACGCTGGTGGACGCGAAAGGCGGTACAAAGACAATCGAGCGTACTCCCGGGGTGCAGGTCGAAATGCATGATCCCCTCGCTGCGCACCAGACGATGATCATGACACTGACGAATGACGCGATGCATGATGTGACCGCCTATCTGGAGACGCTGCGGTGAAGCTCAGCCATCCCACTTGCATCGCGGTTGCTGCGGCCGCGCTCCTGGCCGCGCCTCTCGGCCCGCGTGTCTCGTTGAATCCGAACGATCTCGGTAAGGCTCCGGTCACCACGTGGCCTACGTTCAACGGCGACTACACCGGACGCCGCTACAGCACGCTGACGCAGATTGGTCCCGGCAATCTGAATCAGCTGGCACTGCAATGGGTCTACCGCATCAGCAGCGTTGGAGCGCAGCGCGGCGCTCCGGTTCCGGTGATCAAATGCACGCCGCTCCTGGCCGGGGACGTGCTGTTCATGACCATCCCCGACCATCTGTGGGCGCTGGATGCGCGCACCGGCAAAGAACTGTGGCACTTCGACTGGGTGGACCACGGCGGGCATCTCATTGGTCAGCGCGGCGTCGGCCTATGGAAGGCGACCGTGTACTTCCAGACTCCGGATAACTGGCTGATAGCTCTGGATGCAAATACCGGACGGGAGTTATGGCGCAGGCATTATGCCGATGCGCGTGAGCAGTACTTCTCTACGTCGGCTCCATTCGTGGTCAAAAACCACGTCATCGTCGGTGTAGGTGGGGATGCGATGGATATGCCGGGCTTCCTCGATTCCTTTGATCCCGCGACCGGCAATTTACAGTGGACCTGGTGGTCGACCCCGCGGAAGGGAGATCCCGCGCTGAAGACCTGGCCGAATGAAACGGCTTCCGGTCATGGGGGCGGGATGACCTGGATGCCCGGAACGTATGATCCGGATCTGAATCTGCTGTACTGGCCTACCGGGAACACGAATCCGGTGTTTGCGGGGCAAGGCCGTCCGGGCGCGAATTTATGGACCGAATCGATCGTTGCTCTGGACGTGGATACGGGCAAGCTAAAGTGGTACTTCCAGACCTCGCCGCACGATACGCACGACTTCGATAACACGACCGCTCCTGTTCTGGTCGATACGGCCGTGAATGGGAAGCCGCGCAAGTTACTCGTTCAGGCGGCGAGAAATGGTTTCTTCGTTACACTCGACCGGGTTACGGGGAAATATCTGGTTGCCAAACCCTATGTTCCGCTCGATTATTTCTCCGGCCTGTCGCCGCAGGGCGAGCCTATACCCATTCCGGACAAGGATCCCTCCGTCGGAGGCTCGATCAACATCGTGAATGCAACGAACTGGGAAGCACCGGCCTACAATCCCGAGACGGGATTGTTCTATGTCAATTCGGTCGAAGGGAAGGCGATCTATTACCTGACTGATGACAGTGCTCATCCCTCGGGGTACGGTGGCACGGTAACCGGGATTGGACATACGCAGCGCGTCCTGCAGGCAATCGAGCCGCTCACGGGAAAAACTGTCTGGCAGCACGTCTATCCGAATGTGAAAGACGC
Organism: Acidobacteriaceae bacterium; assembly: GCA_035273225.1. GTDB lineage: Bacteria > Acidobacteriota > Terriglobia > Terriglobales > Acidobacteriaceae > Palsa-343. The sequence continues at coordinate 1,948 of DATEPN010000314.1, read as the reverse complement.
TCCGAGCACAGTCGGCCCGAGCATCCTGACAACCGCCAGCAATCTGGTGATCACAGGTGATGACCAGGGCAACATGATTTTCTACTCCGCGGATAACGGACAGATCCTGGGCCATCGCGAACTCGGCGCGCCGGAATCCGGTGGGATCATCACGTACATTCTCGACGGAAGGCAATTCATCGTTTTCGGAGCGGGCGACAGCCTCTATGCCTGGTCCCTGCCGCCGCAGGGCGTGTGAGCGGCAGAAGTCGCCAGCTCATCGGGAGTATCGGCGATGCTACAACGACGCGCAGGGACGGAGCGCCGATGAAGCCCAGCCGTACGCGGCACAGCGTCGTCGTGCTCGCCATTAGTCTCGCGATCCTGTCGTACGTGCAGAGAGTCGCGATCTCAGAAGCTGCCGGTCCGATCGCGCGCGACCTGCACATCCCGAAGAGTCAGATGGGGCTGGTGTTTGGAGCCTTCGGGTTGTCGTATGCGCTGTTTGAGCTGCCGATGGGACTGCTGGGCGACCGGCTTGGCGTGCGGCGCGTGCTGGCGCAGATCGTTTTGGCCTGGTCCGCCTTCACGGCTCTGACGGGTGCGGCCTGGAATGTGGTCTCGCTGTATGTGATCCGGTTTCTATTCGGGGCCGGGGAGGCGGGTTGTTTTCCAAACCTCACGCGGATGCTGAGCGCGTGGCTGCCGGCGCGGGAGCGCGTGAGAGCACAGTCGCTGATGTGGGCCTTCACGCGGTGGGGCGGCGCGGCAACTCCGCCTCTCACACTGCTGTGCATTTCGCTGTTTGGCTGGCGGCTGGCTTTCGTCAGCTTTGCGGGATTGGGGGTGGTGTGGTGCATCGTCTTTCTTCTCTGGTTCACGGATGATCCGGCACGGCACCGTGCTGTGAATGCTGCAGAAATGGAACTGCTGGAAGCGTCGCGAGTCCTCACCGCGCATCGGCCGGGACAGCGCCACTGGCTGTCGGTGCTGCTCACGCGGCAGGTGGCGCTGCTGGTCCTGCAATATTTCTGCTTTTCGTACGTCTGGTATTTCTACATCACCTGGCTGCCGACCTACCTGGAGCAGGGACGGGGACAAACAGCTTCCCATGCGGCCGCGCTTGCTGTTCTGCCTCTGCTCTTCGGCGGATTTGGATCGCTGGCCAGTGGGCTTGCTCCGGTGCGGATTTCGCGCCGGGCGATTGCCGTCTGCGGGTTCCTGGGAACGGCCATTCTGCTCCTCGCGATTACGCACATCCCCTCCGTGGTGGTCGCGATGCTGGTGATGGGGTTGGCCAGCTTTTCGAGCGACCTCACCATGCCCATTTCCTGGGACGCGTGTGTCGATATCGGCGGCCCGTATACCGCAACGGTCGCGGCCACCATGAACATGCTCGGCAACCTGGCCGGATTCGCTGCCCCCGTCGCGGGCGGCATCATTCTCCAGCGCACGGGCGACTGGAATCTTCTCATTGACACGATGGCGGCAGCGGCAGCAGTGTCGGCCGCCTGCTGGTTCTCCCTCAATCCGGACGCCGCGCGGCAGGCGCGCGAACTGGAAATAAAGCAGCAGCGCGAGATCAGCGCAGATGGCCTGCTTTGAAAAGGAGTAAAGATGAAGATCGATCTGACGGGCCGGACGGCCGTGATCACCGGCGGAAGCCGCGGTCTCGGGCAGGCCATGGCGACGGCACTTGCGGAGTCAGGAGCGGCGATTGCGCTGGTGGCGCGTGACACACAACGTCTGGAATCGGTGCGGCACTCGATCGCCCGGAGTGGCGGAACAGCCGAGGCGTTTGCTGCTGACGTGACGAAGGAAGACGAGGTCGCCACTGTCGCGCGGGCGATTCAGGAACGGTTCGGATCTCCGCAGATTCTGATCAACAACGCCGGGATCAACATTAGAAAGAATCTGGTGGATTACTCGCTCGAGGAATTCCGCAGTGTTCTCGACGCCAGCCTGATCT
>DATEPN010000313.1:0-17923 GCA_035273225.1 Acidobacteriaceae bacterium | reverse complement strand
CGCCAATCTGCTTGATGCCCTGGGAAGACGAGCAGAAAACACTGTCTATGGTGTGCCTTGCTCTGTTGCGAATCCATCGTTCCACTTTGTTTGCCATTGCTTGAGTCAGTCTCTCCGTAGCAGATGAAGTGAGGTCGATTGAAATTGCCGGTGCGAGGCGTCTGAAAAAAAGCGCTGTGCATTCATTCGATGACGGTGTTGCGGCGGGTTTGTCATGCCGCTGTGAACCTACGACGCAATCTGGCCATAACGCGCGCCTGAACATCCCGGAGGCCGAACGCGAAATAAGAAATGAGGGAAGTGCCAGAGATCGTGAGTAGAGCGACCACTCCGCTGGTCGTCAGAGACCAGTTCTTGCTGTGAAAGACGGGCCAGAGAATGGCCACAAAGCAGAGTGCCAGGATCCCAACCGCACGAAATACCGGTGCAACAGACAGATGAACCTCGTCCGGAAACAGCTTTGTATTCAGGTACAGGATTGAGCCCGTCTGCACGGTCTCGGCCATCAACCATAACAACATCAGCGAGGTGATTCCAAACCTCGGCACTGTTACCAGCGAAAGTCCACACATCGCCCCATATGTGCACAACGATATGACCGCGAGCTGCTGATGCCGATTACTTGACCACTGAAACTGAATTTTATGGTCCTTGATCCCCATCATTGACGAGACAATCGCCATCAGCAGGCACAGACCGGGCTCGTACATGGATGGCTTGTGTAGCCAGAGTGAAAAGGCAGCAGGGCAGAAACACAACACGCCGATGCTGATCGTGGTTACCAGGAAAAGCACCAGTCTCTCGGAAACGTCATACAACCGGTGGAGTTCTGACCAGTTGCGACCGCCAACCAGAATTGTAATCTCCTGGGAGATCGCATACGTCGTTACATACAGCAACTGACGGGACGAGTTGAAAATCATCCGCGTAACAGAAAACAGCGCGACCGCCGCGGGCCCCAGAATCAGCTGAATTACCAAGATCGGCCCTTGCCAGAGAAGAAAACCAGAGACCGAAAACAATCCAAAATATGCGCTGGGTTTGATGATCGACAGCATCGATTTCATGTCGCCCATGCGGAGAGAAGGCAGAAGAATTGGCGCGGTAATCCGTATGTCCGCAATCACCAAAACGGTGAAGAGGGCAACAGAGCCCAGTTGCGCGAGCGCCAGCATTGGGAAAGAGGCTCGATTCCAGAGCAGAACCGACATCGCGAGAACGGCGATCAGTCGCTGGAAATTGCCCCAGTTCTGCCCACGATGCGCCCGTCCCAGAACCATATAGCTGTTGAAGAGCAGTGAAAAAAGCCAGCTGACAGTGAACTGCAGCGTGAGCAGAAACACCGTGGGACGCATCGAAAGATCCAACGAACTTCAAATGCAGCCACCGGGCCAGCGGCATCATCAGCACCGTCCAGCCAGCCAGCGCCACGGCGAATACGAGCCCGATGCTCAGCTTAACGGCGCTTGCCTGAACTACTTTTGCCTGCTCCACCTCACCGCCGTTGTAGTGGATCGCCATCTGATTGTTCGCGTAGGTCTGGATGCCGGAATTCAGCGTGTTCAGATAGCTCACGGCGGCCGTTAGTGCCACCCACTCGCCGTACAGTTCCACGCCATTCGCGTACCGATGCAGAAAGAAAGGCGGTATCAGCAGCTGCGTGACTATCGAGACGCCCTGGCCCGCAAAGAACGCCGCCAGCAGCTTCAGAATTCGTTTCAGACTCATAGAGGGGAGTTCATTCGCTCTCTGCCCGGGGTCACCCGATGGACACAGCGGGTCCGGCACCCTTCTGACCTTCAGCTATTTTGCAGGAAATGAGCAGGCTTACGTCTAATCTTACACGCGGCAGGAGCGTGTTCCCTCAGGTTCGAATCCTGCCCTCCGCAGCCTTCCTTCGCTCGCAAACGGAACCCGAGCCACAATGCGCAGAGGGCCAGCTACATCTTGTACTTGCCCATGTCTTCGTCGCCCAGGTTCTCAAGCCAGCGGCGCAGGTCCTGTTCGCTGGGCTGGGTCTCTGCGGAATTGGGCAACACCTTCGCTGCGTGCAGCACCTCTTCCGCCACGTAGATCGGGCAGTCGGAGCGCAGCGCCAAGGCCAGCGCGTCGGATGGGCGCGCGTCGATCGCGATGATCTCGCCGTTCTGTTCCATCCAGATGACGGCGTAAAAAGTGTCGCCGCGAAGTTCAGAGACGACCACGCGGCGTACCTCGGCATTCAGTCCCAAAACCACGTTCTTCAGCAGATCGTGCGTATACGGCCGCGGCGTAGTCGCCTTCATCACTTCCAGCTGGATCGCCTGCGCCTCGTAGAGTCCCACCCAAATCGGCAGCACCGTGTCGCTGTTCGGATCCTTCAGGATCACCACCGGCATATTTGTCGAAGGATCCACCATCAAACCGCGGATTTTCATTTCGACTTCCATCGTGCCCTCACTGCACTGCCTCCCCAACCAGACTGTTGGGGAAAGTTTTTGTCACCCGCACCGGCAGGTACACGCCGGGCGCCGGAGCAATCGGTTGGCTTGTCGTAAAGTTCAGCGTTTTGTTCTGCGACGTGCGCCCGACGACCTGACCGCGCGCCGGATTCATACCCTCAACCATCACTTCAAGCACCTGACCCAGATGCTTCTCGTAGTTGGCCCGCTGAATCTCACGCTGGCGGTCGAGCAGGATCTGCAGTCGCTTCGACTTATCCTCGTCGGGAATCGAATCCGGCATCGACAGCGAGGGCGTATTCGGCCGCGGCGAGTACTTGAAGGCGAACACCCCGTCGTATTGCACTTCGTTCAGCAGGTCGATCGTCTCCTCGAAGTCCTGCTCCGTCTCGCCCGGGAACCCCGCGATGATATCCGTGGTCATGCTGATCGTCCGCGCCGCCCCCTTGATCCATGCGATGCGTTCCAGGTACTGGTCGCAGGTATATTCACGAGCCATGAGATGCAAAACCCGGCTCGACCCGCTCTGTACCGGCAGGTGAACGTGATCGCAGAGGGTGTGCACTGCATCAATCGCCTCGACGATATCCCGGGTGAAATCCCTTGGATGGGACGTCGTGAAGCGCACGCGCCGGATCCCCGGCACCTCCCCCACGTTGGCCAGCAATTCAGCGAAGCTGCGCTTCCCTTCCGGATCGCGATAGGAATTGACGTTTTGCCCGAGCAGCTGAATTTCCGTGAACCCGGCGTCGGCCATCCGCCGCGCCTCGGCCAGCACCGACTCCGACCGGCGGCTGCGCTCTTTGCCCCGCGTATACGGCACCACGCAGTAGGCGCAGAACTTGTCGCATCCCTCGATGATCGTGATATAGCCCCGATGCGGATTCGATCTGGCCGTAAACTCCGTCTCGAACGTCTCGTCCGTCTGGCGGTCGTCCAGGCCCGTGACGCGGGTCGCGCCCTGCTCGATCTGCACCAGCATCTCGGGCAGCTTGCGATACGAGGCCGAGCCGGACACCAGCGAAACAAAGGGCGCGCGCTCGAAGATCTTCTCGCCTTCCTGCTGGGCGACGCATCCCAGGACGCCAAAGCGCTTGCCCTGCCGGTAGAGAGCCTTGTAGTCGTTCAGGCGATGGAAGACCTTCTGCTCCGCCTTGTCGCGGATCGAGCAGGTGTTATACAGGATCAGGTCCGCCTCTTCTTCCGTCTCCACCCGGGCGTAGCCCTGCTGCTGGAGCGTGCCGATGACCTTTTCCGAGTCATGCACGTTCATCTGGCAGCCGAAGGTCTCGATATAGAAGGTTTTGGGTCCCGCCATGCCACTCTGAGTATATCGGAGTAACGTTACGCGTCGCCGGTTCTCCCGGCCTGATGGCATTAGCCGGGCCGCCGGCAGAATCGATCTTCGCCCGCGCCGATTCAGCATCTTACCGAGGAACGCATGACAACCGATCGCGAACGCTGGAATGCCAAATTCGTGGGGGGAGAGGCGCAGCTTACCGACCCCGATCCATTCCTCATCGAAGTCTGCGCCGACCTGCGCCCGGGCAGCGCGCTCGATATTGCCGGAGGCGCGGGACGCCACGCAATCTGGTTGACGCGGCACGGCTGGCAAGTAGTGCTCAGCGATGTCTCCGACGAAGGCATCGCCCTCGCCGCGCACCGTTGCGCAGAAGCAGGCGTCCACGTCGACTTCCGCCGCGAATCGCTGGACGAGACCATCGTCTGGGCCACCGGAGCCGGTGTTCACTTTAACCTGATTACCGTCTTCTGGTTTCTTGCGCGCGATTATTTCGACGAAATCCCCAAACTCCTGGCTCCAGGCGGCCTGCTCGTCTACAAGACCTACACGTCGGAGAACGCCCGATTCGCCGGAGGCAAATCGACCCAGTACGCGCTTCACCCTGACGAACTGCGCACCGCCTTCCCGGCGCTGGAAAATATTCTTTATCGCGAAGCTGAGGGTGTCTCGGAATTAGCGGCTCGCGCCCGCTAAGCTCGCTTGCCGCGGACCCGGCGTTCGCTCAAATCGAAGAACCGCTACCCATTCGCCCTTGCGCGCCGCGCCCCACACCACCGCTCCTCCAAGCACGCGCGCGATCAGGCCCGGCGGCAGATCGTGATGAAAGTCGAAATAGCGGCGATCCCACGCCTCACCCCGTCGCCCGAACGCAAATGGCAGCCGCGGCGGATCATACTTGGTCGAAAACGCCAGCGCGACCGACCAGGTCCGCGGTCCCTCCGCCGCCTGGCGGATCGCATCGACCGAGAAGTTGTCGATCTCCTCCACCCGCATGGGCTGCTTCACATAGCCCAGCTCCGGTTTGGTCAGCTCGTCGGCCACCGGCCACGCCGTCAGCACCGTAGCCTGCGGAAAATGCTTCGTCACCTGAGCGATGGCCGCCTGGTGTAGGCGAACGACGGTCACGTACTCCAGGTTGTCCTCTGGCGCAAATCGATACGGCGGATTTACGAAGAGCCCAACGACGAACCCCGCGGCGCTCAGCGCCACCAGAGCCACCCATTCGCGCATTCGCCGCCGGAAGGTATTCACGGCCAGCAGCAGCATCAGAGGATAGAGCGGCAGCAGATAGCGCGTGAGCAGCGCGCCACCGACCAGCGAAAACAGGACTAAATTCGCCAGGATCACGACATAGAACACCGTCTGATGCGCCGGAGAGATGCGCTCCCGCAGCTTACCGGTCGTGTCCTCAACAGGCGGCAGCAGCATGCAAGCCAGCATCAGCGCCACCGGCACAAACATATTCATGTGCGCCGTGACGTGCAGAATGCGATAACCGAGCGCCAGCAGCACGCGCACCGGCGTCAATGTTGCAGTCGCGTTGTACTGCACATACCGCGGATTTCCCAGCGCGTACCCCGTCCGGACCCAGTGGTACACATACCAGCCGGCGAGCGGCAGCACCGGCGCGAGCAGTGCCGTGACTGTACGGATCCGCCCCGTGCGCGGCCGTGGCCGCCAGCTTTCAAACACGCCCAGCGCCACCGGCGTGATGATCGCCGTCTCCTTGGAGAGCGCTGCTACGGCAAAGCAGGCGGCGCAGAGCCAGATACGTTCCTCGAGCAGAAGTGCGACACCCCACAGTGTGGCCGCCGCGGCAAACAGGTCCGCATGCGCCAGCGAACTTTGCGCAAACCACACGGGATACAGTGCCGTCAGCGCGACAACCGCCGCCGCCACAGACTGCTTCCTCGTCGTGACAAGAGCCAGCCGCCAGACGGCGGTCAGTGCGATGGCCGCAACGAGGCACATCGAAACGCGCGTGACAAACGGCGAAAAGACAAAAGATTTCCACGCCGCAGCCAGCCACAACGACGGCAACGGCGGGTGCGCATTCGAAAGCGTCGACGTTGGAATCAGCGTTCCACTGCGGAAGAAGTCCCACGCGGCGGGAATGTAGTAACCCGCCTCATCCCAGTAGTACGGCAGATGCAGCAGCGGAGCGTGGAGGGCCAGCACCGCCGCCCACGCCGCCAGCAACACTGCCCAGAGCGGAACCTGCTGCGTGAAGATCCGCCGCGGCTGGCCCGCGCGTCGCACCGGCTAGTGAACCGGCCCCTTCGGCGGCTGCGGCTCCAGTGCCAGTTGGCCAAAGGTCTGCTCGTACTGCGCCAGGTTCTGCCCCAGGATGTTGAACAGCGCCTTCGCCTGCTGCGGGCTCAGATACACGCCCAGCGCGTTCTGCACGTTCACCTCGTCCGGCGAATCCTGATGCACGATCCCGAACACCAGCTGAAAATCCCACACGCTGACGCGCACCTGCACGCTGTTGGAATAGATTTCGCGATACTCCGGCGCCTGGCTGAGCTGCACTTTGGGTTGAGGATGCGGCGGGTTCATAGTCATGACCAAGACTATCGCATCGCCGCGGCCGTTAACGCCCGCGGTCGGCAATGCACACCGCCATTCCGGCCGCAGCTACTTCGTCGTTTGCCAGTCTCTCGGCAGATCGATGCGATACCGGTCCGCGTAGTCCATGAAAACAAGACCGTCCATCTCGCCGAGCCGGCTCTGTACGAACTGCGAATACTGCGCGGGCATACCGGTGGAATTCGGATCCGAGCTATTGAGTTCGTCGGCACTGGTGTTGTAATCGGCCAGCCTGATCGGCACGTCGAAGACCACGTTGACGGTCTGGCCGACAGGAATGCGGATTGTCGCATCCCAGTTCGCGCCGTCCAGCCGCTGCAGCGATGCGTTGCCTGGCAGCCTCTTCATCAAAGCAGCGTTTTCCGGACCCATGATGATGTAGTCGGCGTTGGTGTGGTTGGTCAGCGCATACCGGAACTGAAGATGCAGCTCCTCGCCCGAGGTTTCGGCGACAACCCGCGTCGGAGTGGCCGTAATTGCCGCCGACGTCCACGGCTTCGGCCGATTCATCCACAGGTAAGCCGCGCCCGCCAGAATGGCCAGCAACACGGCGAAGCCCGCCCCAAACGCCGCCGCCATCAGCAGGCTTCTGTTCAAGGGCGCCGGAGGCGCCTGTGCCGGCGCGGTCTGAACCGGTTCGCCCGGTGCCGGTTGGGGGTCCTGTGGTGATTCGGAGCTCATCTTCTTGATTTTCCCGCTGAACTTCGCCCGGGCTGATGACACAATCCGGGTATTGCGAACTCCAGCGGATTGCGCCATACGCGCACTGCCGGATGCGGTGCGTCCGTGGCATCCGGAATCCGGATAGGAACGGCTTCAATGGCGATGCCTCGCCGCTTGCCGCACCGGATTGCATATAGTGTTGCGCATGGCAAACAACAGCAAGAGCACGGAGAAAGGCTTCCATGTCTTCGCGACGCAGGCGGCGAACTGGGTCGGCACAAAGTGGGCGTTCCTCGCAGCTCTGCTGACGATCCTGGGCTGGCTGCTTTCAGGGCCCTATTTTCACTACTCCGACACGTGGCAGCTGATCATCAACACCGGCACCACCGTCGTAACCTTTCTGGTGGTCTTTCTGATCCAGAACACGCAGAATCGCGATGCACGCGCCATTCATCTCAAACTGGACGAGATCATCAAGTCGATCGATAAGGCGCACAACGAAATGATCGATATTGAGCACTTGTCCGATGCGGAGTTGCAGCTGCTGGCTGACAAGTATCAAAAAGTCCGCGCAGAATGCGATGTCCGCAGCCAGCGCAAAAAGACCAAATCTGACAGCCAATGAAGTGGGAGGGTGCTGCGTTTGTATCCGCCACTGTCACGACCCAGGATATTTCTGATACCGCGCGCAAGCCGCTCCCGCGGCACGAAATTGGGCGCAGGCGAAAGCTATGCTCCCGTCGCTAACGACGGTTGTGAATTGACCCTGGCGAACTGAAATGGCAGTTTGGACATTTTTCAGCGCAGAGAAGTACCCCGGGGTTGAAATACGGTGGGTGTCTGCGGCATGCTTCATCTGCGCACCAGCCCATAAACAACTACTTCTGCCCAGAAAATGGCCAACCCCGTAACCGCAGCCTTGGTCATGAATTGCTGCGAGCCGGAAATTCCGTGAGGAATGCCGGATCCGGCTGCACGGACCAGGGCCGCGATCAGCGCAATGGCGAAAGCACACGCGAGCGCAAATCGGTCCTTCGCGAGTAAGGGTCGGTTGGTTCGCGGGTGAATGGGTGATTTATTCCGATACCAGGAGAGCCACCATAGCAGAATCACAAGCAGCCCCAGTACTGAACTGGCGTATTCGAAAATCCCATACCAGGGTCGAGCTCCGAACAGTGGAATCCGAACGGTCTTTCTCAGGAAGTCCCAGTGAGGGTAGTACCAGGGATGGGTGAAGGAGTCCCAGAGGATGTGCGTACCGATACCGACGAGTATCGAGACGATGACCATCGCAAAGCGGGAAACCGAATCGACGGACAACGACCTGGGCGCAGGTTCAATCCTTTCGCGCGTGCCTTCGGGCAGGCAGGCGACAAGAGGCTCCTTCGCGTAATGGTGAAATAGCCAGAGCGCGGCGAAAGCCAGCGGCAGATCGAAAACGAAGACGCCGGGCAAGGTATGACCGAATCCACCGTGAACTCCCAGGAAGTACTCGAAATCGGGTGCAAAACAGCCCACGATCAAGGCGGACATAATGAGGCGCGTACGCCGGAAGGGGAGAGCAGCAGCCGCGTGGGAGAACGTGAAAGGCATCAGGAGAATTATGACGTCCTGTTCCGCAGGAGCCACGCAGCTATTTGTGTCGGATACACGAGGACGCGGGGTCTGTGGCGTCCCACCTGGTTCCCAGTAGTCGCCGCATCGAATCGCATTCCGATGCCCAGAATCGGCAACGGAAGCGTGGATCAAATGACTTGCGTAGCCTCCAGGTTGGCCTCGTTGTCGCCAACTCGGACATTTTGCTCGAAAAGGCGTGCCGTTGAGCGCGATCAGCGGGCTTTGTTCCGCTCTGCGCTGCGAATCGCGAAGATTTCGTAAGGGTGGCGAACCCAGGTGGGACACAAGATTGAGCTCAGTGGACGAACGCCGATATTGCGAGAGCCCGTAAGTTACTGGTGCGAAAGGGGGGACTCGAACCCCCATGGGTTGCCCCGCCAGATCCTAAGTCTGGTGCGTCTGCCAGTTCCGCCACTTTCGCACAGCTGACCCGCACGATTCTGCAGTTCGCGTGCGGGTCATCTGCATTGTACTGTTCCAGGCGACGCAGGACGACCCGGCTCGCGCTGGTCACCCGGCTCAGGCAGCCGGTGCGATCAGCAGGGGCTCGATGGCGGGCAGCGGGACCGGCTCCGGCAGAGCCGCAGGCGCGTACATCCCCTGGGCAACCTCGCTGAGCACCCGGTTCGCAGTGTCTTCAGTGCGCGTCGCCTGCACATGCAGCTTGCGTACGGCCCGCATGACGACGGTCGCCAGTAGAAATCTGTTCTCAATCTGAAGTCCAGCGGAGTAGACCAGTTCGGATCGCATGATTGTCCCCGTTTCCCGGTTATGGCGCGTGTGCTGCAAGAGCCGGGCTCGACACAGGTTCCGTCGCGGGTTTGGAACCTGTCGAAGGATCTCCGATGCGGCGCGCACTGGAGATTCGGAACGTTCGAGGGCTGGCTAGAGATAAAAGACCGATCCGCATGCCAGAGCGGTCTGTCTCCAGCATACGCTCCTTTGTTGATCTTCTGTCCCGCGGGAGACATGCGCGCGAGGGCCGCGGGGCGAATGTCGCGTCATGGTACACTGAGGTTGATCGTCGAATCTGACCTGGTCATCTTGCCTGTTCTGCACATCGCTCGACTCGCAAACCATGCCACATCTGAGTTCAGCGATACACCCACATCTAAAAGGAAAAGTGCATATATGGAACAGGGAACAGTGAAATGGTTTAACGATGCCAAGGGTTTTGGATTTCTCTCGAGACCGAACGGCGAGGACGTCTTCGTCCACTACTCCGCCATCCAGAGCAACGGCTTCCGTTCGCTCCAGGAAGGCCAGGCCGTCCAGTTCAACGTGGTCAAAGGGCCCAAGGGCTGGCAGGCTGAGAACGTTCAGGCTCTCTAAGCCATCGAGAAAACCGGGAAGAATCCGGCCGGCACGGCCGTCGCATTCTTCCCGGTTTTTCTTTTGATTCTCCAGCCACAACCTCAGGTCTGAACAGGCATCCGGAGCGCCAATGGGACGCCGCGATCTGCATGTGTTTCGCAGACGCGCTCCTGATATGCTGCCCGCAGAGTCTCCCATGCTGCTCGAACTCCGGGCCGAGAACTACGCCGTCATTGACCACGCCATCGCCGGATTCGGCCCCGGGCTGAACCTGCTCACCGGCGAAACCGGCGCCGGCAAATCCATCCTGGTCGACGCGCTCGCGCTGCTCATGGGACAGAAGGCTTCCACTGACGTCATCCGCCACGGAGCCGACCGCGCGGTCCTCTCCTGCGTCTTCGAGAGCACGCCCGGCGCCGAGGCGACCCTCGAGGCAAACGGGATCGACACAGAGGCGACGGAGATCATCCTCCGCCGCGAAATTCTCGAGAACGGCAAAGGCCGCGTCTTCGTGAACAATCAGCCGGCCACCGTCGCCGTCCTGCGCCAACTGGCTCCGGAACTCGCCCTGATCCATGCGCAATCCGAAACGCTCTCTGGATTCGACCCGGCACAGCAGCGGATGCTCCTCGACCGCTTCGCCGGCGTCTCGCTTGAATCTGTTGAAAGCGCCTTCACCCGCTGGCGCGAAATCCAGGACCGCCTTGCCGAACTGGAGCGCGACGAGCAGGACCGCCTGCGTCTGGCGGATCTCTGGTCCTTTCAGGCGCGCGAGATAGAATCCGCCGCGCCGCAATCCGGCGAAGATGAGGCGCTGGAAACCGAAAAGCGCGTACTCGCCAATGCCGAAAAGCTCAAAGCCTCCGCATTCAGCGCGAACAATGTTTTGTATGAAGACGACGCCTCCGCCGAAGCAGCGCTGATGGCCGCGCAGAAGCACCTCGAAGAGCTGTCTCGCTACGATACGAAATTCGCCGAAGCCGCCCAGCAGATCGCCGCCGCCCGCGCCACCGTCGCAGATCTCGCCGCAACGGTCCGCGATTACGCTGACTCCATCGACGCCTCGCCCGACCGTCTGGCGGAAATCGAAGATCGCCTCGCACTGCTCGACCGCCTCAAGCGCAAATATGGAACCACGCTGGCCGACGTGATCGCATTCGGTGAAGACGTCAGCCGCAAGCTCGCCGAGATCGAGAACCGCGACGAAATCCTAAAACGCCTCCGCGCCGACCTTGCCAAAGCTTCGGCTACTTACCAGAGCGCCGCCCGCGCGCTCAGCGGCGAACGCGCCGCCGCCGCGAAAAAGCTCGAGAAACTCGCCGAGTCGCAGATCAACGATCTCGCAATGAAAGCGCGCTTCTCCTTTGCCGTCACGCAGAACGAAGACGCATCTGCCTGGACCGCCCACGGCTGGGACGGAGTGGAGTGTCGCATCGCGACGAACGCCGGCGAACCGCTGAAGCCGCTCGACGAAATTGCCTCCGGCGGCGAAATGTCCCGCGTGCTGCTCGCGCTCAAGGTCAGCGTCGAAGAAGGCGCGAATCGCGCCCGCAGCCGCAAAACGCAGGTCCCGCGCACACTGGTGTTCGACGAGATCGATATCGGCATAGGGGGCCGCGCCGCCGAGGCCGTTGGCCAGAAGCTCAAAGCTCTCTCGCGCGTCCAGCAGGTGCTGTGCGTCACGCACCTGCCGCAGATCGCCGCCTTCGCCGATCAGCACTTCCTCATCGAAAAGCAGGAGAAGCAGCGCCGCACGCAAACCTCGGTACGCCTGCTCACGCCGGCCGAGCGCGCCGAGGAAATCGCCCGCATGATCTCCGGCGCCACCGTCACCGATACGTCGCTCCGGCACGCCGAGCAGATGCTCAGAGCCAGCGCCACTCCGGCACGATAACCGCAGGAAGCTAAGATAAGCAGCGATGAAAGCCTTCCTGCTGCTGCCGTTCCTGTGTTCGATGTTGTTGGCCCAAACCGCTCCGCAATCCGCGACGTCCCCTTCCGATCAGGCCGCCATGGCGCAGCAGGTGCGGGAGCAGTTCCTTCACGCCTGGAACGGCTACCGCCAGTACGCCTGGGGACATGACGGGCTGCGCCCGCTGACCAGGCAGCCCTTCGACTGGTATGGCACCTCGCTCTACATGACGCCCGTCGATGCGCTCGACACCATGATCCTGATGGGCCTGAACAAAGAAGCTGATGAAGATCGCCAGCTCATCGACACGCATCTCTCGTTCGACCACGACATCTACGTCAAGAATTTCGAGATCACCATCCGCATGCTCGGCGGCCTCCTCAGCTCGTACGAACTCACCGGAGACAAGCGCCTGCTTACCCTGGCAAACGACCTTGGCCACCGCCTCCTGCCCGCGTTCAACTCGCCTACCGGCATGCCCTATGTCTACGTCAATCTCAGGACCGGCACCGTCCGCGGCGAAGACACGAATCCTGCCGAAGTCGGCACCCTGCTTCTCGAATTCGGCACTCTTAGCAGGCTGACCGGCAATCCCGTTTATTACCAGAAGGCCAAAGCGGCAATGGTCGCCGTTTACCATCGCCGCTCGCCAATCGGCCTCGTCGGCGACACCATCAACGTCCGCACCGGCAACTGGACGAGCGTCAGCGCCAACATCAACGGCGGCAGCGACTCATATTACGAATATTTGCTGAAAGCCTGGAAGCTCTTCGGCGACGAGGACTGCCACCGCATGTGGCTTGCCAGCGTTGCTGACCTGAACAAGTACGTGGCGCAGGATACTTCCACCGGCTTCTGGTATGGCGAAGCGAACATGAACACCGGCGCTCGCAGCGGCACGGACTACGGTGCGCTGGCTGCCTTCTTCGCGGGCTCGCTGGCGCTCTCCGGCGATCTGGACCGCGCTCGGCGCCTGCAGGACTCGAACTACAAGCTCTGGAACCTGACCGGCGTCGAGCCGGAGATGATTGACTATGCCTCAATGAAAATCCTCAGCTCCGGCTATGAGCTTCGTCCCGAAAACATTGAATCCGCGTATTACCTTTACTACTTCACGCACGACGAGAAGTATCGCGGGATGGGCATGACCTACTTCAACTCCATCGTGAAGTACTGCCGCACTCCCTCTGCCTTTGCTGCCCTCACCAGCGTCGAAAGCAAAGCGCAGCGCGACGACATGGAGAGCTACTTCTTCGCCGAGACCATGAAGTATCTCTACCTGCTGCTCGCCGATCCAGCCCGTATTGACCTGACCAAAACCGTCTTCAATACCGAAGCGCATCCGCTGAATATTTCCGCGGGCACCCGCCCCTAAATTCATCAGTCGTGGCCTTCCGGCCCGGTGCTACACTCCCGCCATGGACGATCCCGGCCCGCAGTCACCCGCCTCCGAGCAGCCTGCCGTACCACCGCAGCCGCCGTATCCCGGCCCTTCCTGGCAGGTCGCTCCTCCACCCCCGCCACAGCGGCGTCACCGGGTCTGGCCATGGGTTCTGGCCGGGTGCGCATTCTTCCTCTTCGTGTGCGCCGTTGGGATCACCTTCATGGTGCTGGCCGTTCGCAGCGCCAGCACTCCCGGAGCAAGCCCATTCGCCTCTCTTGGCGGCGGCAACATCGCCGTCGTCGACATCAATGGCGTCATCCTCTCCGCCGACACCACCGTCGATCAGCTGCGCAAGTACGACGAAGACGATTCCATCAAGGCCATCATCCTCCACATCAACTCGCCGGGCGGCGCGGCGGCTCCCTCCCAGGAGATCTACCACGAGGTCCTGCGTATCCGGAACGAAAAGAAGAAGCCCATCGTCGCCTCCGTCCAAAGTGTCGGCGCCAGCGGCGCGTACTACATCGCGTCCGGGGCCACAAAGATTTACGCCAACCAGGCCAGCGTCGTCGGCTCCATCGGCGTCATCATGGAGTGGACCAACTACGGCGACCTGCTCAAGTGGGCCAAGCTCAAGCCGGAAGTGATCCACGCCGGTGCGCTCAAGGACGCCGGAGATCCTTCGCACGAAATGACCCCCGAAGAGCGCGCCTATTTCCAGTCCCTCGTCAACAACATGTATGGCCAGTTCATCGCCGACGTGGCCGCCGGGCGCCATCTCTCGCCGGATCAGGTGAAATCGCTGGCGACCGGCCAGGTGTGGACGGGCGAGCAGGCCCTGCCGCTGCATCTGATTGATGCTTCAGGCGGTTTCCGCACGGCGCTGCTCGAGACGGCCAAATCCGTCGGCATCTCCGGCGAGCCCAGCGTCGTCAAGCCCTATGTCCGCCACCGCACCCTGCTCGACGCCCTTACCACCAACGCCGACGACCTCTTCCCGAACCCCAGCCAGATGCTGGAGAAGCACGCCGGCTTCTACTTCCTGTGGCGGTAACGTCGCCACATGGCGTTCCACGGGGCAAAAATCCCGCAACTGCTTGACTTTGCAAGGCCAGGGGTTTGCATCTACTATGGGTGCAGCGCAAGACCCTTCAGGAGCGACGCCTGTTATGACGAAAGCGGACCTTGTTGAAGAAGTAACGAAACTCGGCGATCTCACACGGCGCGACAGTGAAGTGATCGTCGAAACCATCTTCGACTCCGTCATTGGAGCGCTCCGTTCCGGCGACAAGATCGAGATTCGCGGCTTTGGCAGCTTCCGTATTCGCCAGCGCAAACCCCGCATCGGACGCAATCCCAAAACCGGCACACGCGTCGAAGTCCCTGCAAAGAAGGTCCCTTACTTCAAGCCCAGCAAGGAACTGCGCGACCTCGTGAATCCCACCGGCAAGCAAGCAGGAGAACCGGCAGCGCCTCCGCCGGCGGCTGAGCCGGGCGCCCCGACCGCCTAACCCTTCTGCAGTGCGAGATTCGTGCTCATTTGTAAATGAGGCGAATCTCGAGGTGTGTCTCCGGGCAGCTTACCTGGGTCGACGCAGCCTGAAATGACGGCGGGCTCATCAACACACGCGGATTATTGGCGAACCCGAACCCTTCCTTTGGGATTCCCAGGAAGTTCCGGTCCAGCTTATGGTTGCCGTTCTCGTCGTGGATGACGGCGACCGCGTACTTCCCTGCCGGAAGCCGGAACGTCTCGGTCGCCTGGCCGTTTTCTATGATGAATCCGCCATGCACGACGGCATTGCTGGTCTTCTCCGGCCAGCCGTCCGGGGATGCAAAGATAGTCCCGCCGGCCTTGCCCCTGGCATTGCGAAAACCCGTCACATGAATCTTCAGCGTGCAGAGTGGGCGGCCATTCGCGGGCGCCGCATAACGCGCTTCATCCTGCTGTGCCCCTGCCGTGGTCACCGCCATGGCGACGATGAGGCACACGCCGCGCAAGGCTCTGCGCATCTTGCTCATAGCCTGAGCCTACAGGAGCGCGCGTAGGATGTTCCGATGAGCGTTCCACCGCGTTGCGCCGTTGTCATCGCGCTGTTATTGAGCGCCGTCACCATTTGCCGCGGCCAGTCGACTGCATCTCCGCCGCAGGTTCCCGACTGGGCGCAACCCGGCTCGGCCACGCACAAGCAGGTCGCTCCACCGCCGGACTTTCACCGCCCCAGCCGTACCTTCGCTGAGCCGATCGGCATCTTCGACGGCCAGTCGGATGTCGGCAGCGCTCTCGTCCCCGGCAGCGCCAGCTTCGAAGCGTCCAGCGGCCAGTACACGATTCACTCCGCCGGTTACAACATCTGGTACACGCGCGACGAGTTCCGTTTCCTCTGGAAGAAAATGTCTGGCGACGTTTCGCTCGCCGCCGACGTCTCCTTCCCCGACCCAAACGGCTACGGCGACCGCAAAGCCGTGCTCATCATCCGTCAGGATCTGGACGACGATGCCAAGGAAGCCCTCGTCGGGCTGCACGGCGCCGGCATGATTCAGCTGGCGCAGCGGCCGGAGAAGAGCGCCCGCGTCCGCGACATCGAATTCCGCATCGGCGGCCGGGGGCGCCCCGGAGGCGCCACCCCTGACACCCTCGTTCCCGTCATGGCGAAGCGCATCGGTGTCGAGAAGCATGGTGACTCCTTCGCGCTTTTCGTGAGCCTCGAAGGCGAGCCGATGCACCAGTTCGGGCCTCCCATCCAGCTCCACCTCGATCCTCCCTTCTACGTCGGCATTGGATTCTGCTCGCACTTGCCCACCACCTCCGACACTGCGGTCCTCTCCAGCGTGGTGCTCGAGAACGCCGCGGGTCAGGTGCACTGAGGCGGCGCAAACCCGCAATGCCGCTTCCAATCTGTGCCGGTGCGCGGACCGCACCGGACAGAACCGCCGCAAATCGGGTAGTTTGTTGGGTTGGCTTTTTGAGAAACGCCTGGGAGAGTCCCTCGTATGCAAGCCGCTGTTGTTCCTGATACCGCTGCAGCCGGCACCAGCCGCGGAACCTACGCCATCCGCCGCATCGCCGTACTCGGCGCCGGCACCATGGGTTCGCGCATTGCCGCCCACATCGCGAATGCCGGCCTGCGCGTTCTGCTGCTGGACATGGCGCAGCCCGGCGATCCGAATCTGCTCACGCGGAAAGCGCTCGAAGCGCTGAAGAAGTCGAAGCCCGCAGCGCTCGCCTCCGCCAATTTCCTGAAGCGCATCGACACCGGCAACTTCGACGACGACCTGCCGCGCCTGAAAGACTGCGACTGGATCATCGAAGCCGTCGCCGAGAACCTCGAGATCAAGCGCAGCTTGCTCGCGCGCGTGGTCCCGCATCTCCGCCCGGACGCCATACTCACCACCAACACGAGCGGCCTGCCTGTCGCCGCGATTGCAGAATCTCTGCCCGCCGACGTGCGCCGCCGCTGGTTCGGCACGCACTTCTTCAATCCGCCGCGGTACATGCAGTTACTGGAGATCATCGCCACTCCGGAAACCGATCCCGCCGCCATCGCCGCCGTCGCGCAGTTCGCCGAGGTTCACCTCGGAAAGTCCGTCGTCCCCGCCAACGACCGTCCCAACTTCATCGCGAACCGCATCGGCGCGTTCTCAATGCTGAACACCATCCGCATCATGCAGCAGCAGGGGCTCACGATTGAAGAAGTAGACGCGCTCACCGGCAAGCCGCTCGGCTGGCCAAAGACGGGCACCTTCCGCCTCGGCGACATGGTCGGCCTCGACGTCCTCGGCAGCGTCGTGCGCAACTTCGCGCAGAACACCCGCGACGAGCGCTCCGACCTCCAGCTGCCGCAATTCCTCGACCAGATGCTCGAGCGCAAGTGGTTCGGCGACAAGACCGGCCAGGGCTTCTATAAAAAGCAAAAGAGCGCCCAGGGAGAAGAGCGACTCGTGCTCGATCCCGCCACCCTCGAATACCGGCCTTCTCAGAAGCCGCGCATCCCCGCGCTGGACATGGCCAAGCCGATCGAGTCTCTCCCGGAGCGTATCCGCGCCCTGCTGAGCGGTAACCCCGAGAAGGACAAGGCCGCCGCGTTCTACTGGAAAATCCTGCCCGATCTGTGGCTCTACGCGGCGCATCGCGTCGGCGAAATCAGCGACAGCATCGCCGACATCGATCGCGCCATGCGCACCGGCTTCAACTGGGAACTGGGACCTTTTCAGATGTGGGACGCCGCCGGCGTGCAGGACACCCTAGCGCGCCTGCCCGACGCCGGCCATGAAAGACCTGCCGCGCTCGAAAAGCTGCTGAGCGCAGGATGCGGCAGCTGGTACAGGAGTAATGGCGCCGAATACTTCGACCCGAAATCCGGCACGTACAAGCCAGTCGAATCGCCGTCCGCCGTCATCACCCTCACGCGCGCAAAGCGCTCCCGCGGAGTCGTCACAGAAAATCCCGGCGCATCGCTTATCGACATCGGCGAGGGTATCGGCTGCATCGAGTTCCACACCAAGATGAACGCCCTCGGCGGCGACATCGTGAACTTCATGCGCCAGAATCTGCGTCCCGACAGCGACGCGGTCCGCAACTTCCGCGGCTTCGTCGTCACCAACGACGCTACCAACTTCTCCGCCGGCGCGAATCTCGTGCAGCTTCTCCTTGCCGCGCAGGACGAAGAGTGGGACGAGATCGAGATGTACATCCGCGC
>DATEPN010000312.1:0-5383 GCA_035273225.1 Acidobacteriaceae bacterium | reverse complement strand
GCCATTCGACTTCGGCGTGCGCCACGGTGAAGTCAGCGCAGCCGGCTTCCAATATGAATCCGCGCAGCATGCGACCGCGCTGAGCCGTCTGGATGTGGGCTCAGCCGCCGCGGGTGGTTTCTTCGATGTCGTCGCCGCTCGCCAGACGGTCGCAGTGCAGCAGGCGAACATGCAGCGCATGGAAGCCTTCGCGCACGCCGTCCACACTCTTGTGGACAACCAGCTGCGCCCCGGCGCCGACGCCTCCCAGGCCGATGCCCAGCTTGCCGCAGCGCGCACGCAGCTGATCGAGGCGCAAACCGAGGCGCAGGTTCACCTGGACGCGCTCGCAAACCTCCTTCAGGTTTCCGCCGCTGACCTCAACATCGACGACACGCGAGTCCTCGGGGATGCCCCCTCCGACAATCCTGGCGCCATATCGATCGACGCGCACCCCGCCGTCCAGCAGGAGCAGGCGTTCCTCAACGAACAAAAGCAAAACCTGCATGTCCTCAGCCGCTCGTATGTGCCAGTGTTCACGCTGTACGGCTCGGTTTCCGGACTGGGCTCCGGCCTGTCGAATACCAGTCCTTCGCCCACGTTCAAAGGGGGAACCGCAGGCCTCGCTCCTGACACCTACAACTGGGTCGCTGCGCTGCAGGTGACGTTCCCGGCCTTCCAGATTTTTTCCATTCACCAGCAAAAGAAGCAGCAGCAGGCGCAGGTCCTCTCGACGCAGGCTGCGTGGACGCAGATGCGCAGCGACCTCTCCGCTCAGGTAAAAGAAGCACAAGCCCTGCTGGACGGCGCGCGGCGCGTTGCGCAAAATACGCCCGTTGAACTGAGCGCGGCGCGGGCCAGCGAACAACAGCAGCAG
This sequence comes from Acidobacteriaceae bacterium, assembly GCA_035273225.1. GTDB lineage: Bacteria > Acidobacteriota > Terriglobia > Terriglobales > Acidobacteriaceae > Palsa-343. Next base: position 4,527 of record DATEPN010000312.1, on the reverse strand, counting down.
GCGCGATACCGATCGGGCCTGGCAACCGTCATCGAAGTGTCCGCGGCAGAAGCGGCTCTCGCCCAGGCCGAAGCCGACGACGCGCTGGCGCGGCTGAATGTCTGGCGCGGCCTTGCCGGCGTGGCCGAGGCGCAGGGCGATCTCTCGCCCTTTCTGCAATTGCTGGGGCAGCCGTGAACCGGCCCCTTCAGGAGTAACGAAGCATGGGTCTCATTCGTGCAGCGCTGCGCCGGCCCGTCACCGTGATGGTCTTCGTCATCACGCTTGCGCTGCTCTCCGTCATCGCCCTGCTGCGCACGCGCATCGACATCCTGCCCACACTCGACCTCCCCACCATCTACGTCGCGCAGCCTTACGGCGGAATGAGCCCCCAGCAGATGGAAGGCTTCGTCTCGTACTACTACGAGTACCACTTTCTCTACATCAACGGGATTGAAAGCGTCGAGGCGAAGTCGATCCAGAGCGCTGCTCTGCTCCGGCTCAACTTTCATCCCGGCACTGACATGAGCGAGGCGCTCGCGCAGACCATCTCCTACGTCAACCGCGCCCACGCCTTCATGCCGCCCGGCACCGTCTCGCCGTTTGTCATCCGATTCGACGCGGGCACGCTGCCCGTCGGCTACATGGTGTTCTCCAGCCCCTCGCGCACGCTCTCCGAAATTCAGGACCTCGCCCTGAACCGCGTGCGCCCGGTCTTTGCGACGCTGCCGGGCGTCTCGTCGCCGCCTCCGTTTGGCGCGAACCAGCGCACCATCATCCTCAACGTCAAGCCGGAGAAGATGCATGCCTACGGCCTCTCGCCGGGCGAAATCGTTCAGGCTCTGACCACCGGCAACAGTCTGCAGCCGGCCGGCAACGCCGACATCGGCACGACCAACACGATGGTCACCACCGATGCCACGGTCACGAATTACCAGGATCTGCTGAACATCCCGCTGCGCCTTGGAGCCGGCGCCTCCGTCTATATGCGCGATGTCGCGACCCTCTCCGACACCTCCGATATTCTCGCCGGCTACGCGCTCCTCAACGGCAAACGCACCGTCTACATCCCGGTCACGAAGCGCCCCAACGCATCCACCATCACCGTCGTCAACGAAGTGCGCAGTAACCTCAGCCGCTTCCAGTCGCTCGTGCCGGAAGACATCCGCATCAGCTACGAATTCGATCAGTCGCAGTACGTCCGCGCTGCCCTGAACGCCGTGCTCCGCGAGGCTCTCATCGGCGCAGCACTCACCGGCCTCATGGTGCTCCTGTTCCTGCGCGACTGGCGCTCCTCGCTGATCGTGGTCATCACCATTCCCTTCGCGCTGCTGGCTGCCGTCGTCTGCCTCAGCACACTCGGCGAAACCATCAACATCATGACCCTCGGAGGTCTGGCGCTGGCCGTTGGCGTTCTCGTGGACGAGGGCACCGTACTGCTGGAGAACATCCACGTCCACCTCGAAGCCGGCGAGACCCGGGCACGCGCCGTGCTGATGGCCAGCCGCGAGGTGGCGACGCCGCGACTGCTCGCAATGCTCAGCGTCTTCGCCGTCTTCCTGCCGTCGTTTTTCATGGCGGGCCCGGCTCGCTCTCTCTTCCTGCCGTTATCGCTGGCGGTCGGATTCTCGATGGGCGCGTCCTATCTGCTTTCCAGCACGCTCGTGCCGGTGCTGGCGAACTGGATGCTCCGCGCACCACACTCGAACGACGCAAAACAAAATCCCGATAGCGCCAGGGAAGGCAGTTTCGACCGCTTCCGCCGTCGTTATCAGGCGGCTCTCGACCGCGTAACGCAGCATCCCGTCCTGCTGCTCAGCGCGTATGCCGTGGTGTCCGTGCTGGTCATAGTTCTGATTGGCCCGCGCCTCTCACAGGAGATCTTCCCGTCGTCTGCCTCAACGCAGTTCCGCCTGCGCATCGACGCGCCCGACGGCACCCGCGTCGCGGTCACCGAGGACAGGGTGCGCCAGGTGCTGCAGACGATCAGCGACGTCGCCGGCGAAAAGAATCTCGACCTCAGCCTGAGCTACATTGGCACGCAGGGCTCCTCGTATCCCATCAACACCGTCTTCCTGTGGACCAGCGGGCCACAACAGGCTGTCATCAACGTCGGACTCCGGCCCGGCAGTTCCATCGGCCTCAGCGATCTGGAGGAAAAACTGCGGCAGAAGCTCTCGCAGCAGTTCCCGGAGATGCACTTCTCCTTCGATCCCGGCGACCTCATCAGCCAGATTCTCAACTTCGGAGCGCCTTCCCTCGCCGAGGTTGCCATCACAGGGCCGCAATACGCCGACGTCCAGAGCTATGCCGAACGCGTGCGGCAGCGCCTGCTCGCAATCAGCTCTCTGCGCGATGTGGAATACGAGGAGCCGCTGCACTACCCCACGCTCGATGTGCGCATCAACCGCGTGCTGGCCGGCCAACTCGGCGCTACCGCCAACGACGTTGGCGCCTCGGTCGTCTCCGCAACCGCGTCGAGCCGCTTTGTGGCTCCCAGCTACTGGCGCGATCCAAAATCGGGCGTGAGCTATCAGGTGCAGGTGCAGGTCCCGCAGCCGCAGATGACCTCTCTCCAGGACATCAACAACATTCCCGTATCCAGCGCCAGCGGCGCGCATCCGTTGCTCAGCCAGGTGGCTCAGGTGCTGCCCACGACCGTTCCCGGGGAGCTGGACCGCAGAAATGGGCTCTGGATGCTCGCCCTCTCCGCCAACCTCGGCAACGACAACCTCGCCGCCGCCGCAAAAAACATCGATCGCGCTTTGAAGGACGCCGGCACACCGCCGCGCGGAGTCACGGCAACCGTCCGCGGTCAGGTCAGCGCGCTGAGCCAGATCTTCGGCGAGCTCTCCATCGGACTGGCAGCCGCCATTGCAGTCATTTTGCTGCTGCTGACGGCGAATTTTCAGTCATTCCGGCTGGCGCTGGTGGTTGTCTCCACCGCGCCGGCCGTCATCGCAGGCGTCATCCTGATGCTCCTGCTCACAGGAACCACGCTGAACCTCGAAAGCTTCATGGGCGCCATCATGGCAATTGGCGTCGCTGTGGCCAATGCCATCCTGCTCGTGACCTTTGCGGAGCAGAATCGCAGACGCGGCTCCGACGCTCACGACGCCGCGCGTGCTGCTGCTGCGGAGCGCCTCCGTCCCGTGCTCATGACGAGCCTCGCCATGATCGCGGGCATGATCCCCATGGCTTTGGCCATCGGACGCGGCAGCGAAGAAACCGCGCCGCTGGGGCGCGCCGTCATCGGCGGACTCGCAGCCGCCACTCTGGCGACGCTCTTCCTGCTGCCCACCATCTTCGGCATTGCGCAACGGCGCGCATCCATCCAGTCCCGCTCTCTCGATCCCGAAGATCCGGCGAGCCGGTTTGCTCAACATCCGGAGCCTGCAGCATGACACGCTCAGCCCTCATCTCAGCCCTCGCGATTTCCCTCGCGACAGGATGCAGTCAATCCAATCCCGCGCCGCCAAAATCGCAGCCCGCCCCTGCCGCCGCGGCAGTCGAAACGGTTGCCGTGGTCTCGCAGCGGCTGAACACAACCGTCAGTCTGCCCGCCCAGCTTCTGCCCTACGAGACGGTCGATGTCTATCCCCGGGTGACTGGATTCATCGAGACCATCCGCGTCGACCGCGGCTCGCGCGTGCGGAAAGGCGATCTGCTCGTGCGCCTCTCCGCTCCGGAACTGGTGGCGCAGCGCGCTCAGGCCGAAGCTGGACTGCGCACAGCGGAGTCACAGCTTGTCTCCGTTCAGGCCAAACTCGCATCCGACCAGGGCACGTATCTCCATCTCGCCTCCGCTGCCAGGACACCGGGGGTCGTCGCCGAAAACGATCTCCTCGTCGCCAATCAGACAGCCGCCGCCGATAAGGGCGCCGTCGCCGCTGCCGAAAGCAACGTCAAGGCCGCGCGCGAGACTCTGCGCAGCATCTCCCAGATGGAGTCGTACCTCGCCATCGATGCGCCCTTCAACGGCGTGGTCACTACCCGCAATCTTCACCCCGGCGCTTTAGTGGGGCCGACGTCAGGCCAGGCTGGCGCCATGCCGATCCTTCAGCTGGTGGACAGCGATCGACTGCGTCTCGTCGTGCCCGTGCCCGAGGCCGAAGTCGGAGAGATGAAGAACGGACAAGCCGTGGCATACAGCGTGCCGGCCTATCCCGCACAGGCTTTTCATGCCCCCATCGCCCGCATCTCTCACGATGTGGACACCAGAACGCGCACCATGCCGGTAGAGCTGGACGTCCATAATACGAATGGCCGCCTGAGCCCCGGCAGCTTCGCCACCGTGATGTGGCCGGTCCGCCGCACGTACGCGACTCTGTTTGTCCCGCTGACCGCGGTTACCAGCGATCAGCAGCACACGTTCGTCATCCGCGTGCGCGGCGGCAAAGCCGAATGGGTAACCGTCCAGACCGGGCAGGCCGTCAACAGCAGTACCGAAGTCTTCGGGGATCTCCACGCTGGCGATCAGGTGGTGAAGACGGCATCGGACTCCATCCGCAACGGCCAGGAAGTCACGGCGCGCGCAGGCAATCCAGG
>DATEPN010000311.1:0-19031 GCA_035273225.1 Acidobacteriaceae bacterium | reverse complement strand
TCGATTGCGCAGGGTGTCCGGGTCGTGCGGCAGTTTCTCATCAGCGCGGGGATCGATCCCGGCGACTTTCTCTTCTTCGATGGCTCAGGCATGTCGGGGCAGGACGTCATCACGCCGCGTGCCGCCACCACCCTGATGGCTTATGCCGCGCGGCAGCCGTGGGGACCACTCTATCGCTCCACCTTGCCGATCGGCGGCGTCGATGGCACCCTCGCCGGCCGCTTCGGCGGGCCGATGAAGAACCGCGTCTTCGCCAAGACGGGCACCCTGGCCGAAGTCAGCTCCCTTACCGGATACCTGACAGCCAGGAGCGGACGAACGCTGATTTTTTCGGTGCTTTGCAACGACCATGACCCGACCGGCGATGCGGTTCGCCTTGCGATGGATCGCATTGTGACGGCCATCGCGGACGCGAACTGACCGCAGCGGTTAGGGTATAGGGTGTAGGGTACAGGATGAAAACAAAGGCTCAGAATGCTTTGGCGCTGGTCGCCCTCGGAATGGCTTCGCTCGCGCTCGGCTGCGGTCCGTCGCTCGGACCATCGAAGCCGGTGAGTCAACTGACACCACAGGAGCAGCAGGGCCGCGCGCTGTATGACCAGCTCTGCGCCAGCTGCCATTATGCGAACCACACGGGCGATCTGCACGGGCCGAGCCTGTTCGCGATGTACCGCAAGAAGTTTCTGCCCAGCGGCGCTCCGGCGAATGATCAGCGCGTGATTCCGGTGATTCTGCGCGGCCGCAATATGATGCCCGGTTACGGCAATCAGCTCGACGAGCAGCAAATGCAGGCGCTGCTGGCTTACCTTCACACTTTATGAACGATCAGGATAAATCGAGGCCGCTGCCCGGTGTGGCGGCCATCGGTCTCTACATGTTTCTGCTGTGCCTGATGTGGGTGCTGGGCGTGAGCCGGCACGAACTGCCGATGCCGGCGCTGATTCTCGCCGCGGCCTTTGCCGTTGCCGGCCTTGGGCTGTTGCGGCAAAAGCGCTGGGGGTGGGCGATGACCCTGGCTGCCATCTTCATTTCTATGGTGCACAGCATGTGGATCGTGGCCGAGTACCACAATCTTCTGATGATCGGTCTCGCCGCCTTCGATATGATCCTGTTTCTGTATCTCATCCGGCCTGAGGTGCGCGCCCGTCTCCGCTAGAGGGCGTACCGCACACCCGTGAGCTGTTCGGAGACCTGCCACAGCTTCGCCGCCAGCTGCTCATCGTAGGCCTGCATCTCGGCGCGGACCTCCACCGGATATCCGCGCATCTCCCGAAAGCCGTCCGGCCCATAATAGTGGCCGCCCTGCACATCGGCACTGGTCGCCGCATACAGCGTCGGCCAGGAGCCCTGCTGCGCCGACTGCGCCGTCAGTTCGATGAAGGGCGGAATCACCTTCGCCAGCAGCCCGCCTCCCGAGCCCGGCCCCGCTGCGAACAGGTTGGTCTGCGAGACGCCGGGATGCACGACGATGCTCATCGCCGGGGCCTGCGCCCGCTCCAGTCGCCGCTCGAGTTCGAATCCGAAGAGCAGGTTCGCGAGCTTGCTGCGCCGGTAAGCGGGCCAGGGCCCATACCGGCGCTCCCACTGCAGGTCGCTGAAGTCCATGGTCGCGCCGCGATGCGCAATCGAGCTGACGGTGATGATCCGTGACACGCCATGGCTCGACTGCAACAGCGGCGACAGCAGCAGGCCGGTGAGCGCGAAATGTCCAAGATGATTCGTCCCAAACTGCGCCTCGAATCCCTGCGCTGTGGTCTGGCGCTGCGGGTAGGCCATCACCCCCGCGTTATTGATGAGCAGATCCAGGCGCTGTCCTGTGGACAGGAAGGTCTGCGCCGCGCTGCGTATCGAATCGAGGTTCGCGAGGTCCAGGTCGGCAATCTCGACCTCCGCCTGCGGTGCCTCGCCCAGGATGCGGGTCCGGGCAATCTCCGCCGATTTGCGGTTGCGGCACGCAAGGATGACGGCACAGCCGGCGCGCGCCAGATGGAGTGCCGCATGGAATCCAATCCCGCTGTTCGCTCCCGTGATGTACGCGAGCTTGCCGGCTTGCGACGGCATCGCAGCGGGCGTCCAGCGATTATTCTTCATGGGTTCCTAAACGGTCGTCTCGTGCGCTTCGCCCAGCGTTACCTGGACCGTCATCTTCCGGCGTCCGCGATAGATGGTGAGACTGAGCCTGTCACCGGGCTGATGCTGGTTCATGATGTCCGACAGCTCCTGTGCGTTCGTCACCGGCTGATTGTCGACGGCCACGATCAGGTCGCCGCCAACGGAAATCTGGTAATTGCCGACATAGGCGGTCTGATTGCCCCCGCGGAGTCCGGCGCGTGCTGCAGCGCCACCGGGCACGGTGCTTTCGATCAGCAAACCGGAAGTGGCAGGCAGGCCCATCTGCTGGGCGAGATCCGGACCAATGGCGAGCGTGCTCACGCCGAGTGAAGGACGCCGCGCGTAGCCGTACTTCTGAATGTCGTTCAGCACCGCCTTTGCCGTGTCAATCGGAATGGCAAAGCCGATGCCGGCGTTCTGCTCTGCCCCGTTCTGCGCGATCATCGAGTTGATGCCGATCACCTCGCCGTGCGAATTGAGCAGTGGCCCGCCGGAGTTGCCGGGATTGATCGCAGCATCGGTCTGGATCGCGTTCTCAATCGGAGCGCCCTCGGGCCCTTTCACCGAGCGGATCGCGCTGATAATGCCGGAGGTCATGGTTCCGGACAATCCAAACGGGTTGCCGATCGCGTAAACCTGCTGCCCGACCTGCAAATCGTGCGATGAGGCGAGCACGGCCGGCGTCAAATTGGGTGCGTCGATCTGGAGCAGCGCAAGGTCGTGGAAACGGTCCTTGCCGATCACCTGTGCGGTGTAGCGGTGCTTGTCATAGGTCTGCACCTCGATTTTGCGGGCATTCGCGATCACGTGGAAGTTCGTGAGGACGTGGCCCTGCTTGTCGAGGATGAATCCGGAGCCCTGACCTTCCGCGGGCACGTAGCCGTAGAAGAAGTCCAGCGTCACGGTCGTCGAGGTGATGTTCACGACCGAGGGCAGCACGCGCTTGTAAACGCCGATGTTGTTCAGCTCAGCGTTGTTGAACTCGGGCGCGGCATCCGCTTCCGTGAGTGTGAGAGGGGCACGGCGCCCGTGGCCCACGCCGTGAAAGTTCCCGTGGCCGATGACATACCAAAAGCCTCCGACGATCAGGAGGACGAGCATAACTCTGCGGAAGTTCATAATGATTGCGATCTTCCGGCGCGCCGCTGGAGCTGCCGGACTCCCTCTTCAATTGTAATGACTGCCCACTCAGACCCTGCCTTGCGCGCCCGGTTGCGCACGCACGGCGGCGCGCAGATCCGCGGCGATGCGGTCTACCTGCCGGCGCGTGTGCTCGAGAGATCCCGAATTATCGATGACGTATTGGCAGTGCGGAATCTTTGCGGAGTCAGGCAGCTGTGCCGCGATGCGACGGCGGGCATCGTGCTCTGCCAGGGCGCGATGCTCCTCCGCCGCGCCTGGCGGCAGAATGCGGGCGAGAAAGCGCTGGACTTTCATCTCTTCCGGCGCAGTGACGAGCACGATGCGGTCGAAGCGCCGCGGCCACTCCGGCACGGTGCCGGCCGCCTCCGCTTCGAAGATCAGGGCCGACTCGATCACGACGATGGCTGCGGGATCCCGCGCGAAAATCTCCGCCATGCGCTGTTCCTGCTCAGCAATCACCGGCGGATGCACGATGCGGGTCAGCTCCTGCAGACGGCCTTCGCCAAAAGAGATCGCCGCGAGGCGAGCGCGGTCGAGCGTGCCGTCCGCGCGCACGACCGACGGACCAAAATGTTCCGCAATCGCGCGATGAACGGGCTGGCCGGGCTGCATCAGCTCCCGCGCGATGGCGTCCGCCTCCAGCACCTGAAAGCCGTCCTCGCGCAGCATCGCAGCCACCGTGGATTTTCCGCTGCCCAGACCACCTGTGAGTCCGACACGCACCTGGCTGGTTCTCCCGCTGCGATTGTAGACGCGAGCAGGCTTCAGCAAGGAACCGGAGGACTCCGAATCGCGTATCAGTGAGCGTGATGAGGGTGCAGGAGCGGCGTAATGAAGGCCCAGGCAATCGCAAGCGCCAGCAGGATGGCAATGAGGATGGCGAGCAGCATCAGGCCCCAGGAGGGTCCTTCGTGTACGGGCGGTTGTTCAGGCTTCTGTGAATCCTGCATAGATTCAGTCTACCGGCGCTGGGATGCACGCCGAGCAGTGTCCCCCGAAAGTCCAATTGTCAAACAAATGTCGCAGCAACACTATTTCCTGCAGTCTGTGTCTAACCGGATGTGAGCAGTCCAATCCGCAGCAGGATTCGACAGGAGCGAACCATGAACAAGGACAGCAGAATCGAGAAGTTCCCGGTTGCCGAGCTGGCAGGCTTGCGGACCGAACTGCTCCAGTCCGGCGTGGATTCGTTCCAGGCGGCGGAACTGGTGACGACTTTTCTCTCCGGCCGCGGTTACGGCGTGGACCCAACGCTGGTGCGCGAAGTGGCGATGCGGCTGGAGAGCAATGCGTGCTCGCTCGATTGCATCCAGAAAGAGCTCGAGCGCGTCGCCTACGTGATGTAGGTCAAGGTAGGTCAGGAAAACCCGTCTACAGCAAAAAGGCCGTCTTCACCGGACGGCCTTCTACTTTGCTGAGCTGCGGCTCACACCTGCATTACTTCGGCTTCCTTCTTTTTGGCCATCTCTTCCATGCGTCTGATCTCTTCGTCGGTCAGCTTCTGGATCTCGTCGAGGGAGCGCTTCTCTTCGTCCTCGGAGATCTTCTTGTCCTTCGCCGCCTTTTTGATCAGCTCATTGCCGTCGCGCCGAATGTTGCGCACCGCGGTGCGGTGATCCTCAAGGACGCGGTGCAGATGCTTCACCACCTCGCGTCGCCTTTCCTCGGTCATCGGTGGCACAGGGACGCGGACGATCTTGCCATCGTTATTGGGATTGAAGCCGAGGTCTGAGGTCCGCAGCGACTTCTCGATCTCGCCGATCAGGCTGACCTCCCACGGCTGAATCACGATCATGTTGGGATCGGGCGTGGTGATCTGCGCTACCTGGTTCAGCGGCGTGGGCGTGCCGTAATACTCCACCTTTACCTGATCGAGCATGTGGATGGAAGCGCGGCCGGTACGAATGGAGCCAAGGTTGGTCTGAAAATCCTGAACAGCTTTGTCCATGCGGGACCGGAGCTGCGCGTGTGTTTCCTTCAATGCGGGAATGCCCGCCATAGCAGAGGGTGGCATAGTGTTTGTCCTTCTTCGATGAGGCTCAAAACAGGTATTGTACGCGCCGTGGCGCCTTACATCACGACGGGGCTGCCGGCGGCATCCGCCTGCTCGTGAGCATGATAGGACGAGCGCACCAGCGGGCCTGACTCCACATGCCGGAATCCCATCGACAGGGCTTCGCGCTTCATATACGCGAACTCGTCGGGCGTGTAGTAGCGGGCGATGGGCAGGTGATCCTTCGAGGGGCGCAGATATTGCCCGATGGTCAGCACGTCCACCCCGACACTGGCCAGGTCGCGGTAGACGGCGAGCAGTTCGTGCATCTCCTCGCCGAGGCCGACCATCACGCCGGACTTGGTCACCGTGCGCGGATCGATCTGCTTCGCCGATTGCAGCAGGCGCAGGGTGCGCTCGTAGCGCGCGCCGGAGCGCACCACGCGATACAGCCGCGGTACGGATTCGGTGTTGTGGTTCAGGATCTCCGGGCGCGCTGCGACGACCATCCGGATCGCCTCTTCATTGCCCTGAAAATCCGGGATGAGTACTTCGACCTGACAGCCGGGCGCCTGGCGGCGAATCTCCTCGATGACCATGACGAAGGCGCGCGCGCCGCCGAGCACATCGTCATCGCGGTTGACGCTGGTGATGACGGCGAACTTCAGACCCAGCGCGGCGACGGCTTCTGCCACGCGGCGCGGCTCGTCGAAGTCGATCGGCTCGGGGCGGCCCTTCGGGACCGCACAGAATCCGCACCGGCGCGTGCAGGTGTTGCCGAGCATCATGAAGGTCGCCGTGCGATGATGCCAGCACTCGCCGATGTTCGGGCACTGCGCCGATTCGCAGACGGTGTGCAGATGCAGGCTGCGGGCCAGCTTCTTGAGGTCGTGGTAGTTGTCGCCCATCGGAGCGCGTGCGCGCAGCCACTCCGGTTTGGGCTGCGGGCGCTTCGGCGCAAGATCGATCTGCACCAGAGAATCGATGGGCGAAGTAGCCATGCATCCTCATTTTATCGGATGCAGGGCGCGGCGCCGTCTGCGTGCGGTGACGAGACGGCGCGCGCTGCCGGGAGGCGCGTCAGGCCGCCTCGGAGGTTGCATTCTTCGTTTCGCGCAGCAGCGACTTGACGGGGTGCTGCATCGACTCGCGCGCAATGGTGGTGATGTCTTCGCCCCGGCGATACATCATGTAAGCGGCCACGGCTCCGGCAGCAACGGTTGCCCAGAAAATGAACTTCCTCATAGGTCCCTCCGTGAGATTCCGTTCCTCACGCTCAGTGAGATGCGCGGTTGTGCAGGCGTGCCATGCGGCCGGGGCGGTATAACTGCAGCGTGCGCAAGCTCCTGCTGATTGCCGCGGCAGCCCTGGCAAGCATCGTCGCCTCGGCGTGGGGGTTCTTCGACTGGTGGCGGGCTCCGTCGGCCGCCCAGGTCTCCGTTCTCTTCGCGGTGGTTTGCCTCCTGACTGCGCTGAGCTTCCCTGCCTTCGTGGCCTGGCTGCGCTGGCCGAGACTCGGGGTGACGCTCGCCTGGCTGCTGCTGAGCGGAAGCTGGTTCGCCGCGTTCCTGGTCCGCCTGCGCGTCTGCCGCCACCAGGCGTGTACGACGATCGACTCCCTGCGCATCGCGGCGCAAACCATCGCCGGCGAACGGCACCTTTGGCCTCTTCTCATCACAGCCGTCTGTCTGCTCTTCGCCTGGACGGAATCGCTGGCCCGCACCCCGCAGGCGTTCAGCGTGGCCACGGATCGGGTACCTGACGAGTGAGCGCGGCGCGCATCTCATTCCGAACAGGAGAACTGCCGTGGACGAGTACACAACGCCGCGACCCAGCGACACGGTCCTGATTGCCTATGCGACCGTTCACCTCGAGTCGGGCGAATCCTTCGAACTGCTGCCCTTCGAGGACCCCAACGACGTGAAGAGCCGCGTCTGCGACCTGATCGAGGACTGGGCGCGCTCCGGATACCTGGTCGCCGGCAACCTGTACTACCCCTGGCATCGTGTCCGGCGTGTCGAGGTCACCCGGGTGCTGGAGATGTCCCGCATCGACGCCGAGCGCCTGCGGCAAACCGACGGGCGCGAGGAAACCGCGCGCCAGCAGCGCAGCTTCTGGCGCACGAAGCACGCACGGGTCCGGGAGAACCGGGACCAGCACGAGAAGGCGATGTAGGCGCTGCTCTCGGTGGCTGGTGATCCGTTCAACGTCGGGTGGGTACCGCCCCCGGGGTGTGTTTTCTGTATGTATTTCATTAAGCGTGAGTTGCGAGGTAATGGCCTTTTGGGACCCTGCCAGCGTGTGGTCAGTAGTCGGTAGTCGGCAGGAGTGGCACCCCTCCCGGGCGCTTGTCCCGTTTGTGTGCCGGATCGCGGCCAATTCGGTAGGTGCCGAGCATGCAGTCCTTGTGCAAACTACCTCGGGCAGGAATGACTAGACTCTGGCCCGTCAAGTAATCGACCTGCCGCAAGGTGTCCAATGTCAGAGACCGAGTGCGTTGGCTACTCGGGTCGGGATTTTGGAGGTCCGAGCACTGATTGGCTTAAATTTTCCCGCTGTTTTGCTCTTCACCACGTTCGCCAGGCAATCACTACAGGAGCGGTCGGGGCGTTATCCACGATCCGCGTTTCAAGGACAAACTGCAGATTCTTTCGTGGCCAATCCGATGCTGTTTGGCTCAAGGCCCGCGCCAGCAGGTCGGGCCGCGTCAGAAAATATCCCGCAGCACGGCTGCCGAAGCCCGAAATACCGGCAGCTGTCACCAAAAACTTTCCCGTCTCCGAATCCATCAGACGAGACACCAGTGCAAAGTCTTCCCCTGTTCTGCCATCCGCCCTCAGATTGGGAGAAGTCCATTGCCGGTGCTGCCCATCTCGCTCTTCAATGAGCCGGTCTGGGCCCTTTTGCGCAAAAAAGAAGGGTTGATGGTTGGCACTCTGCAGAGTCCATCGGTTGGTGAAGGCGCCGATCAGCACGGTTGGCTCATCAGAAATGTCACTATACGACGTGTCATCCGAAAGCCGCAGCTCTGATGGCTTTCCGAGGCGCCCGAAGAGGGCGCTCAGCAATACAGCAAGGTCGGCATCGCCGGCACCAACGTATTCCGACTTGACGGGAATAATCACGCTGCCCGGAATCATTCCGTTCTGCGGAGCGATCGTCCACTGCGGCTGCAGGTTCGGATCAATACCGTGTTCCCGGATGTAACTTCCCTGAAAAGGTCCGCTGTAGGTATACGTCGTTGGGGATCCAATGCAGATCAGGACAGATTTGGGATCCCGGATGGCCGGTTGCCAGAACTGCTCGAGCTGTGCCTCATTCGCATCGGCAAGGGCCCTGACCAGGTGTCCTTCAGAAAGCCGGTACGCGGTCAGGACAGCCGCCGGCAATGCAACAAAAAGCGCAGCCACCGCGACTCGCAACCAGCGCCGCTTCGTCGGAGGCGACGACAAATGAAATTGCGACGGAACAGGCTCTGGGACGACCGCCTCCTCTCCTTCGCTGGCCCCATCTGCCGGGAGGAACTGTGGGACATAGGAACCCAGTGGGATTTCGATCCGGCAGCCATTCGAATGCGGCAAGCTCGCGTAATACTGCGATAAGCGCTTGCGCACCTCTGTGGCACGGACGCGCACTACAGAATCTCCTTCGGTGAGATACGATGGCTTCCGTCCGAACACCTCGATCCCGATGATCCTCTCCTTTAGTCGTTCCTGGCACCCCTCCAAAGTCTGCTCCACCACGAATCGCAGGAACTGGCTGGAGCGGGGACTGGATCGGAACGAGTCGCTGTGGAGGATCCGCTCCATTTCCTCGCGGACTGCCTGCTTCTGGTTGTCACGCCCCATCTCGGTTTTGCGCCCTTCCGCAGTTGCACATTCAGCTTGCTGAATCTTCCGTTGGCCTCGCTGGGAGCATAGTCAGAACGAGTGAACGCGGCATGAATCCGTGAACAAATCTGTGAATTCTGCCGCGCATGCGTCGCGCGGCACGATGTCCGTGAAGCCCCGTGTCTGCAATCACATGCCGGATCCGCGTAACCGTTACGAACCGTGTCGAGCCTTCCGTCGTCGCGCGCCACTATACCATCCTGTCAACACCAGGGACCAGAACTTCCCGATCGCGGTCTCCCTGCTCGTTTGCGGAGGCTCTTCTGGCTGGATCAGGAACTCCTGAAGTCAGACCCGAGCCCAGCCCGTCCGGAACCCGAAAGAGGTGTCATGAAAAGCCCGAGTTTTGAGAGCGCAAGCAAGAGTCGAAGCACGTTGGCATTTGCACGTGCAGTTGCCCTTTATCTGTTCGTCATGCTGCTCATGGCCGGTCACTCGGGCAGGCTGCAGGCGCAAATCGACACCGGGACGGTGCTGGGCACGGTGAGCGACCAAAGCGGTGCAGCGCTCGCCAATGCTACCGTGTCGATCCAGAATGAGAAGACCGGCCTTCAACTGCAGCAGCCGGTGCAGGGCAACGGCAGCTACCTCTTTGGCGCATTGAAGGTGGGGACCTACACCGTCAAAGCGACGGCGCCCGGCTTCGCGCCGAAAGTTCTCGAGCATTTGACCGTCAACATTCAGCAGCAGCTACTGGTCAACATCACGCTCCAGCCTGGGCAGGTGAGCGCAACCGTCACGGTGACCGCCAATACTGAGGTGCTCCAAACCGAGGAGCCCTCCGTCGGCCAGGTCGTCGGCGAATACATGATCGACCATCTGCCCCTCAACGGCCGCAACTACACGCTGCTCGCACAACTGGCGCCCGGGACCACAACCACGGTCTATGACTCCGGCCACGGCGAACTGCAGAGCGGCAGTTTCACCGCCAACGGCGTGACCACGACATATAACAACTACCTGCTGGACGGCATCACCAACAACAATATGACCGCCGACTTTGGCAACGGCAATTCTTATACCCTGCTGCCACCGCCGGATGGCCTGGCTGAGTTCAAGGTCGAAACCGGGAACTACTCCGCGGAGTATGGCCGTTCTGGCGGAGCAGTCATCAATGCCGTTACCAAGTCCGGACAGAACACATTTTTTGGCGATGTTTGGGAATACAACCGCAATCGGTTTTTCGACGCGAACGATTATTTCCTGAAGCGCGCCCACCAGCCGCGGCCCAAGTTCAATCGCAATCAGTTCGGATTCAGCCTGGGCGGTCCCGTTATGCTTCCGCACTTCAGCGGGCATGATCGGCTCTTCTTCTTTGTCGATTACAACGGCGAGACCATGGTCCAGGGGCAGGCGTACACCTCATCGGTACCGACAGCCACCGAGCAGAACTCAGGCTTTACGGATTTCAGCGACCTGCTCAAATTTCAGAAGGGATCGCAGACCGATATTCTAGGCCGTTCCACTCAGGTGGGGCAGGTATTCGATCCGGCCACGACGCGCTATCTCAGTGCGGGAACCGTCGATCCCGTCACCGGCCGCACCGCTTTGCATACCGGCTACGTGCGCGACCCCTTTCCCGGCAACCTGATCCCGGCGAGCCGTATCTCCCCGGTCGCCGCAAAGCTGTTATCGCTCTTCCCGACGCCCAATGCCAACAATGGAAACATTGTGAACAATTACGTCAGCGCGCCCGTCAACCAGATTAAGAACAACACATTCGACGCGCGCGTGGACCAGAACATCTCCAGCAAAGATCAGATGTTCGAGCGCGGCAGCTTTGGCTACATCCCGCGCATCATTCCGGACCCATGCGCGACCGCGGCAAACTGCGGGGTGTCGGCTACCAACGGAACAGAATCCGACGTGGTGCTGGGCGTAGCCATCGGGGAGACCCACATCTTCTCACCGCGGCTGCTCAACGAAGTTCGCATCGGTTACAACCGGATCCACATGAAGCGGGTGGGGGATTTCGGCGATGATCCAACGCTGAACGACAAATACGGCATCCCCGGCATTCCGACGGCAGGCGGTAACGGCGGCCTTGC
The DNA here is from genome assembly GCA_035273225.1 of Acidobacteriaceae bacterium. Lineage (GTDB taxonomy): Bacteria > Acidobacteriota > Terriglobia > Terriglobales > Acidobacteriaceae > Palsa-343. Next base: position 7,845 of record DATEPN010000311.1, on the reverse strand, counting down.
GCAAATCAAGATCACGGGGCTTTCTGAGTTGGGCGAGCATAACAATAATCCCCTGGACGAGATCGGCGCCGAATCCACGATCATGGACAACGTGTCGCTACTGCGCGGGACACACTCGATGCGGTTTGGCGTCGACTACGAGCGGATGAAGAACGCCATTGGCAGCGCACAGTTCCCGCATGGCAACTTTGGGTTCAGCGGCGCTTACACCAATCTGCCCACTCTCTCCACGGGCGCCGGCGGCAACACCGCCAGCACGGGAATCGCACAGTTCGTCATCGAGCCAATGGCGTCCACGGTGCCCAACTGCAAAGTGATTCAGGGCACTGCGGCCAGCGGCACGGGCTGCGCAACCTACAACTACACTGGTGGCTCGAATCAGATCCAGGCATCGCCGATGACCCAGCAGGACTACCGGCGTCCCTATCTTGGCCTCTATTTCCAGGACAACTGGAAGGTACGGCCGCGTTTCACCGCCAACCTCGGACTGCGCTGGGAGTATTTCCAGAACGGCATCGATCACCAGGGGCACGGTGCGAACTTCGTCCCCTCATTCGCAAGTCCGGATGGCAAGTCGATGTATCTGATCGACGATCGGGTGAAGGATGTTCAGCTCTCCCCGTCGTTTCTCTCCCTGCTGCAGCAGGAGAATATTGCGCTGGAGTACACGTCGAACCACCAGCTTCTGAACCTGAACAAAAACAATTGGGGCCCGCGAATTGGTTTCGAGTGGCAGGTATTCAACAAGACGGTTCTGCGCGCCGGCTATGGAATCTCCTACGCCGGAGTCTACGCGCGAGGAGACGGCTACAACCCCGGCGATAACTATCCCTTCTCGTTCGCGGTCAATATTACGTCGAGCAACTCCGGCGGCCTTGCTTCCGATTCGAACAACACCATCGGCCCCATCGACCAGGGATTGGCGGCGGTTCCTCTGGAGCCTTCCCAGGTAAAGGGGTATCAGATTTCGCCTCGCGGTAACCAGTACATGGCACGCGTGCCCTATGTCGAGTCGATGAACCTGACCCTGCAGCAGCAGCTCACCGGCAACCAATATGTCCAGATTGCCTATGTGGGCACGCTGAACCGGCACATCGAAAGTACCATCTACAGCAACCGCGTCGATATGATGATTCCGACCACGTTCGCGGTCAGCCCGGTGTCTCCCGGACCGACATGCAACGACAAGGGCCTGTATCACGATTCGAATCCGAACAATCCGAATCCAACCACCGAAGACAAAAGCGTCTACTACGATCAGTATCCCTGCCTCGCCCAGAACAACTATTACAACTGGAATGAAGGTTCGAATAACTACAACTCGCTCCAAACCAAATACGAGAAGCTGAACCGCAACGGTACGGCCCTCATTGCCGACTACACGTACTCGCGGTTCCTGGGGTACGGGTCGGACTCGACTCTGTTCAACAGCGAAGGGTATCGGGGGCCGCTCATCCCGAACTTCGGCATGAAGGGTGAGTATGGGAACGAGAGCTTTGAATCCGTGAACGTGGTTCATGCCGGTGGGGTCTGGGCGGTCCCCTTCGGACGCGATCGTCGCTGGGTCAATCACAACGGATTCGCCGATGCCGTAATTGGAGGCTGGAAGCTCAGTGGCATCTTCACCTATCAGAGCGGCCAACCGGTCAACGTCGCCTGCACCACCAGCCATGCGGCGGGCGTGGGCTGCTACGCCATTGCGAACTGGCCGGCGATCTACACCGGTGCACACACGCTGACGCACTGGCTGAACGCCGCGGCATACACTGATCCGGGCTCCATCACAACCACGCCAAATGTGACAGACTTTGCTCCCATGGGCGCCAGACCCGGCAACGGATATGGCCCCACGTTCCACCGCGGCGATCTGAGCCTCCAAAAGACTTTTCGCCTGCCCTTCGAGCGAACCAATCTTCTCGAGATTCGCGGCGACGCGTTCAATGTAACGAACACGCCGAACTTCGGGCAGCCGGGAACCCTGAACCCCTCGAGTGCGGCCTTTGCAGCCATTACATCTGAGAGAGATTCCCCGAATGATTCCCGCGAGTTCCAGTTCTCGGCTCGCTACATCTTCGGGAAAGGCGGGCAGCAGTAGCAGCGGCCGTACCCGAATGACAACGCCCCCACAGGCACACTTCAGACAGAACTCCTCCTGAAGCGCACCTGCTCTCGCGTCCCACGGAATCGAGCGAAAAAGAGGAAATGGAGCCCGAAAAATCACCGGCCGTCGTATTGCTCCTGGGCGTTGTTCTCTGTGTTCTTCTGGGGACAGCGCCGCGACTCTCTGCCTGGGGCGGTCTGCCCCACCAGCAAATCGTTGATGCGGCGCTCAGATCCATTCCCGCCGATGACCTGATCACGATCCGCCTCGGCAGTGAAGTCGGGCACCTGCGCGACACCGTGGAGATGGGCGACTGGATGAACTCGCTCATTGTCGTCCGCGAGAATTGGCACGTCACCACAGAAGACTATCCGCAGGTCCAGTCGGAATACTTCGGCAATGATTACCTGCTGTTTCCCGCCGCGCCTCACTTCTTCTCGCACATCATGCCCCAGGTGCATGACACCTATGGCCCGTACTTCCTCCGCGCACTGCAAGCCTTTCGAACTGAGGATCAGGCAAACGCCGCGCGCTGGATGGGGAGCCTGCTTCATTTCGTCACCGATTCCGGGTCTCCGCCGCATGCCATCGGCCTGAGCGGCCCGAACCACACAAAGATGGAGAACTGGCTGAACGCGGAGACGATCGATCTCAAGGGGTATCGACCGCAACTGCTCGGCAATACGGACGAAGAAGCAGTTGCCGGATTACGCAGGCGCATGGATGGCCTGATCCGCCGGAACGCAGCGATCGCGCGGGAGATGGTGCCCTACGCCCAGGCCAACGATCGCGCTCACGTCGAGCCTCTGGCGTTGGACTGCGCAGCAGAGACCGCTCGCGTGACTGCCGACGTGATCCACACCCTGCTGGTTCTTTCGCAGAAGCCCGCCGCTGCGGACACAGGTTCCGTGGTTGCCGGCATCACCGCGCCGGTCCTGAGTGAACATCCATTGCTGCCGGCCAAACTCATCCTGCTGGGGACAAATTTCAGCACGCTCAGTTCGCTCGACTATTCTTCTTCGCGCCAATATGCGGGAACGTTCTTCCTGAGGAACATTCCTGCCGGAACCTATCGTGTCGCGATCGAACGTCCGGGCGCCGAGACACTGTTTGTCTCGTCCCTCATCGTGCGCAAGGGCGAAGAGGCCCACGTCTCCTGGCATCTGCAGCCCACCTCTCCGCCGGAGAACCTCGTGCAGAATTCCACCTTCGCTCTGCGCTGGCTGTCGCCCCCCGCTCCGGATCACTGGCACCACGACCCCCAATGCCGTTGCTGGCTGTCCGACAACATCCCGGTCAGCCACGGCAATGTTTATCGCGCCTATGTCGTTCCGAGCGGGAACTCCGATCGCGCGGTCAGTCTGCAGTGGATGGCCATGCACTGGCTGAGAACGGACGATCCGCCCGTTCCGCTTCCATCGGCACACGATTTGTCCCATGCTGCCACCCTCAGGGCGCCACCCATGGCTGTGTATGCAAGGATCGCGATGGACGGCGACGATCCTCCGCAGCATTCGGTGCGCACAGTTATCCTGGTTCCATCTCCCAATACAGTCTCCCCTGGCGAATGACATGGAGCCACCTTGCCGCCGCATACGTCTCACTTGCCCCACGTCTTTCCGATGAAGAGAACGTTGCCGATCTTCCTCATGCTACTGACCGCGCCTATTTGGGCGCGTGCGCAGTACGAGAACCCTGTGCTCCGTGGCATGAATCCAGATCCCTCGATTCTGCGCGTCGGCCGTGACTACTACCTCGCGACCAGCAGCTTCGAATATTTCCCAGGCTGTCCCATTTATCACAGCCTTGATCTCGTGCACTGGCAACGCATCGGCTACGCACTCTCACGGGCCTCGCAATTTGCCCGGCTTAGCCCGCATCCCTCCACCTACGCGACGACTCTGCGCTATCGCGAGGGCTTCTTCTACCTCATTACGACCGACGTGCGCGGCGGAGGCAACTTCTACGTCACGGCAAAAGATCCCGCAGGGCCCTGGTCCGATCCCATCCAGGTGGATCAGGGTATGTTCGATCCCAGCCTGTTCTTCGACGACGACGGCACCGTGTTTTACACGCGTCGCGGACCGCGCAGCAGTGAAAACATCGTGCAGGCGACCATTGATATCCGCACCGGCAAGCTCACCTCGGCGCTGCGCACCATCTCCACCGGAATGGTGACGGACGATGCCGAGGGTCCGCACCTCTACAAACGGAACGGGTGGTACTACCTGATCGAAGCCGAAGGCGGCACGCGCTTCCTGCACATGGAAACGGTGGGACGCAGCAGGAGCCCATGGGGGCCCTTCACGCCGGATCCCGCCAATCCCTTCGTCGCGCAGCATACCTCCTGGGATTACCCCGTGAAGTCCCTGGGCCACTGCGACTGGACCGACACCCCCGACGGCAGATGGTGGATCGTTTGTCTCGGCACCCGGCATCCGGATTACGCCAGTTTCAGCCTTGGCCGCGAAACCTTTCTCTTCCCGATGGCGTGGCGAGACGGCTGGCCCGTTGTGAAGCAGCAGGACATGGATCGCTTGCAGGTGAACGAGTCCGCTCCGCTGCCGCACACATGGCCGGTTCCTCCTGCGCGTGACGACTTCAACTCTGCGAATCTCAACGGCGAGTGGAACACGATCGGTCCTCTCGGGACCACGGCGTATTCACTGACCGAACGACCAGGCTTCCTGCGTCTGCACGGCCAGGAATCCCTGCTCTCGTTCGCCACAACAACCGCGTTCGTCGGACGTCGGCAAACGGAGTGGACCAGCCGCTCCGAGGCGCAGCTTGAATTCAATCCGCAGAGCGACAACGAAGAAGCAGGTCTGACGGTATTCATGTCGCCGTCGTACCACTATGAGATCTTGATCACCGCCCGCGCCGGAAAGCGAGTGGCCCTGCTGCGCAAACAGGCAGGCGACCTGCAACAGATCGCGGCGCAGACTTCCTTAAGCGCCGGACCCGTGCGTCTCCGCATCGACTCCGACCCGCAGAAGTACAGCTTCTACTACGCCGATGCCGGGGGCGACTGGACACTACTCGGCACCGGGCTTGAACGCCTGATTTCGAGCGAAGTAGCCGCAGTCTGGAGCGGCGCCTATATCGGCATGTACAGCAGCGGCAACGGCAAGAGATGCGTCGGCCCCGCCGACTTCGACTGGTTTCAATATCAAATACCCCGGTGAGCGAATGCGCAGGACTCCCTTGAAACGAATTGCTGCTGCTCTGCTTTCGGTTGCCGTGAGCACCGCATGCGCCCAGAAGAATGCGTCAGCTCCGAACCGCTGGACCCTGACGAACGGAATCGTCAGCCGAACCATCGCCTTCGACGCCGATCACGGACTCATCACCCAAAGCTGGAAGAACCTTATAGACGGGAAGGAGTTCATCGACCCGCAGCAGCAAACGATGGACAGCTACTGTCGCGAATTCCGGTTCAGCATGAACGGCCGTGCTTATACCGCGACACCGTCGCAGTTCACCGTGGCGCACGCGGAGGAGACCACCGATTCCGCCGGGGCACATCACCTGGATCTGAGCCTCGCGTCGCGCGATCACCGCGTCGATGTCGCTGTGCATTACATTCTCCCCGATGGCTCGACCGGAATACGGCAGTTCCTTTCCATCCGCAACGATGCCGCGCAATCGGCGGTGCTCAGTCAGCTATCCATTGCATGCGAACCGATTGCACCCGCCCAGCCTGTTGATCTGCTGGCCTTCGGCGGCTATGGCGAAGATCCGCGAGAAATATTCTTCACCGGCCGCAGCGATGATGTCGCCATCCTGCTCGAGAATGCCGCGACTGGGGATGGCGTCGGCGTCCTCAGTGAAGTTCCCGGCGTGCTGCGCCGCACGGAAGTTGGTGTCATCGGCAAATGGCACCAGTGGGAGCCCGGCGTCAATGCCATGTACGACACGGACCTGTTCCCGTTTGAGCGCACGCTCAGTCCCGGAGAAACATTCACCACCGCCGCCGTCTCGTTTGTCCTCTACCAGCGCGGAACGGCGCAGGATCCGCACTGGCTGATCCCGCAGTACGTCCTGGCGAACATCGCACGCCCCCTTCCCACGCCGTTCTGGACGTATAACGACTGGGAACCATTTGAGGCGAAGATTGGCGGGCCGGAGCTCGCTGAAGTGGAGCATGCAGTCGCGAATTCCGGCTTCGGACTATTTGTCATCGACGACGGATGGGAGCAGAAGCGCGGGGACAATGCCGTCGATACGGATCGTTTTCCGCAGGGCCTTGCGCCCTTGGGGAACATCGCGCGGCAAACCGGAATGCGTTTCGGCCTGTGGTCGCCGATGGCCGTCGCCAGCCCCGATGCACCCGTTGTGTCGCGGCACCCGGAGTGGGAATGCCACGACCGGAACGGCAACGTCCGGTACATGGCTGGTATGGTGCAGATGAATCTCGCCTCGCCGTATCGCCAGGATGCACTGGAACGGTTGTCCAACCTCGTTCGCGGGTACCAGTTGAGCTACATCAAGCTGGACCTCACCACCGCCTTCAATACCTACGGCGAGCAGCCCGGCTGTTACGGGCCCGGCGGCGAGCACGCTGCCACCCAGGCCGATCATGAGGTTATCCCGCGCGACTATGAGGCGCTTACCTATATTGCGGATGGGCTGCACCGCCGTTTCCCCCACCTGCTCATCGATTACAGCTTTGAGCTCTGGGGAGGCAAGCACCTCATCGACTATGGCCTGCTCCGCGTCGCCAACCTCGACTGGATCAGCAACATTGCCGATCGCACAGCCACGGACGCCGGCCCGCGTGCTGCCCGTATGCTGCTCGACCAGCGCGCGATGGCGATTCCCGCAGAGTCGATGCTCATCGGTAATCTCCAGGGCGAGTCAGGCTCGTGGCGTGTGCGCTCCGCCACCGAAATGGGCTCCTGGCCGCTGCTGCTTGGCGATTTCCGCAAGGTCTCTCCGCAGGACCGCGCGCAATATGCGAACTGGATCGAGCGTTATGGCGTTTTGCGGAAGCAGGTAGCTTTGAACCAGTCCTTCTTTCCTCTGGGTACATGGCGACAGCCTCGCAGCAACCGTTGGGACGGTTTTGCACGTTTTTCCCGAGAAGGAGAGGGCCTGATCGTGCTATTCCGCAACGATGCTCATGATACAGCCGCGCGTGTGAGCATTCCCGGATTCCCCGATGGCGGCATCATTGCGCGGATCTGGGATTCCAGCCAGACATTTTCCTGGACCGGCGAGCAACTGCGCCATGGAATAGAGATTCCTCTTTCTGGACAAAACGCGGAGGTTATCGAAGTCCGACGATCTGCAGCAACCGAAAACATCCTCCAGTAAGACCGTTGCTGCCAGCCGCATGGTCGGCCTTCCCGTCAGCCACATTCGCACCGCGACACAACTCAACAACTTCGTAACACCCACGGTGGCAGGTTCGACGTTCGGTTCCGAGTTCGGTTCCAAGCCCAATGCCGAGGGCCTCCTCGGCTTCGATCCAACCAGCGGCACGTACACCACCGACGCCTGGTGATGGCCGCAACTCTGCCTGCTGCACGGCGCAGTCCCGGAATTTCCACCGAGCCCCGGGGAGTCCTGTCCAGTTAGGCTGGCTCAATATGATCTGCCGCTCTGACAGCGCGATACGACTCACCGATCAGGCGCACAAAGCTAGTTAAACAAGGGTCGCGCTGGATAATTGCATTGTCGCGATCACTGACCGGATCATTTCCCTTGCGTCGCCATCAGCAACGTATTTGCCATGATGGGCG
>DATEPN010000310.1:0-2887 GCA_035273225.1 Acidobacteriaceae bacterium | reverse complement strand
TGGCGCGATGCCCGCGAGCGGCGGCGCGAGGAGCTAATCGCGCTCGAGGGCTCAGAATCGTATGAGGTCTGCAAAGGTTTCTAGCCTGCGTGCACTCTCTGACTTCCGAGCGGCGGTTACTGCGCTACGTTTACCTGGCGGAGAAGCCGGTTTCGCGGCGTTGCATGTAGCGCGTTGTTGTTCACCACTGAGGAGTCAGGGAGCACAATAGGGCGACCGCAGCTCGGTCGACTGCGCTGGCTCGCGGCGACGACGACCTTCGCTGCGGATACAAACAGAAGCGTCAGCCGTAGATGAAGTCGCTTGGCTGGAGCAGGGTGCCGACTTTGGGGGAGATCATTTCTTTCAGCGGGCCCATCCATTCGAGTTCGCGCTGCACGTCGGGGTGGAGCTGGTATTTCTTCTGCACGGAGGCAATGCTTGCGCCGGCGACCTGAATCTTGGTGAGCTCGAACTGGCCGAGTCCGGCCTGGTGGCAGTAGTTGAGGTAGCCAACCCACTCAGGGTTGATCCCCATGACTTCGAGGCCGACGCGATCGGCGGCGATGAAGTCCGTTGAGGCGATGGCGACGCGCGAGGCGACGGGCGTCCCGTTGCCCGGGCCGTTGCCTTCCATGCCTTCGAAGCCGTCGAGGACGGCGAGTCCCCAGTTGGGCTGGAGCTTCTGCGCGGTGACGAGCATGTTGTAGTGCGTCTGACGCAGGCCGACGTGATATTTGCGCTTGTCGTTCCAGGGGAGCTGGCCGGGGGCGCTGTGCAGCGGCGAGCCGAGCACCATGTTCTTGACGGAGAGCGTGGCGACGACGGTGTTGTGCGTCTTGAGCATGGCGCTGCAGATGACGAAAGCGTTCGGGTCGAGGACGCGCGCGGCGAGACGGACCGGCGTGATGTGGAGGTCGGCGTCGAGCAGGGGGATGGTTTCGAAGCGGCCTTCGCGGTTGAGATCGACCAGGCTGAGCTTCTGCCCGCGGTGTTCGGCGGCGAGCCGGTTGTAGTGGAAGTGGTCGAAGGCGTCGAGGGTGTCTCCGGCGGAGGACTCGGCGATGATCACGGGTCCGCGGAAGCGCGGCTCGAGGTAGTCGAGAATGCCGTGCATGGCGTCGACATGGGTGGCGGCAAGCTGGTTGGTGGTCGAGACGTTGTTGGGCTTGATAACGACGTACTTCTTGTTGCGCAGGCGGGGACGGATCTGCTCGTCGATGAGCTCGAGAGCGGCGCGGATATTCCGGCGCCGGTTGTCGCCATGGACGACCGCAACGCGCGAAACATTCGGGCCGGGAAGGGGCTGGGGCAGGTCGATGGAGGAGGTCGGGCGGACGGATGCGCGGAGCAGGTCCGCGTGCAGGAGCGCGCCGGCGCCGGCGAGCTGGACGAATCCTCTGCGGGAGATGGTCATGGCGTCACCTCGAAACTCTTAGTTTGGGGCGGGTGGCGGGGTGAAGGCGGTGTTGGCCGTCACCGCGCATTACCTTGGTACCGGAGTGCGGCACACGGCTCAGGCTGAAATGTTGCCTCGGCGCAGCGCGAAATTTAAGGCTTCGTCCAGAAATTTTGGCGTGAATGATTTTGCTTCTCTGCATCGTACGGAGGGGAGAGACAAAGCTATGAACCCACGAACAATTCTGATTTTCGGCTCAGCGGGGCTGCTGGCGGTGGCCGGTGGATGCAGGAAGAATGCGGTTGATCCGGGGGCATTCAAGTCGGCGATCAACCACTACTACAGTGCGCGTCCGGAGTGCGTGTGGACGACTCCGATGAAGTTTCCTGTGCAGGCGGATCCGGCGAAAGAAGACGAGACGAGGGGCTTTGACGCGCTCGTGGACGCCGGGTTCCTGCAGCGGACCCCGGTGGAGAAGAAGAAGCTGATCGGATCGAAGCCGGTGAACGACTACGACCTGACGGACAAGGGCCGGTCGAAGTGGACGGCGGATCAGACCCAGCCTGGGTATGGGAATTTCTGCTTCGGGCACGCGGACGTGACGAATGTGGACGGGTACACTCCGCAGGAGGATGGGGCGACGCAGTACACGGTGAACTATCACTATGCGGTGTCGCATCCGGATGATTGGGCGAAGTCGGCGGAGATGCAGTCGGCCTTTCCGCGGATCGGGAGCCTGACGTCGGGTCAGCGGACGGGCACGGCTACCCTGGTGAAGGGCGATAACGGCTGGCAGGTGAACCAGGCCAGCGGGGCGACCTCGGCGGAGACGCGGTAACGAACGGCAGCGTACAGCGTGTAGCGTTTAGGGTGTAGGGGCCGGGGTGCGGTGGTCGCTCCCTGGCTCTCCCGCTGAGAATGCCAATTTCAATGCAAGCACCGTGCTCAGGATGACAACACCCTGGCGCATTCCCTTTCCAGCATCGCAAGCAGTTGGTCCATGTGTTCGGTGCGGGTGCGGAAGTTGACGGGGTTGATGCGGAACCAGGTCTTGCCTTTTAGCTCCGTCGTGGAGATCCAGAATTTGCCGCTCTTTTCCACGCGCTCGACGACGCTGGCGTGGAGGCGCTTCGCGTCTTCTTCCGTGAGATTGCCTTTACGATAGCGGATGCAGATGGCGGACATCGGCGGCTCGGCGGCGGCTTCGAAGTCGGGATGATCGGCGACGCGCGAGTAGAGGTGGCGCGCCTGGCGGATGTTGTTGTCGATCCACTCGCCGATCTGGTGCGTGCCGTAGCGCTTGAAACTCATCCAGACCTTGAGGGAGCGGAAGCGGCGAGACTGCTCGAATCCGTGGACGTAGTACTGGTAGCGCTGATCGGCGGATTGCATTTCGTCGGTCAGGTAGGCGGGCTTCATGCCGAAGGAGGCGGTGAGGCGGCGCTCGTCCTGGACGAGGATGGCTCCGGCGTCGAGCGGCGCGTAGAACCACTTGTGCGGGTCAATGGT
>DATEPN010000309.1:0-5812 GCA_035273225.1 Acidobacteriaceae bacterium | reverse complement strand
CGAGCGGATCTGCTCGACCAGCGCGGGGATGGATCCATGGAAGCGCAGTGTGGGGCGCGAGGCGAACTCAATCTCGCCGAGCGTCTCGTCTTCTTCCAGCACATCGACGGCACCCAGCTGATCGATATCAATCCCGGGATGCGAGGCGAGCCGCGCCTGCAGCAGCTCGGGCCGCACGTAAATGTCTTCCGGCCTGATCAGCGAGCCGATGCTCGATCGCTCGTGGCGCTGCTCGACCTTGTTCCACCAGCGATCGATCTGGTTGCGGATCATCGCAGGCTCTTCGACGAAAAGGGAACTGCGCGGAAAGAGATCCAGCAGCGTGCCCGTCGCGGCGCTGACGCCCGCGAAGAACTCCCAGCCGGGGAAGACGCTGACGCCGCCCGCGGCAATCGCCTCTTCCAGCATTTCCGGATCGTCGCTCGATTCGACGCGCGCGCCGCTGAGCCGTGCATGCACGGCCGCCAGCAGTCGCTCGGAGACGGGCGTCTCGGTCAGCGGCAAGAGCCGCGCCTCGTCCAGCGGAGCCGCCGAGCGCTGCGTCTCCGGATCGAATTTGCGAATTGACTCTATCTCGTCGCCAAAGAATTCGAGGCGCACCGGCCGGTCGGCTTCCGGCGAGTAGACGTCGAGGATGCCGCCGCGTCGCGTGAACTGTCCGGGCATCTCCACGATGTCCATGCGCGTGTAACCGACGCTTGTCAGGTGCGCGAGCAGGGTATCGACGTCGACCTCTTCGCCACGCCGCAGGATCTGCGCCAGACCCGCATAAAACGGAGCGGGGAAGAGTTTCATGGCGGCGGCTTCAACCGGCGCGACGACGATGGACGCCTCGCCCGTGGCCATCTTCCACAGCGTCTTCGCGCGCTGCTCCTGGATGTCGGGGTGCGGGGACAGGTTCTCGAAAGGCAGCACGTCGTGGGCGGGCAGGCGGAGCACGCGGTCCGGCGGAATAGCTCCGGTCAGCTCGCATCCGGAGCGCAGCGCCAGATGCAGGTCGTCGGCGGCCTTGTTGTCGGTGACCAGCACCAGCGTCGGCCCGCCGGCGGCGCGCGCAAACAGGGGAATGTAGAGGGCTCGGGCGGTGGAGGTGAGGCCGGAGACACGACGGCGCCCACGGGCAAGGGCGAGGTGCCGTCTTGCCTGTTCAAATGCGGGGGTATGCTCCATGTCCGCCAGTAATTCGCGGACGAAGGGGAGGATCATTCCACTTTCAAGTCTAGCAGCGGAATTGTGCTGACTCGCGACCGGACCGGCGGCCGGTACTCCCTACCCCCTAAACCCTATCCGCTATACCCTAGTTCCATGTCCTACAGCGCGGCCCTCGACAGCCTCCATGCGCGTGTGGGAGAGCTGCATGCTGCGCCCGGCGCGCCGCGGCGCAAGTTCCGCATCGAGGAGATGCAGACGCTGGTCGCCGCCCTGGAACATCCGGAACGGAGCTTCCGCTCGATCCTGGTCGCGGGCACGAACGGCAAAGGATCGACGTGTGCCACGCTGGCCTCGATCCTGCAGGCCGCCGGCATCCGCACCGGCCTCTACACCTCGCCGCATCTGGAGCGGGTCAACGAGCGCATCCGCATCAACGGCGAACCAATCTCTGACGACGACTTTGCCCGGCACTACTTCCGGGTCGACGACCGTGCCAACGAGCTGGTGACGGAAGGGAAGCTGCCCGCGCCACCGAGCTTTTTTGAGACGTTGACCGCGCTGGCCTTCGAGGCCTTTGCCGCGGCCGAAGTGGAGATTGCCGTGCTCGAGGTGGGGATGGGCGGGCGCCTGGACGCGACCAACGTCGTCGATCCGCTGCTCTCGGTCATTACGGACATCTCGCTCGATCACACCGAATGGCTGGGCGACACCATCCCGCTGATCGCCCGCGAAAAAGCCGGCATTCTCCGGCGCAATGGCGTGCTCGTCACCCTGCCCCAACACCCTGAGGCGAACCAGGCCGTCGGCGAAGTCGCCGTCGCCCTCGAGGTGCGCGGCGTCAACGCGGCGGAATACATTCCGGCTTTTCATCCGCCGGCGCAGGGAAATGCGGCCGCGCTGCGCAATGAGTACGCACTGCAGGTGCTCGGCGAGGCGATTTGCATTGATTCGCCGCTCGCCGGCGAGCACCAGCGCCGTAACATTGCTCTCGCTATTGCCGCCGCCATCGAGCTTCGTAACCAATACGGTTACAAAATCACCGCCGAGCGAATTGCCGAAGGAATTCGCAACACCCAGTGGCCGGGCCGGCTTGAGTTATTCACGCTTCCGGACGCCCGGGTCCTGCTCGATGTCGCCCACAATCCTGCCGGCGCCTGGACGCTGCGGGCGGCTATCTCGGCTCTGTGTCCTGAGCCCAGCAGCGTTCGCCCCGTGTTGGTGTTTGGCTGCATGAAAGACAAAGCCTTCGACGAGATGGCGCAAATCCTCTTTCCGCTGTTCGATCGGGTGATCGCGACGCCGGTCATGTCGCCACGCTCCGCTTCTGCGGAAGAGCTGCTGCAGGCCGCCGCAAAAACTGGCGTTCGCGCAGTCGCGGCTTCCGACGGCCATCAGGCACTCGAGCGCGCGCTGGCCGAAACGCCGCGAGATGGGCTGGTGGTGGTTGCCGGCTCCGTGTATTTGGTCGGCGAACTACGCCCATGGCTTGTGGCCCACGCCGCGCCCGGAGGAACGCCCGGAGCCGCGCGGTCATGAAACCGCTCGGGCCCAGGCCGAATCCGCTGCCGCTGAGCGAGCGCCTCGTCAGCAATGTTTACCGTGCGCCGCTCTTCTTCCTGGCGACGGCGTTCTTCGGCAGCCTGGCTCTGTTTGTTTCTCTGTTTGAGAAGAGCGGACGCCGGCAGCACCGCATCGCGCAGACGTGGGCGAGGACCGCAATGATGCTGAGCGGGGCCAGAATCAAAATCGTCAACCCGCAGTACCTCACCGGCGAGCCGGCAGTCTACGCCTGCAACCACTTGTCTTATATGGATACGCCGGCGATCTTCAGCTCGTTACCGTTCCAGTTCCGCATCGTGGCGCGGCACGATCTTTGGAAGATGCCGTTTATCGGGTGGTATCTGGAGCGCTCGGGCCAGGTGGGCGTCGATCTCAGCGATCCGCGGGCTTCGGTGGCGAGCCTGCTTGGCGCGGTCCGCACGCTCAAATCCGGCATGCCGCTCTTCATCTTCCCGGAAGGCGGGCGGACGAAAACCGGTCATCTGGAGCCGTTTATGAAGGGCCCTGCCTTTATGGCGATCAAGGCGCAGGTGCCGATCGTCCCCATGGCGCTCATTGGTACCTGGGAGCTGTTACCGATGCACGCTTCCCAAATCCACCCTGTTCCCGTTACTCTCGTGGTTTCCGAGCCAATTGAAACCAAAGGGATGACCATGAAGCAGGCGGACGCGCTCACCGCCACTCTGCAGCGGCGGATCGAAGAGTTGTACTATAAGCACTCCTGGCTCGAGAGACCCCAAACCGCCGGCGCAGCTGACGCACCACCGCTGATGGAGCCAGTGCCGCACGCAAATCCAAACGATGTATCCCAGGAGGCAGGGAAACGATGAAGTCTCCCCGCATTGCGATTCCCGAACCGAACAGCCTGGACGCCGAATACACCGCGGTCGCCTGGCCGCAATACGCACACGCCATCGAAGCCGCCGGCGGTACTCCCGTGAAGGTTCCGCTGAGCGAAAGCCCCATGCACGTGGCGCAGCTGGTCGCCTCCTGCGAAGGCGTGCTGCTGCCGGGCAGCGCCGCCGACGTGAATCCGCAGAAGTTCGGCGAGGACGCGATCCCCGACTGCAAGCCCGCCGACTACGCGCGGGAGGCTGTTGATGAGCTGCTGCTGCAGGACGCCTCGAATCTGTACAAGCCGCTGCTGGGCATCTGCTATGGCTTTCAGGCGCTGAATGTCTGGCATGGCGGTACCCTCGTCCAGCACCTGAGCACTCCTGTGAATCACACGGCTGGAAAGACGGTGGTCGAAGCACACCGGATCGAAGTCGATCCGAAGTCGCGCCTGCGCCGTTTGCTGGGCCTCGGCACGCGGACGACGCTGCCCGTGAACAGCAGCCATCACCAGGCGGTCGGCGTTCTCGGGGACGGCTTGATCCGGGCAGCCTGGTCGCCGGACGACGGCGTGATTGAGGCGGCCGAGGGCCATGCCGATCAGTTCCTGATCGGCGTGCAGTGGCACCCGGAGCGCACCTTTGAGCAGAACCGGGCGGCGCAATGCCTCTTTGAGGCCTTCGTCGAGGCGGCGCTGGAGTGGGAGCCTCGGATGATCCGCGAGTCAGTCGCCGATTGACGATCGCAGAGCTCGCGGGCCAGTTTCAGCTGAGCGCCGAACAGGCGCAGCGCTTCGAGTCTTACCTGGACCTGCTCGTCCGCTGGAACGCCCGCATGAACCTGACCGCGGTGCGCGCGCCGGACGAGATTGTCCAGCGGCACTTCGCCGAGTGCATCTTTGCGGCGCGGCAGATTCCCCGCGAGGTGAAGACGCTGCTGGACTTCGGCTCGGGCGCGGGTCTGCCGGGCATTCCCATCGCGATCTGCAGGCCGGAGATCCGCGTCACCCTCGCCGAATCACAGGGAAAGAAGGCGGCGTTCCTGCGGGAGGTGGTGCGGACGCTGGGTTTGCAGGCCGAGGTGTGGGACCGGCGCGTCGAGCAGATGCCGCCGGAGCGGAGCTTCGACGCCGTTACCCTGCGGGCCGTCGACAAGATGGCCGAGGCGTGCCGGACGGCTCTTGCCCGGATCGCGGCCGGGGGCTGTCTGCTGGCCTTTGCGACGCGGGCGACCGAGCCGGAGCTGCGGCGGATCGGCGGCATCGCCTGGCAGGAAGGGCTGCCCATCCCCGGATCGGAGCAGGGGCTGCTGCTCAGCGCGGTTCGGGGTTAGCGCAGAAAAAGACGGCCAGCGGACAAGAAGCTGACTACAAAAGAGATAAAGGAACGGATTAGCGCTTGTGTTAATTACTGACTTGCTAATCCACGCGCAATCATGGCGAGTTGCCGTTGCTCGGCTCATCAAGATTACGGCCCCAGTTCAGGAAGAGTTCCCAGCCTTGCCCTCGGTGACTCAGTCGAACTTCTGCGGCCGAGATCTCCCGGTGATTGCCGGTGATCGTGTTCCAGTGAAAGTTCTGCTCGTTTGCGCTGCCAATCGTCGCAAGGTCGGTCGGGCTCATCCCGATCGCGGCACCAATTTTCCTGGCAGCAGACACGAGGTGCTCTTTGTCGCGGGCGGAGTAGTTAAGCACCACTTCATCGAGTTGTTCAATTCTTCTACTGCCGCTGGAACGGACCTGGAAGGCAAACGTCTCGCAGCACTCGCAGTGGCCGGAGATGATCCGGTCCATGCTCCAGACGGAGTGGCATACATCGGCTTCGCAGTTCAGACCTGAAAGCTCCCTCGGCCACATCGTTCGCAGTTTCGCCAATGAGACCGTGTCCCACTCCTGCTGCGCAACTTTGCTTGTCGCCGATGCTATCTCTGACTCGCTGAAACAACCCTGGAGCGGCGGTGCCGCAATAGCATGCGAAGGCACCGCAGTAAGCAGAATCAACAGAGCAACGAGGAGCAGTCTCATCCGTTATTCTCCGTCCATGCAGGCAGAGTAGCGCCCGCTCAGTCCACGCCCCTCGGGTTCTGCGTCAGGTTGCGGGCGTTGGTCACGTTCTCCGGCGTGCCACTGAAGGCCTGATCTTCGTGGTAATAGAACTTCTTGTACCAGGCGCCGACCTTACGAATGCAGTCATTGGCGCCGTCGTTCCAGCGGATCTGCGCCTCGCCGTTGACGTACTTCCAGGTGCCGCGTTCGTTGCCGCTGGAG
>DATEPN010000308.1:0-3607 GCA_035273225.1 Acidobacteriaceae bacterium | reverse complement strand
AAGATCCTCATGGCCGACACGCCCCTCACCGCCGCCGACCTCACCACCCTCACCACCCACATCGCCGAACTCGAATCGGTGATCGCATCGAAGCCGTAAACCCGGTGCCCATCGCTCCCTCTGTAGGAGACATGGGTATTCGCAGGAACGAAAAAGGTAGGCGATGGCTTCAGCCATCGCAGAGAAAGTGAACGAACAGCCGCCGCGGCTTCAGCCGCTGAGGCTCATCCGCACCAGAACCGAACCATGCACGAATCCGCCGCACCCGCCGTCCTCCGCGAAACCAAAACCTTCGACCCCCGCGACCCCGCCACCGGCACCGCGGGCGCAGAACTCCTCGACGCTACCGTCGTCCACCGCAACAACCAATGGTGGCTGCACCTCGCCGGACAAGCCCAGGGCTACGCAGCTCCGCAACTCTACAGCGCCTCGCTGCCGCCCGCTTCCCCGCTCGCCGCCACTGGCTGGACCCTCACCCGCGCGCCCGCCGGAGAACTCGTCCCCCTCGCTCCGCAGCAAGCCAGCGCTCCCTGGGACGGCAACGGCGGCCGCCACTGCCCCGCCTATGTTCGCGGATTCGACCCGCACCGGCAGCAATGGGTCGAGCGCATCTACTACGCCGGCGGCGCCCAGAACATCTGGGGCCCTTACACCATCGGCTACCTCGAATGGGATGGCGACCGCTGGACCGACCAGCCCGAACCCGCCTTCCTCCCCACGGAAGACTGGGAACACTCGAGCGTCTACGAGCCCAACCTGATTTACCACGACGGCAAATGGAAGCTCTGGTACGTCGCCGGCTCCAATCACGAGAACTACCTTGTCCATGGATACGCCGAGAGCGACGACGGCCGCACCAACTGGTCGCAGCACTCGATCTTCGCTCCGCCCGAGATGAAGATGTTCGACTTCTGCGTCTGCCCGCGCCCCGGCAACGCTGCCCGCTTCGACGCCATCTTCTCCCGCGTCTGGGTCGGCGAAGGCGCCCCGCCGCCAGAGACGGGACTCTGGTGGTGCCACTCCGCCCACCCCTCCGGCAAGCTCTCCGACTGGAGCGGACCCGTCCAGATCCTGACCGCTGAAGACCGCGGCTGGCACTCCGGTCCGTGGAAGCCCTCCCTCGCCTTCCCCCATCTCGCCTTCCCCGATCCGGCCGGCCGGCGCGCCTTCGTCTTCTTCGACGGCCTCTACCGCACCGCCGACCCCGGCCCCTTCCCCTTCGCCTTCACCCTCGGCTGCCTCGAACTCGACCTGCCCCGCTAAGACCTGCCGGGCTAAGACCTGCCACGCCAGGAGCTCTCACGATAAGACCTGTCCGGATAGGCCGGTAGGCGACGGCTTCAGCCGTCGCACCCTGGGACACCCCAACCATAAGCGGCTTCAGCCGCTGAGGCTCAACCGGCCTTCGCCCTCACCATTGCTGGCACACCTGCCCCGAGTAACGCAGGACCAGCTGACCGGTCGCAAAGTTCGCCGCGCCCCAGCCGTAAACCTTCCCGCTCGCCCCCGCCAGCCGCCCCGTGCCCCTTCCGTTCACGGTGATGCCATCCACGTAGCTGGCCGCATAGAAGCCCTGGATCGCCGTCGGGAACAGCGTCACCGTCGCCCCATCCAGCCCCACCGTGTCGCCCGATTCCGTCACCCAGTGATGCTGCACGGTAATCAGCAGCGTTCCATTCGGCCCCGCCTGCTGGTCCACCACATGCACGCCCAACCCGCCGGCCAGATCGCCCGTGGCGCTCCCCAGCGTGTCCGCGGCGTCGACAAAGTTCGTGGTAATCACGCCTCCCACCGCGTGGCACTTCACCGGATTCTGCGCGTTCACGCTGCACACCGCAGCCGCCAGAAACAACCATCCGAAACTCCGCATACGATTCTCCTTCCGGAATCGGGGTAAGATGGCTGCCCCGGTTCGCATGCCGCAGACTAGGCAATCCGGCGGAGGCACGTCCTAATGGCCGCGCAGGAAATTTCAAAGAAATATCAAACGGCGCCCGAGGCCTCCTGGCGCTTTGGCGGCTTTCTTCTCGATCCCGGCGAGCGCCTCCTCCTCCGCGGCTCCACCCCGGTTCCCCTCACGCCCCGCAGCTTCGACACCCTGCTCTGCCTCGTCTCGCGCGCCGGACGCCTCGTCACCAAAGAGGAGCTGATGCAGACCGTCTGGCCGGGCACCTTCGTCACCGATGCCAATCTCACCAACGCCATCGTCAGCCTGCGCAAGATTGTCGGCCGCGACGCCATCCGCACCGTTTCCAAACACGGATACCGCTTTCAACTGCCGGTTGAAGGCGAGCCTGGCATTCCCCGACCGACCTACCAGCTCTTCTCCCGCGCCAAAGAGCTGACCTCCCACCGCTCGCTCGCAGGCGTCACCCAGGCGCGCGAGTTGCTCTGGCTCTGCATCGCCAACGATCCTGGATTCGCGCCCGCCTGGGCCTGGCTCGGTCGAGCCTGCGCTCTCCTCGCCAAATTCAGCCCGGACGGCGGGCCCGCGCAGGCAGAACTGGCGCAGGCCGCCTTCCACCGCGCCTTTGCCCTCGACCCGGACCTCGCCTGCGCCCATCAGTTCTACACCTCGCTCCAGACCGATGTGGGAGAGGCGCGCCAGGCCATGCAGCGGCTCGGGGAAGGTCTGCGCCGCCATCCTTCCGACCCGGAAACCTGTGCCGGACTGGTGCAGGCGCTTCGCTTCTGCGGTCTGCTCAATCACTCGATCGAAGCTCACCGGCGCGCGCAGGACCTCGACCCCACCATCCACACCAGCGTCGCCCATTCCTGGTTCCTCAAAGCCGAGTACGGTGCCGCCATCGAAAGCTACAGCGGACGCGCCGCGCTCTACCTCGATGCCGCGGCCTGGGCCGCAATGGGACAAACCGACCGCGCCGGCGATCTCCTCCGCCAGCGGCTCGCCGCTGCGCATCCATCCGAACCGATGAACACTGCGATGGCCAGCCTGCTCGCCATTGTTGAGGGCCGCTTCGCCGACGCCGTCGCCCTCCTCGAGGCGCAAACCCGCATCACCGATGCCGAAATGCTCTTCTACTTCGCGCGCCATCACGCGCGCATGGACCGCCCCGGCGAAGCCATCTCCGCCATTGAGCAAGCCTCACGGAGCGGCTTTGTCTGCTCGCCGCAAACCCTGCGCCTCGATCCCTGGCTCGCCTCCGTCCGCGCTCACCCCGGATACCCCGCCCTTCTCCGCCAGGCCGAAAAGCTCACCAGCGAAGCCCAGTCCCTTTGGTCCACGCTGGGCCTGCCCTTCGCCCCCCACCCGACACCGGTTCCCGCAGGGTAGCGGACAAACGACCCGCACCCGGAACCTGTCAAGCCTCTCCGCCCCGAAAAAACAACCACACGCTGATTCGAGACCACTTCCGCAACGAGCCACGCCCAAAAAGTCGGGAGAAAATTCGACCCAACTTGGTATTCTGAAAATAGAGGGAAAGAACACCGGCTCAGCCCAACGGCTGAGCCGTTTCCTTTGTGCACCGCGCCGCTGCACCCGCCGTCAACGACTACCCGCTGCGGATTGGAAGCTGGGCCAGGGGCTCCCGCAAAGTAATACCGAAAAGGTATTACCCCGCAAGCTCTCCAGAATGATCTCCAT
>DATEPN010000307.1:0-2752 GCA_035273225.1 Acidobacteriaceae bacterium | reverse complement strand
CATGCTCAATCCCAACCCGCAGGGCGGCCAGCAGCAGATGCTGTTCAAGGTGACCGACCGGGTGATCATGACCTATTCGACGGTGAAGCGGCTGACGGGATCACTGGGCCAGCTCATCCGCCGGTTCGAGCAGCAGTTCGGCGAAATTCCGATGCAGCCGGGGCAGCCGGCGGCGAATCGCCCGCGGTAGAACGCATTGCTGAATTCGGATTGCTGATTGCGGATTGGAATGCGCTCCGTAGTGCCTCGCCCACCTTAAACTGTCGGGTAGAGCCGGCGGAGCTTCACACGCGCGTCTTCCGTGGTGAACTGCCATCGCACGACGCTGTGGTCCTGGTTTCGCCGCGCCTCCCACGCCGCCAGTTCGGTGTCGAGCGTGTCCCCGTCGGGGATCCGCCGCTTGAGGCACTGCTCGCCCAGCACGCTCAGCTCAATCTCGGCCACGTTGAGCCAACTGCCGTTGCGGGGCGTGTAATGGATCTCCAGCTTCCGCGCCAGGCGATGCGCTTCGGGCGCGGGGAACGTCTGGTAGAGGCTGGCGATCGCGTGCGTGTTGAGGTTGTCGCACACCAGGCGGATCACCGTCGCCTGCGGGAAGTCCTCGTCCACCAGCCGCTTGATCTGTCGTGCCCAGTCCTCACGCGTCCGGCGGGCGCTGCTGGCGACGCGACGCCAGCCCACGTGCGGGGCGAAGAACATGAACAGCGACCGCACGCCGCCGCGGGCATAGTGGTAATCCTCACGCTTGGGCACCCCCGGCTTCATCGCCAGCGGTTCGACCGCGTCGCCCAGCAGTTGCTTGGACGCCTCGTCCATGCACACCAGCGGCCGCAGCGGGTCCGGCGGCAGCGCGTACAGGTCCAGCACGTCCTCCATCTGCGCCACGAACCGGGCCGCGTCCCGCTCGGGGATGCAGTACCGCTTCACACGCCAGGGCTGCAGCTCGTTTTTTTTAGCGTCTTGCGCACCGTCTCCTTGCAGACGTGGGCGACGATCTTGCGGCTGACCAGTTCCTCGGTCAGCAACCGCAGCGTCCAACGCGCCTGCCCGGCCGGCGCCGGCGAGCAGCAAATCGCCACCAGCGCCGCCTCGGCCTTGCCGTCGATGATCGGCTCGACCGGCGGCGCGAGGCGTTTCTTGCGTTCGACGGCGACCGTGATCCCGCCCCGCACGAACGCGGCGCGGACACGGGCGACGGTCTTGGACGCGACGCCCAGCGCCCGGCCGATCTGCTGGTCGGTGTACCGGCCGGCGGGGTGGTCCTCGTCAGCCATCAGCAGTGCCCGGGCGTGGACGAATCGCTTGCTTTTCGTGCCGCCGTCGCGGGTGACCTGCTCGAGCTGCTCGCGCTGCTCGGGCGTGAGCCGGATCCTGGCCTTGCGGGCGCGGCTGGAGCCGACGATCGGATCGGTACCTTCCATGGCTGACCTCCTGTTGAAAGCCAGCAAGAGGGTACCAGCTCATCACCCGATTCGGTGGACAAATTGAGGTGGTCAGGGCAGTAGGGTCCGCTTCAGCGGACGGAACGCCGCTCCCACGAAGCATTCCGTCCGCTGATCACGAAAGCGCATGACCGGGCACAAAATGCACGGTAACCAAAGAAAAGGTCCATACTTGCCCCTCTTTGTGTGCTGCACAAGAAAGGAGTCGAGTATGGACCGTGAACTGTGGCAGACCCTCAAGGCCAGTGTGCGCCGCGTCTGCCGCCCGTGCAAGCGTGACAACCGCCTGCGTTTCTCGCACCAGCAGGTGCTGCTGATGTTCTTCTGGTGCGTGTGGCAGGGCAAGTGCCTGGCCTGGGCCTGCGACCGGTCGCACTACGGCAGCCTGTTTCGGCCCCGGCGGCTGCCCAGCGTCAGCCAGTTCCGCCGCCGGGTCGCCCAGGACGACTTCCAGGCGCTGCTGGGCCGGGTTCACGCGGAGCTGGCGCGGGCGGGCATGTCGTGCCCGCTGAAGCTGATCGACGGCAAGCCGCTGCTGGTCAGCCCGGTCAGCAAGGACCCCGACGCCCGCCGCGGCCACATCACCGGCGGGTACGGCAAGGGGTACAAGCTGCACGCGATCGTCGCCGAGGACCGCCGGGTGATCGTCTGGTCGCTGACGGCGCTCAACGCGGCCGAGCAAACCGTGGCGGTGGTGATGGCCGGGCACCTCAAGCCGGCCGCGGACGCGGCGGCGGCGTTGGCGCTGGCCGACAGCAACTACGACTCGGCCCCGCTGCACAAGGCGCTGGCGCCCAGCGACCACCGGCTGCTGTCGCCGCTGAAGGCCCAGCAGCGGGTCAAGGGCGGCCAGCACCACCCGGTGACGCTGCGGCAGATGGGCCCGGCGCGTCGCGAGGCGGTGCAGGTCTGGCAGGACCACGCCGACCTGGCCCGCTACGTGTTGAACCGGCGCAACCGCATCGAGGGCGTGTTGTCCGCGATGACGGTGGTCTTCAACGCCGGCAACCCGCCGCCCTGGGTCCGCCGGCTCGCCCGCGTGCGGCGGTGGATCGGCGCGGTCATCATCCTGCACAACGCCCGCGTGGCGGTGCAGGAACGGCAGGCCAGGATCGCCCGGGAAACGCAACATCGTGCTTAGCGGAAAACGGCGGTCATGCGCTTTCGTGTAAAGCGGACGGAACGCTCCGCGCTGGCCACGCTTCCGTCCGCTAAAGCGGACCTTGCGCGCCGGATCCGCAGTCACACATCATTCGTCCCGCGCGAAATCGGATCTCCTTGCCCGTGACACGGGTTGAAAACCCGCGTCA
>DATEPN010000306.1:0-5142 GCA_035273225.1 Acidobacteriaceae bacterium | reverse complement strand
CCTGTCGCCAGCGCCAGCGTTCGCTCCGCCTCGTCAAAATCCACATTGTCCACGTCGTACCGAACACTCTGCGCCCCAACAGAGTCGTCGATCGAGGGCTGAATGCCATATGCCGTCAGAACCTGGCGGATCACCTCGCGCTCGCTCATGTTCAGGTGAAAGCTGCGCCGCCCAGGCTGCGGCTTCAGTTCGACTGGCGGGGCGGCGTCCGGCTCCTGGAGCTTCATCAGCGGTTCGCTGGCTCCCTGGTCGGCCTGCACCTCATTCAGGTGCTGCGCCACCATGGGATTGCCAGGGTCCACGCGGTACGCTTCGGTGATCGCCGCTCGCGCGTCTTCATAATGGCCGATGATGCGATCCTTGTCCGCCTGCTGCACCAGGCTCTGCACCACGTGCTGCCTGGCGACATCGACCGCGTACGTATACCGGTGGTTCGCCGGATCAAGTGCGGCCGCGCGCTGAAAGGCCGCGAGCGCGCCGCCTGGGTCATTCTTCTCCAGAGCCTTCGCTCCGTCGAGCCACGCCCTCTGCGCTGCATCCCGCTGCTGCCTGGGTACGTGCGCGCTGGCGGAATCATCCGTGCGCGCTGCAGCCGCGGCCCCGGCGCTCTTCGCCGCGGGCGCGCCGGATTGCTGCGCCGCCGCGCACGAAGCCAGCGCCAGCGAGGCGGCAATCAGAATCGTGCTACGAGCCATTGCTTCGATTTTCCATCTTTTGAGCGCGTGTGTTTTCCAACAGAGCCTGCAGCGTTGTCGTGCATACTTCCGGGCCGTGCTGCATCAGATCGTGAAACGTATACCGCCCGGTCGCAACGGCGATGGTCGGCAGACCATGGGCGCGGGCCGCTTCGATATCAAAAGGAGTATCGCCCACCACGCACACACTTTCCACTCGACCCGGCTCGCGTCCGCTTTCCGATCGCAGGATCGCCCTCGCCTGCTGTGCCGCATGCGCGATCATGTCCGGCCGATCCTCAAACCGGTCGCTAAATCCTCCAAACGAGAACCAGCTGTGCAGCCCGGCGTTCTCCACCTTGAGCCACCCGATCTTCTCCAGATTGCCGGTGGCCAGTCCCAGCAGCGCCCCCTTGTGCTCCAGATGTTCCAGCACCGCCTCCACTCCCGGCATGATCATCGGCAGCAGCTCCGAACGGCGTGCCATGACATGCGCCGACATCGCCTGCAGCACCTCCTCCCGGTGCGGACGCCACGCCGTATCCTCCACGCTGGCGAGTCGGAAGGCGTCCCGCAGGATTCCCGGATCGGTGTTGCCGGCCAGCGTCACCCCTTCGAGTTCCAGGTCCCGGCCCATCACCGCCCGCACGCTCTCGAAGAAGGCGTCAAAGTGGATGCGGTCGCGGTGGCGCAGCAAGGTCCCATCGATGTCAAAGAGATAGGCTGGCTGTTCGTCCCAGACGAAGCCTTCCTGGATGTAGACGCGAGAATCAGCAGCAGCGCTCATCTTCTACAAGGGTAAAAGGGAAGAGGCCCCGGCGCGAACCCTTCGGCAGCATTGGCGAATATGAAACGCCTCCGCGTCAACTCGCGACGACGGACCGTCCAGGGCAGCCGCCTAACCCGAAAGTGCCATAACCATCAGGCGGCATTCGACTGTACGCTGACCAGGACTCGTTTTCGAGGCTGCGAACATGAATGATTGGGACCGCTACGTTAGGATGAAGAGCCTCCGGGAACAGTGGGAGGACCGCGTTGCCTCCTGCAAACAGCGTCTCCGCAACGGCGACCTGCATACCCCGGAAGGCCAGCTGATCAGGCAGGAAATTTCGGTCTACGAAACTGTTCTGAACGAGTTCGTATCGCACCTGGATCTGCCTCGGGAATGACGGAGGTAGACGCGTCGGCCTTTCGCTGGCAGCCGTTCACGCGCTAAAACGCCCGAGTCAGCGCACGTCTCTGCCAGGATTGGGCAATCTGAAGCTGTCGGCCCTAATTAAAAGACCCGGACCTGCACGGTCCGGGTTTTTTATGCTGAGTGCCGACTCCTGCGTGGACTAACAGCCCGCCTTCGCTTGATCGACCAGAGGGAAGGGAACTACCGCGCCATCTGCTTGGCGTCGAACAGTGCTCGCTCGCTGCGAGGCGGCCGCCGCAGCCCGCTGCGAACCTGCGTTGGGTCGATCTCCAGTTCAGCGAGAATCCGGCTCAGCGTGTTGCGATGGACGCCGAGCTCCTTCGCTGCCTTGCACTGGTTGCCCCTGTGAGAAGCCAGGACTTCCAGGATGAAGCGGCGTTTGAATTCCCGCACCGCCTCTTCGTACGTGATCCCGCCGGCGTGCATTTGCGTCACCAGATTATCCAGCTCGCGTTTCACAGGGAACCTCTTTCCTGATCCCGGATCACCGGGCAATTCGTCCAGTACGTCAAACCTACGCTGCGGGTTTCATCCAGTCCGGCTGATCCTTCCGCAGAACCACAACCCCAGCACGAATCTTCTGTTGCAAGTCGGCAGGAGCCACGACAGCCACCCGGTGCGCCATGCTCAGAAATCCTGGAGCCAGACGCGACCTTTGAAACCAGGTGGCGCTGGGCCAAAACGCGGCAATCACCATCACCGCGATTGTGACCAGCGCGCACCCTTTCACCAGACCGAACGCCGCCCCCGCGACTCGGTCTGCCCAGCCCAGCCCGATCGACTTTACTGACCACCGCAGAAACCTGCCCGCCAGCGCTGCCGCAATCATCACCCCAAGCGCGATCAGCAGGAAAGACACCGCCTGGGCCAAGGGTATGGAGTGGATCCAGTTTCCCACCCACGGCATCAACCGCTGATAATCCCAGCTCGCCAGCAGCAGCCCAAGAATCAGCCCCGCAAGGGAAAACACCTCGACGACCAGTCCTGTCTTCGCCGCCGACACGACAGAAACCACCACGATCACGACAATAGCCCAGTCGATTGCCGTCATAGAGCTTCCTTTACATCGACGGAACCCGCCCCGTCAGAAGGCGGAAAGCTTCCGTATATTTCTTCAGCGTGTTCTTTACCACTTCCTCCGGCAGACGCGGAGCCGGAGCCTGCTTGTTCCAGTGAATGCTCTCAAGATAATCCCGGACGTACTGCTTGTCGTAGGAAGGCTGCGGTTTTCCCGGCCGGTAATGCTCCGCGTCCCAGAACCGCGACGAATCCGGAGTCAGCGCCTCGTCTGCCAGCACGATCTTTGAAGGAACTGGCGGGCGTGGCTTTGCGTCCATCTTAAATTTGGGATTCATCTCCCAGCCCATCGTCCCAAATTCGAACTTCGTGTCGGCGATCAGGATTCCTTTGCGCTCGGCAGCACTTGCGGCCGACGTGTACAGCTTCAGCGTCAGTTCGCGCAGTTTCTCCGCCGTCTCGCCGCCCACCAGCTCAGCCATCTTGTCGAAGCTGATGTTCTCGTCGTGCTTTCCGCGGAGACTCTTGGTTGCCGGCGTAAAGATGGGCTCCTTCAGCATGTCGCTTTCCCACAGGCCGGGGCGGATCGGGATCCCGCAAATCTTGCCCGTCTCCTTATATTCCTTCCAGCCCGATCCCGCCAGATAGCCGCGCGCGACGCACTCCACCGGGAACATCTGCGCCTTGTGCACCAGCATGGAGCGGTCCTTCAGGATGTCGCGATAGTCCCACGCTTCATCGGGATACTCGAGCGGTGTGGCGGAGATCAGATGGTTCGGAACGATGTCGCTCAGTTCACCGAACCAGTACACCGAGAGCTGGTTGAGAATTTTTCCTTTGCCGGGGATGCCATTCGCGAGCACGTAGTCGAACGCAGAGATGCGATCGGTCGCGACCATCAGCAGGTTTTCGCCGATGCTGTAAACGTCCCGAACCTTGCCCCGGGCAAACAGGGTGAGCTTTGGGAAATCGGTTTCGGTCAGAGCATGCAATGCGAAAACGGCCTTCCTGCTGTGTCGAACAATTCTTCTGCCAACTGCACATCAGGGATCCTCAGCCGGCAGAGAAACACCGCATCGGATGATGTTTTCAGGATGAGGAAATTCTCAGGTGAAACGATGATGGCTTATGGCTGAATTCCGATTGTGCGATTCGCTTCCCGCTTTGTCAACGACGATCCACGCTGCGTTCCTGCGTGCGTAACACACCTCGGTAATGAGTGCCGCGTTACGCAAGATCGGCATCTGCGCCGCGTCTGATGCGGCGCTCGCTACTCACGATACGCCGAAGGTTTCGACGCAGTCGTGCGCACGCCCAGGCCGTTCAGACGGCTGCGCGCCTGCGCTGCTTCCGGCGTCTGCGGATACCGCGCGATCAGCGCGCGCAGATCGCGAATGCCCTCCTCGCGCTGATGCGTCGCCAGCTCAGCTTCTCCCTTGCGCAACTGGGCTGCGGGCGCCTTCGCGTTGCCAGGAAAATTCTGCAGCACAGTTTCGTAGTTTTTAATCGCGTCGGGATACTTTCCTTGCCGGTATGCGATTTCGCCCAGATAGAACTGGGCATTGCCTGCGAGATCGTCCTGCGGATAATACCGCAGCACATCGCCGAACTCATTCGCCGCCAGATCGTAGTGCGCGCTCTGGTAATCCGCCATCGCGCCCTGGTAAAGCTGCTTCACGGGAGGAGCCTGCGGCTGCGTCTGCTGCGGTGTCGCGGGCTGCTGGTTCTGGTTGGGTCCAGGCTGCCCCGGCTGGCTGTTGTCGCCCGGCTGCTGTCCGGGTTGTGACTGTTGCTGCTGCGCGTTCACGTTTTGCAGTTGCGACTGGATCGCCTGCAGCTGTGCCGTCATCTTGTCGATGCGGCTCCGCAGTTCGTCCACCGAGTCGTTGATGCCCTGCATCTGTGTTGAGAGTTGCTCGATCTTTCCCCCGCCCGCCTCGTTTTGCGACTGCAGCTGATTCTGCAACGTGGTCATTGTGGAACCCATGCGGTTCACGTTGTCCGCAATCGCCTGGATCACGTGCTGCATCACGCTGAGCTGCTGGTTCTGCGAGTCCTGGAGATGCTGCAGCTGATCCTGCAGCTGCTGTACCTGCGTCTGCAGCTGGATGATCTCCTTGGAAACCGCATGTGCCCGTGGAACGGACCCAAAGGCCAGGAAAGTGATAAGGAAGGCAGATAAAGCCAGGGTCTTTCGCATAGGTGATCCCCGCAGGAGCGCAGGATGCGCTCAACTTCAATCTTACAGGCCGC
>DATEPN010000305.1:0-7247 GCA_035273225.1 Acidobacteriaceae bacterium | reverse complement strand
CTCGCCGCCACCGCCAACCACTTCGCTCGCGAAGTTGCGATGGACGAGATGGCCCACCAGCTAAAAATGGACCCCCTTCAGTTCCGGCTGAAGAACCTCACCAATGATCGCCTCCGCGCTGTCTTCACCCTGGCCGCCGAGAAATTCGGCTGGGGCAGGCGCCCCTCAACCCCGCAGCGTGACTTTGGTATTGCCGGCGGCGTGGAGAAGGGCGGGCACGTGGCGGCCTGTGCCGAGGTCGAAATTCTGCCCGGCAAGCGCATTCGGATCCACCGCATCGTCCAGGCCTGGGAATCCGGAGCTGTCGTCAATCCCGATGGCCTGCGCAACCAGAACATGGGCGCGATGGTCATGGCCATCGGCGGCGCGCTCTTTGAGCAGATTCAGTTCGCGAACGGTCAGATCCTCAACGCCCGCTTCTCGGATTACCGGGTCCCCCGATTCCGCGACACTCCGAAGATCGAAGTTCATCTGATCGATCGCAAAGACCTGCCCTCGGCAGGCGCTGGCGAAACCGGCATCGTGGCGGTGGCCCCGGCGGTCAGCAATGCAGTCTTCGCAGCAACCGGTACGCGCCTGCGCTCGATGCCCATGGCCGCGGGAGGCGCTTACTCCACCTGAGCGTCCTGCCTCGAGCCGCCTCGAGCCTCGCCTTTGCACATCCGGGCGCGCCACGGCTTGCCAGCTTGCTTCTTGCAGATTCACAGGGGATTCCCCTCTGTTCTCGCATCACACGTGTGTGCCTGTTTCGCCGTCCGGCATGTGAATAAGGAGAAGAATGAACGTGGGCTTCCGCGCATTTTCCCTGGGTCTGGTTCAGCTTTTGGTTTCTTTGGGCATTTCAGGGCTCTTGATCACGGCGAGTGCGCAGCGAATCGCCATCACGTTCGATGATTTGCCTGCGCACGGCCCATTGCCGCCCAAAGTCACCCGGATTGAAGTCGCCAAACAGATCATTGACGCCCTGCATCGGGCCAATGTTCCCGCTACCTATGGATTTGTCAACGGCATAGCGGTGCAGGACCAGCCCGACACCGTGAATGTGCTGGATGCCTGGCGTGCAGCCGGCAATCCGCTCGGCAACCATACCTGGTCCCACATGAACCTCAACGAGCACAGCGCGGCGGATTTCGAGGCCGACATCGCCCACAACGAGCAGTTGCTGGGCCAACACATGGATGGCGCCGACTGGCACTGGTTCCGCTACCCCTTCCTGACGGAGGGCAACACTCCGGAGAAGAAAATGGGCGTGCGCGCCTGGCTGGGCCAGAAGGGATACAAAATCGCCGGCGTCACCATGAGCTTTGCCGATTACGAATGGAACGAGCCTTACGCGCGCTGTATGCAGAAGGGCGACACCAAAGCCGTCTCCTGGCTGGAGACCACCTACCTCCGCGCCGCCGAGCAGAACATCCGCTATGACCACCAGATGTCGAAGAAACTCTACGGCCACGACATCCCCTATGTCCTGCTCATGCACATTGGCGCATTCGATGCACGCATGCTGCCGCGCCTCCTTGCCATGTATAAGCGCCATGGCATTGTCTTTGTTTCCTTGCACGACGCCGAAGAGGACGCATTCTACAAGTACGACATGGACCCGAAAATCCTCCCAGGCCCCGATATGCTCGAGCAGGCAATGGCCGAAAAGCACTGGCCTTTGCCGAAGCACATCGATTACTCAAAGAGGCTGGACGCGATCTGCCGATAGCACCGGCATGGTCATGCCCGCCTTTGCTCGCCTGGACCGTCTAACCAACTAATCGCCAGCCACTGGCGGCAGCGCGTCGAAATCCTCGCGCTGTACAATGACACAAGCGCCAGCACACGAGACGAAGCAGCAGGGAAAGGGCCGCAGGGCGGCGCGATTCTGCTTCGGACCGAAGCCGCGCTCTGAGACGTAAAGCCCTATGATGCTTCGAGTTCCCTTGCTTCCTGCCACGCTGTTTGCCGGCCTGGCTCTCTCCGTCTTTCCTGCAGCCGCACAAAGAGTAGGTTCGCTTGCCGACGACACGCAGCGCAACTCCGCCTACTCCGGCAGCGTCGTCGAGGAAATCATCGCGCGCGTCAACGATCAGGTCATCAACAAGTCGGACTATGAGCGCGCCCAGCAGGAACTGGACCAGGAAGCTCGCCAGCAGAACTGGACACAGCAACAGGTCATGGAGCAGCGCCGCGACCTGCTCCGCTCGCTCATCGACCGCCAGCTGCTGCTCTCCCAGGGCAAGCAACTGGGCATCAGCGGCGAGACCGACGTGGTCAAGCGCCTCGACGAAATCCGTAAGCAGAACCACCTCGACTCCATGGAGGACCTCCAGAAAGCAGTCGAGTCGCAGGGCATCTCCTACGAAGATTTCAAACAGCAGATCCGCGAGAACGTCATCACCCAACAGGTGATCTCGCAGCAGGTCGGGTCGCGCATCCAGATTGCTCCCTCCGAAATCGAGGCGTATTACAAATCGCACCAGCAGGAATTCCAGAGGCCCGAGTCGGTCAAGCTCAACGAGATCCTCATCGCCACACCCAATCCGGACGATGCGGCGCAGGTTGCTGCGGCTGAAAAGAAAGCCGACGATGTCGAAGCTCGACTGAAGGCCGGCGGCGATTTCGCAACCCTGGCGAAAACCGAGTCCACGGGCCCCACCGCCCAGGACGGAGGCCGCCTCGGCGAATACAAACGCGGCGATCTCCCCAAAGTCATGGAAGACGCCACCTTCGATCTCCAGACGGGCCAGTTCACCCAGCCGATCCGCACGCGCCAGGGGTGGCTCATTCTGCAGGTCGCCGGGCACGAGAAAGCCGGTCAGGCTCCCCTCAACGAGGTCCAGAATCAGATTCAGGAACAGGTCGGGATGGCCAAGATGGAGCCCGCTCTCCGTCAGTACCTGACCACCCTGCGTGACCAGGCCTACATCGATATCCGGCCAGGTTACGTCGACTCGGGAGCCAGCGCCAACGAGCTCAAGTTCATTCAGAGCGCGTACGTGCCGCCTCAGCCAAAGAAAAAGAAGCACGTGGCGCGCGCACGCTACACCGGCCGGGGTCGGGGCCGCGGGGCCGCCCACGTGCAGGCGAGTAAGGCAAGTGCGCCTCCAGCCGGCATTCCAACGCTGGATCAGGTCAACTCCAGCAAGGGGAAGAATAGCCAGGTCGCCGCCACTGGCACCCAGAAGCCCGGCAAGAAGGAGAAGATCCGCTTCGGTCAGGCCCCGCGAGAGACTCTGCCCGCAGGTGAAACGCGCCAGGTCGATGCCGGAGCCACGGCGCCTCCGCCTCAGAACCAGGTCGCCATCAATCAGTCCGGAATGTCGCCGGACGCTGCGCCAGCCACTGCCGAAACAGCGGATACCGCTACGGAGAAAAAGCAGAAGACACGCTACAGGGATCGCCTGAAGGAGCCGAAGCAAAAGCGCGAGCAGCAGAGGAAGGAAGAGTGGGCGGCTACCCATCACCAGAAATTCGTCCCGCCGACCCAGACCCCCGAAGAGCAGGCACAGGATCAGCGTCAGAATGCCGCGCTCGGTCTTCGCGGCGACACCGCGAAGGACAAGAAGGCTAACCCGGCGAAAACCGGCCCGAAGCGCCGCATCAGCGACCGGAACAAGCAGCAGGATCAGCAGCAGAACGGCCAGCAGAACCCGGCGCCCGCCGGAACGACGGAACCCGCGGCACCTGCTCCGGCTCCAGCAACCCAGCCGCAACCGTAGTCCGGTATCCGGTCGATGAAAGATTTAATGGTTGCCGATCTGGCGAGCCGCGAAAACCAGGTGATCACGGGCTTCTTCGCCGCCGCCACCAAGCAGGCGCGCTCCACGAAACAGGGCGCGCCCTACATCGCTCTGACCCTCAGCGACCGCACTGGACAAATCGAAGCCCGCATCTGGGACGATGTCGAAGTGCAGCCCTTCGATTCAGGCGACGTGGTTGCGGTGAAGGGGCAGGTCTGTCGCTTTAACGAGAAGCTGCAGATCAAAGTTGAAAAAGTTCGCCGGGCAGACGAGCGAGACGTGGGTCGTTACGCGCTGTCCGACTTCGTCCCACAGTCCGAGCGCAACGTTGAGGAGATGTGGGCGGAGCTGGAACGCTGGATCGCTGGATTCACCGACCCTCACCTGAAGGCACTCCTCGAAGCCTTTCTCCGCGATAAGGAGATCGCTGCCGATCTCCGCGAAGCTCCCGCGGCGAAGGGCCTGCACCATGCCTGGATCGGCGGCCTGCTCGAGCACATCCTGTCGTTGATGGCCATCTGCGATTTGGCCGCCCGCCACTATTCGAGTGTCAATCGCGACCTGCTCCTGACCGGCGTTTTCCTGCACGACATCGGCAAGCTGCGCGAACTCCGGTGGGGCACCAGCTTCGACTACACCCTGGAAGGCCAGCTTCTCGGTCACATCACCATCGGCATCGGGATGATCGAGGAGAAGATCGCCTCAATTCCCGATTTCCCGGCCGCCAAGCGCATCCTCATCGAGCACCTGGTGCTCAGCCATCACGGCAAGTACGAGTTCGGTTCGCCGAAGCTACCCATGATCCCCGAAGCGATCCTCCTGCACTACCTGGACGATCTCGATGCCAAAATGCAGACCACGGCCGCCGAATTCCGCCGCGCCGAAGCGAACGGCCGCTCTCCGGCAGAGTTGACCGACTGGGTCCGCTCCATGGACCGGCCGCTTCTGAATACCCAGCGCTATTTGGAGCAGGAGGGCCTGCATGGACTCGTTGCTCCGCCTGCAGATCCCGTGCTGCCTGCGGAAACGGTACTACCCCAGGAGGAACCGAATCATGCCCTACCTTTTGAAGACTGAACCGGACTCCTATTCCGTCGACGACCTCGAGCGTGACGGCGAGACCGTCTGGGACGGCGTCACCAACCCTCAGGCCGTCAAGCTGCTTGCCGGCATGAAGCGCGGCGAAATGACCGTGATCTACCACACCGGCACGGAGCGCCGCTCCGTCGGCATCGCGAAAGTCACCGCTGTCGATGCGACCGACAGCAAAAAACCCCTGGTTCGGCTCAAGTTCGTGAAGAAAGCCCAGACCCCCCGTACCCTGGCGGAAATCAAGGCCCAGAGCTTCTTCTCAACCTCGCCTCTCCTCAAACAGGGTCGCCTCTCCGTAGTCCCCCTCACCGAGAAGCAATACGCCTGGCTTGCGACGAAATAAGCCTCTGATTCATCTACAATTAAGACTGGACCCTGACCCATATGCTGCGCTTTTCCACCGCCGGTGAATCGCACGGCGAGAGCCTGGTGGCGCTCGTCTCCGGCATGCCCGCGGGTGTGCCCATCGACACCGATGCTGTCAATCGTGAACTCTGGCGTCGTCAGCAGGGATATGGCCGCGGCGGCCGTATGCGCATCGAGACCGACACTGCCCATTTCCTCAGCGGCGTGCGGCACGGCAAAACAATTGGTTCGCCCATTGCCATTGAAATCGAGAATCGCGACTGGAAGAACTGGACCGAGGTTCTGCCTGTCGGTGCCGGAGACCCCTCAAAGCACAAAGTGGTGGCATCTCCCCGGCCCGGACACGCCGACCTTGCCGGAGCCCTCAAGTGGGACTTTCCGGATGCGCGCTATGTCCTTGAACGCGCCTCCGCGCGCGAGTCCACGGCTCGCGTCGCAGCCGGAGGCGTTGCGAAGCAGCTTCTCCTGCAACTGGGCGTCGATGTCGCCAGCCATGTCATTCGTGTGGGCGCCGCTGAACTCGATCGAGACGCCTCCTGGGACGAAATTTCCTCCCTGCGCCAAAAGGATGAGGTGCTGCTGAACTGCGTGGATCCCGAAGCGGAGCAGCGCATGAAGGCTGAAGTCGACGCCGTTCTCCGCACCGGGGACACCGTCGGGGGCGTCTTCGAAGTCGTTGTGCACGGCCTGCCCCCGGGGCTCGGTACCTGCGCCAATTGGGACGAGCGCCTCGATGGCCTGCTCGCTCAGGCCGTTATGTCGCTGCAGGCGGTCAAAGCGGTTGAGATCGGCCGTGGCGTGACCGCTGCGGAATCGTTCGGGTCGGAGGTGCACGATGCCATTGGCTACGCGCCTGAGGCAAAGAACGGCCGCCATACCCGCTTCACCCGCGAGCACAACAACGCAGGAGGGCTTGAAGGCGGCATCAGCAATGGCGAAGACATCGTAGTGCGAGGATATCTGAAGCCGATTTCGACGCTGCGGCGTCCGCTGCAATCCGTCCGCTTCGACACCCGGGAAGAAACCAAAGCCGCCTACGAGCGGAGCGACGTGTGTGTGGTCCCGGCAGCCGGAGTCGCTGCCGAAGCGATGGTTGCGCTAACCGTCGCGCGCGTTGTGCTCGAGAAATTTGGCGGCGATTCGCTAAAAGAACTCAAACGTAACTACGACGGTTACGTACAACAAATCAGGAGCTATTAACCGGCTGCTGTGAGCTACCCGCCACCAACTGCCGGCTGTTTTTGCAATGATTCGGGAAATCGTCAAATATCCGGACCCGGTCCTGCAGCGGCCCACGGACAAAATCACGGAGTTCAACGAGGAACTCCGTACCCTGGTCGATGACATGTTCGAGTCCATGTATAAGGCGCAGGGTATCGGCCTCGCTGCGCCCCAAATCGGGTTGTCGAAGCGCATCACCGTCATCGACCTCAGCAACCAGGAAAACCCCGACGATAAAATCGTCCTCGTCAACCCTGAGATCGTCTCCAGGGAAGGAAAGCAGTACGCCGAAGAAGGCTGCCTCAGCCTGCCGGATATCCGCGAAAAAGTCTCGCGCGCCGCAAAGGTCAAAGTCCGCGCACAGGATCTCGAGGGCAACTGGTTCGAAATGGAAGGCACCGAACTGCTCGCCCGCGCCTTCCAGCACGAGATCGATCACCTCGACGGCGTTCTCTTCCTGTGGCGGCTGAGCGCGCTCAAGCGCGACCTGATCCTCCGCAAGATCCGCAAGCTGCAAAAAACCGGCGAGTGGAAATGAAGCTGGTCTTCTGCGGGACCCCCTCCTTTGCAGTTCCCACGCTGAAGCTGGCCCTCCGCGCAAGCTATGATGTCGCCCTGGTCGTCACCCAGCCTGACCGCCCCGTCGGACGCGACCAAACCATGACCGCGCCGCCGGTGAAGATCGCCGCAATAGAAGCTGGCCTGCCGGTCACCCAGCCGGAGAAGATCAAAGTCAGTCCTGAATTCCGCGCTCAGCTCGAATCGATCCAGCCCGACGCCATCCTGGTCGTCGCCTACGGCCGTATCATCCCGCGCTGGATGCTCGACCTGCCGCGCCTC
>DATEPN010000304.1:0-2202 GCA_035273225.1 Acidobacteriaceae bacterium | reverse complement strand
AAGACCTGCGTTCCTTCGGGATGATCGACGGCGACGAGGCGAAGCTGGTCGATGTAGTTGATCTCCTCCATTGGCTCGCCGAAACGCAGGCTGTAGAGGCCGTTATGCGGCTTTAGGTCCACGCCATCCACCTTGATCCACTCGTCAGGATCGTTCTCGTTCGTCGCCGCCGGCGAGACCCAGTGCCCCACCACCGCCGCGCCAATCACGTCGCTGATGAACCGATACTGCTTCCCATCCCACGCGAACAGCGTTGGACACGAACTCCCCCGCCGGTCGAGCTCCTTCACCGCCAGCTCGCCGTGAATCTTCGCCGGATCGATGTCGATCTCATCCTGCGGCACGCCCGTCGGCCACAGCAGCCGCACTACATCGACGTTCTGCGCCTGTCCGATGCCGGCCAGAATCTCCGTCGATCCCTGGCTCAGATAACCCGACCCGCCCTGCACCTCAAATTTCTGCCACTGCCCGTTCGCCAGAACCTCGACCTTCGTCCCAATCGCCGTCTTATTGTCCGCGAGTCCCGCCAGCTGCAGCTTCAGCGAGCGGTTCTTGTTGCCGCCGACGTTCCGCAGCACCTCCGGAGGATTCGCCTCCCGCGTCACGATCAGATCCGCCGCACCATCGCCATCCACATCCGCCGCGATCAGCGACCCCGCACCGGTCAGCGTCACTTTGTCGAGGCCCACCGCAGCGGTCACATCCTCAAATCCCTTCGGCCCCTCGTTGCGGAAGATGTGAACCTCCGTGCGCGGGCCCACCTGCAGCACCGCCGCCAGATCCACCCAGCCGTCGTTGTCAATGTCGATCGCCGTCACGCCGTACGCCCCGGTGACTCCCTTCGGCAGCGGCAGCCCCACGCGCTCGAAGCGCTTCCCTTCCACATTCCGCCACAGCGTCAGTCCCGGCCCGCCCGACAAAGGCGCCGTCGCATGCGTCACGGCGACATCCATCCACCCATCCTTGTCGAAGTCGAAGATCGCGACGCCCCGCGTCTGCGGCAGCCCTTCGTCGTACAGCTTCACAGCCTTGAATGCGCCCTCACGCTGGTTCAGGTACACCATCGGCGCACCCTGATCGTTGCTCACCACCAGATCCACCGCGCGGTCGTTGTTCACGTCCGACAGCACGGCCTGCATCGTCGTGCCCGATCCGCCCAGCCCCGTCTGCCCCGTCCATTCCGTAAACGTGGAATTCCCGTTATTCCGCCACAGCACGCTCGACTTGCCCTGCCCGCCCGTGCCCGTCACCAGCAAATCCAGGTCGCCATCGTGATCGAAATCCACGAACGAGAGCCCGCGCGGCCAGCTCAGCTGCTGGATCCCGGCCTTCGCCGTCACATCCGCAAACTTCCCGCCGCCCAGATTCCGAAACAGAATCACCTGGTGCTTCAGCGACACCGCCAGATCCGGCTGCCCGTCGTTGTCGAAGTCGCCCACCGCGCACCCGATGCCCTCGCCCTTCGCATCGAGGCCCGTGTCGCCCGGCGGCACCGCATCGAACGAGCCGCTGCCCACATTGCGATACACACGGATCGCATGATCGCCCGAGTCCATGGTCACCAGGTCCTGATGACCGGCCCCAAAGATGTCGACCACGCACGCGCCTTCGCCCAGCGCCGCGCCGCCCTGCCCCTGCGATGGCGCCGGCAGCGGCTTCGCCTCAAATCGCACCGGCACCATCGCGCTCACTGGCTCCGCGGGCAGCCGAATCTCCTCCATCGTCGAGTAGCGCCCGCGCTCGCCATAACCCACGCTCAACGGTGCGGAAATCTTTGCCTGCGTCAGGTGCTGGAAGACCGCCAGATGCTCATGCGCCTCCTGCGTCTTCCCCGTCCGCTGCAGCGCGCGCGCCAGCCCGAACTGCGCCGAGCAGTGCTTCGGATTCAGCTTCAGCGCCGCCTCGAATTCCGTAATCGCCTCAGGAAAATTGCCCAGGCCCATGTCCAGCGATCCCACGAAATAATGCGCATCGGCGTCGCTGGCGTCGAGGCTCAGCACGTGGCGCATGTCCTCGATCGCCCCCTTCTGGTTGGCCTCATCCATCTCCACCAGGCCCAGGTTGTACCAGGCGCGCGGATCGTTGGGCGACATCTTCGTCGCCTGCTCCAGCTCGTGATGCGCCTCCGTCAGCTTCTGCAGGTAAAGCAGCGCAATCCCGCGATTGATCACCGGCACCGGCGAGGAAGGATCAGCCGCATGC
>DATEPN010000303.1:0-2631 GCA_035273225.1 Acidobacteriaceae bacterium | reverse complement strand
CACGTTCAATGCCCGCGGCGAAAACCGGAGAGCTTTGGCGATGCGCTGCCGCCCGGTGGAACCGCTGAGAGCGCACACTTCGCGGTGTGCGCGCGAGATCAACAGCCGGTTGGGTATTCGCCCTCAGGCCAGGCCGCCAGCGCGTTTCAATTCGGCGATATCGAGCTTCTTCATCTGCATCATCGCCTGGAAAGCACGTGCGCCCCCGGCGGCATCCTTGCCACGGAGCAACTCCGTGACGTTGGCCGGGACGATTTGCCAGCTGAGGCCGTATTTGTCGCGCAGCCAGCCGCAGGCGATCTCCTGCCCGCCGTTTTCGGTCAGCTTCTGCCAGAGGTTGTCGATCTCGGCCTGATCGGCACAATCGACGGAGAACGAGATGGCATCGGTGAACGGATGTCCCGGGCCTCCGTTCATCGCTACAAATTCCAGACCGCGGACTTCGAAGGAGACCACGATGGCTGAACCGACAGGCAGGGGGCCTCCTTCAGGTGCACGGAAAATCTGGCCGATCTTTCCGCTGCCGAAGACAGAGATGTAGAAATTCGCAGCTTCTTCGGCCTGATTGTCGAACCACAGAAAGGGCTTCATTTTTTGCATCGGAATCTCCTTGAGCGCAGATAGCGGTTAGCTGCCGCCGGCGATGGCGCCGATGATCAGGAATGGCTCTTTGCCCGAAGAGACTTCATCAGGCAGCGGCGCGTCAGGAGATTGATGCGACAAATCCTCCTGGCAGGCAAAGAAGCGCAGGAAGGCGCGGCGCTGCTGCGTGTCGTGATCGCGAATGGTGCCGCGGAGCACGGGAAACCGGCTCTCGAGCTCGTCGAGCACGCTCCTGATGGTGACGGGCGGCGATACTTCGAGGTGGACTTCCCCGCTCACCTGCGCGAGGTTGCGCAGGTGAAACGGGAGTTCGACGCGGATGGGTGCGGCGCTCATGCGAGGGTCTGCACCTCGATGGAGAGTACGGGCGGCAGGTCGTGAACGATGGGCTTCCAGGTGTCTCCGCCGTTGGGAGAGCAATAGACCTGGCCCCCAGTGGTGCCGAAGTAAATGCCGCAGTCGTCGAGCCTGTCGACGGACATGGCATCACGCAGCACGTTCACGTAGCAGTCCTTCTGCGGAAGGCCGTTGGTCATCGCTTCCCATTCGTTTCCGCCGGATTTGCTGCGCCACACCTGGAGCTTGCCTTCGAGCGGGAAATGCTCGGAGTCGCTCTTGATGGGTACGACGTAAATCGTCTCCGGCTCATGCGAGTGGACGTCGATGACGAAGCCGAAGTCCGTGGGAAGATTGCCGCTGACCTCGCGCCAGTTGTCGCCTGCATTGTCGCTGCGCAGGACGTCCCAGTGCTTCTGCATGAAGAGCACGCCCGGGCGGCTGGGGCTCATGGCGATGTGGTGCACGCAGTGGCCGACCTCGCAGTCCTGATCCGGCAGGAACTGGGAGCGCAGGCCCTTGTTGATGGGCTTCCACGTCTTGCCGCCGTCGTCTGTACGGAAGGCGCCCGCCGCGGAGATGGCGATGTAGATCCGGTTGGGATCTTTGGGATCGAGCACGATGGTGTGCAGGCACATGCCGCCGGCCCCAGGCTGCCATTGGGGCCCGGTGCCGTGTCCGCGGAGTCCGGGGAGTTCCTGCCAGGAGTGCGCGCCGTCCTTCGAGTGGAAGATCGCCGCGTCTTCCACGCCGGCGTAGACGCTTTCAGCATCCGTCAGCGAGGGCTCGAGGTGCCACACCCGCTTGAACTCCCACGGATGTTGCGTGCCGTCGTACCACTGATGCGTGGTGAGCGGAGCGGCCGCCGCGTCGTAAACGAACCGGTTGCTCTCCCCCATGGGAAAGCCCTGGGGCGATTTCTGGATGCCGCCGCCCGGCGCGTTCCAGGTCTTGCCGCCGTCGTCGGAGACCTGAATGATCTGCCCGAACCAGCCGCTCGTCTGCGAGGTGTAGATACGGTCGGGATTCACCGGGGAGCCCTTCATGTGGTAGACCTCCCAGCCGGCGAAGAACGGGCCGCTGACATCCCATTTGTCGCGTTTGCCGTCGGCGCTCAGAACGAAGGCGCCTTTCCGGGTGCCGACCAAGACACGCACTTTGCTCATAACTATCCTTTCCTCAGTGTGCTTTGCTGGATTTGGGATTCGGGAGCGAATCTTACATCGGTTTGGAGATGTTGATCATCCACGGCGTGCCGAAGCGGTCGACGAAATGGCCATAGCGCTTCGCCCAGAATGTCTCCTGGAGCGGCATCTTGATTTCTCCGCCTTCGGAAAGCTGCTGGTAAATGCGGTCCGCCTCTGCCTCGTTCGCGGGCTCGAGGCAAACGGCAAAGCCCTGGGGCTTCTGGAAATACGGGCCGGGAGCGTCGGAGCCCATCAGTACCTGGCCGTCGATCGGCAGGTCGATGTGCATGATCTTGTTGCCCCAGTCCGGACCAACCTGGCCGGCCATGGGGCTATTCGCGAAGCGGTGAACGCCGGTTGGCTTGGCGTTGAACACCTTTGCGTACAGGTTGAATGCCTCTTCGCATTGGCCGCTGAAGTGGAGATAGGACGAGATTTTCATAACAGAATTCTCCTGGTGCGTTTCGCGTGGATTGGAGTGGGGCCGCTTCGGGCTAGTCGGCCG
>DATEPN010000302.1:0-6189 GCA_035273225.1 Acidobacteriaceae bacterium | reverse complement strand
AATGTTCAAAGACGTCTGCTTCGGCCCGAATGCTCGGATTTTCCTGTGTTCGGCACGTCCTTAGATTCTGCAATTTACGAATGGGTGGGACGGATGCGCGAAATCCGTTTCAGGCGAACCACCAAAATCGTACCCAAGCTGCATCTCTGTATGTGAGTCAGTGGCGGCGTGTATTTGCCGCCAGTGACTGTGGAGAAAGCACGATCGATGCAAAACCAACAGACGTTGATACCTGCGCCACGGCTTCTGCTGCTGGTACTCTGCTGCATTCTTCTTTTACCGGCAGCCTGGGCGGATTCCTGTACGACCGAAGGCCAGATGACCACGACCCAGCGCGATGATGTCTCTCGTGTCGCCAAACTGCTGGTGAGCGATGTGCAGAACGGCGACATGCAGGGCCTCCGCAATGACACGTTACCGGCCGTCGCGAATGACTTCACCGGCATCGCCAACTCAGCCAATGCGTTGAAGCCGCAGATTCAGCAGGCCGGCATCACGGTCGATGCCATCTTCCTCTTCGATGCCAGCCAGGCGAATGCCCAGGGCAATCAGTTCTTCTGCACCCCGAGTGGCTCGACGATGACCATTGTTCTCAATTTCTCCGGTCTGCCGCCGGGGAAGTATGCGCTCGCGATTCTCCACGCGACGGGAGTGCAGAAGCCACAGCAGATCTCGCTCATTTTGTCGCAGGACCAGGGCGGACAGTGGAAGCTGGCCGGATTCTTCAGCAAGCCCATGATGCTCGCCGACCACAATGGCGTCTGGTACTGGGCACACGCGCGGCAATATCAGCAGCAAAAGGACGAGTGGGCCGCCCACTTCTATTACCAGATCGCTTCCTTCCTGGTGATCCCTGCGGATTTCATCACCAGCCCGAATGTGGATAAGCTCCGGCGTGAAGCGAGCGAGGTGCATCCGCAGAATCTACCGGCGGATCAGCCGGTGACGATCCAGGCCAACGGGCAGCCGTACCAGATCTCGAAGGTGGACTTCACGGCCGATCTTGGACCGCTGGACTGCGTCATTCATTACAATCCGAGTCCCCAGCAGGCGGCGGATCTCCGGAACCCGGTACAGGCGCGTCAGCAGGTCGTAAATCTCATGAAGAGCATTCTCACCATGCACCCTGGCCTGCGCACGGCCTTCCACGGTCTGTGGGTCTATGCCGACTCGAATGGCGCCACACTTTTCGCGCTGGAACTGCCGATGGATCAGATCCTGCCGGGTGGCCCACCTAATTCGGTCGGTGAGTAGCGCGGGGCGACGCGACCTGTCTGTGCGTAGACAATATCTTTCGCGCTTCATCGGAGCGGCATGCACCGCGATGCGACACTCCCAGCTCTCCCCACGTCTTCTGATCACGATGTTTTTTCGCAATTTCGCATTTGTCCCCTTGTTGCTGATCCTGGCCAGCGGGTCTGCCCTGCCTGCACAGGCCCCCGGACTGAAGTACGTGGCGGAAGGGAATTCCCCGGAACTGCTGGCCACCTACGAAGCCTGGTTCGGACACAGCAGCCACATGGCCGTGACGTATTCGTCCGACGACGAGCGCGTTCTGCGCGATCAGATCGACCGCGCCAAAAAAATGGGCATCAGCGCCTTCGTCGTGGATTGGTACGGCGACCGGGAGCCCTACATTGATCGCAATTATGCGCTGTTGCAGAAAGTGGCCGGGAAGCGGCACTTCCACGTGGCGATGATGTATGACCTCTCCGGAGTGCACCCTGGCGACACGAACCAGGTGATCGCCGATCTGACTGAATTTCAGAAGCTTTACCTGGACAAGCATTCTTCGGGACACGATGCTTATCTCACCTTTGCAAACCGCCCGGTGATCTTCGTTTTTCCCGCCGGCATCGACGTTGACTGGGACCGCGTGCGTAGCGTCGTCAACCAGTGGGATCCCGCTCCTCTGCTGATCGGAGAAAACTTCGGTGGCAAATACACCAATGACTTTGACGGTTATTACCCATGGATCAGCCCGGGCCCGAAGGGCTGGTCCGCGGACGGAAGCAACTGGGGCGAAGACTATCTTGCCGGCTTCTATCAGCAGGCGATGAAGCACGCCGCGGACAAGATCATCGTGGGCGGCGCATGGGCTTCTTTCGATGACAGCAAAGCCTCCTGGGGGGAGAACCGGCACATTGCCGCTCGCTGCGGTCAGACGCTGCGCGACACCATGAATTTGTGGAAACGATATGTGCCAGCCGGTCAGGTGATCCCGTTCCTCATGATCGAGACCTGGAACGACTACGAGGAAGGCTCGGCGATCGAGGGCGGAATTCCGGCCTGCGCCGGTCAGCCCGCACCCAAATCCCTGCAGGCGGAAGAGCAACCTGGACCGCCATCGGCTGGAGCCCGCTAAGCGGCTCGGTCGCGCCGTCGCGCAATCAGCCGCCTGGCCGCGGCGGGCAGTCCCATCAGGCGCCAGTCACCTGCGGATACCGGCTCTTCCTCACTTACGGTGACCGGCTCGGCAACGGGCTCGATCTCCGGCCTTGCCCCGACGGCTTCATCGTCCTTCAGGAACAGCAACGCGAGCATCGCCACGATGCTGCTGCCAAAGGGAAGAATTCCCCAGAGGACGCCTTGCCAGGCGGGCGGTACCTGCGACAGGTTCATCGGTCTGGCTGGGGGCACGCCTGCCGTTGCCCAGATGACGAAGCCGCCGTTATCCAGTTCGTCCACGCGCTTCCAGCCGGCGATCTCAAGCAGGGGGTCGTAATAGGGATCGCGGACGATGACCCAGCGCAGTCCGTAGCGCCTGGCGTGGTGCAGCACGGCTCGGAGCGAAGCCAGGCCGCCCGGTCCGAAAGACTTGGCGCTGGTCAGGGCGGCTCCGCCGTATTGGGTCAGCTCAGGAAGCGTACGGGACGAATTCGATTCGCCATCGACGCTGTCTGCGTCCGTCTCGATGGACAGCCGGGAGAGCTTATTTCCAAAGCCGAGGGTGACGTAGCGGTACTTGTCGTGCCCGTCGCGGTTCAGCCATTGTGCGACCGAGTCGACCTTGAAGGTGAGGTCATCCGTCGGACGGAATGTGGACCAGGCGACCGCCAGCGCGCAGGTCAATGCGCCGAGCAGTGCGAGAGGCACGCCGGCGCGCATGCGGAAACGCGAGACCAGGTCTGCGGTGATCGCGCCAACGATCGGCAGTGCGAGCAGAGTCGCCCAGTAGCTGAACCGCTCGAACGTCAGAACCTCAAAGGCGCGATGCAGAACCCAGACTCCCAGCGGAGTGGTACCTCCCAGGCCGATAATGCAGCAGACCCAGAAGCCGATCATGAGCGGCCGAAGCCGAGGCGTTCTCGATCCCCGGAGAATGATGAACGGCAGCGCGAGAATCAACGCTCCGTACGGAACGACAAAGTAGTTCAAACCCCATTCCGGGCTCAGGATGTAGTTCGCCCGGCTGGGGTGGGGAATCGGTGTCTGCGTCACGGGATAGTGGAAGAGCCAGATCCAGAAGGGCAGCAGGACGATCCCGACCGTCACCACGACAGCGCCCGTGATGATCGCTGCGCGGATCGCAATGGCCGACGCACGCTCCGGCGGCTCCTGGCTGCGGTCCATGAGAGCCAAAGCCAAAATCGGCAGCGCGAAGAACATCGCTCCAAAGATGAGTGTCGCGTGGTGGGCCGCAGCGGCGGCCGCAAAAAGGGCAATTGCCTTGACGAAGGACCGCCAGCCGCCGAAACGCAGCCAGCGGTACAGGAACGGCAGAGCTAAAAGATAGAGCGGGGCGGCAGCGGTCGTTCCGAGCTGACCTGCGTTATAGACCAGAAAGCTCTCTGAACCGAGCAGCACGCTCGCGAGCGCCGCGAAAGACGCAGCCCGCGGACTAACCCAAATCTCTGCAAACCGGTAGACCCCCCAGGCGAGCAGCAGGATGGCGATGAACTGGACGAGCATGTACGCCATGTTCAGCCCAAAAATCAGCGAGAGAAGCGCAGTCCATTGCTGCGGCAGGGGCGGATAGCTGGTCTGCGAGAATCCGGCAAACCACTTCGTGTTCCAGGGATTGAACCAGTGATGGAGGTAGTGCGAAGCAAAAAAGATATGAAAGTTCGTATCGTACGACCGGAGCGGCAATT
This sequence comes from Acidobacteriaceae bacterium, assembly GCA_035273225.1. GTDB lineage: Bacteria > Acidobacteriota > Terriglobia > Terriglobales > Acidobacteriaceae > Palsa-343. The sequence goes on along the minus strand of DATEPN010000302.1, from coordinate 2,095 downwards.
CCGACAGCAGCAGAGGCAGGTGGACCAGTGCCGCCGTCAGCAGAATGAAGGTCATCGGAATCGGTCGGGGAGAGGTGCCGCTCGAGTCAACTGTCCGCAAGAGTTCCTCGTGATTTCAGTTGGATTCGTCCCGCAGAAAACCCGGTTGCACCCTGGGCATACGCCCCGCGGCCGGAACGTCACCGCAGTTCGTATCAGCTGACTGCTGGTGCGCACTGCGATCCTGTGGAAAACTGCTCTCCCGACAACATGGAGCGCTGCCAATCCAGGACTGATCGCTCCGGGAAAGCAGTCAAAAATGACCGCCAGCGTGTAAGGATTGTCCGGTCGCTGGAACTCTTTTCGCCAAGCGCGAGAACAATTTGCACGAAGCGTCCCACGATGCCCACCGATTACATTTTTGTTGCGAATATGCCTGGAAAAAGGGTTGCCTGCCGTTTTTAAGTCTGTATTATTCATTTAAGCAATTCACCTGATGTTTTCTGCCTGATGACTTGGTAGAGCGCACAGAGCAGGGGAACCGGCGATCGCCGTTCCGGTGACACCCGCCGCACAGGCTCCTTCCCTGTGTCCTGTCCTGTACCTGGGTCCCAGTCAGTGCGGTTTTGTAGCGGTCGTGTGCCGCCGCAGCCGCCGAAGTACGCAAACGAGGTTGTCGAGTTCCTCGAGGCGCACGCTGTCCTCGCTCAGACCAGCCCGACCCCAAAAACTGAACTCCACACGGGTCTCTTTTTCAGCAAGTTAGAGATCGCGCAGACCTCAATGTGCAATCCCGCACAGGTGGCGGGCAAAATCCGATTCCTAAGGTCGTTCGAATGAGGAAAGTTCTTCTTACCGCACTCCCGGTCCTCCTTGCGTTTGCTTCTCCGGCGTTCGCCAGCGTAACTGTCAACAAGCCCTACAACGGGTCGCAGGTCGCTTCTCCATTCAATCTCTCGGCCTATGCCGGTCCGTGCTCCTCGCAGCCGATCAGCGCAATGGGCTACTCCCTGGACAGCAGCACCAATACCACCATCGTTTATGGCACCTCGATCAATGCCAGCATCCCGGCGGCGAACGGCTGGCACACCGTCCACGTGAAATCCTGGGGGAATCAGGGTGCCTCGTGCGTGACCGACGTCAGCGTCGATGTAACGAGTCAGACCGCCACTGCCGCCTCGACCAGCTCAGCTTCAGCCAACGGAATCACCGTCAACAGTCCTGCCAACAACGCGACCGTGGGTGGTCAGTTTACGCTCTCTGCCGGCGCCAGCTACTGCTCAGGCCAGCCGGTCTCGGCGATGGGCTACTCCCTCGACAGCAGCACCAGCACCACGACTGTGGGCGGTACGGTCATCGGCGCGACCGTGTCTGCGCCCGGCGGCTACCACACGCTGCACGTCAAGTCCTGGGGCAACCAGGGCGCCGGCTGCGTGGCGAACGTTGCCATTAACGTGACCTCGTCCGGAACGACGGCCACAGCCAGCAGCACCGCCAGCAGCGGGGGCAGCTCGGCCTACATCCCGTCCACGGCCAAGAGCGTCAGCAGCATCCAGACCCTCAGCAACTGGAAACTCCAGTTCGACAACGCAACCAATGGCAGCGCAAGCGGCTGGATGACCCTCACCGGTTCGCCTTCTCTTAGCGGCCATGCACGTCAGTTCAGTACCAACTTCTCCAACAATGGCGGCGAACTCTACTACGACTCGTTCGCAGACGACGTCTATGCTCAGAACTTCGTCTACGACGCCTGGGTGTATGTGAACAGCTCCGTCAACTCGATTGCCAACATCGAGATGGACCTGAACCAGGTGATGCCGAACGGCCAGACGGTTATCTACGGATTCCAGTGCGACGGCTGGAACAACACCTGGGACGTGACCAAAAACGCGGGTTCGGCGACCTACCCGAAAGATGCGTGGGTTCGCTCGAACGCTGGTTGCAATCCACGCAGCTGGGCACAGTACAAGTGGCACCATGTGCAGATCAGCTACTCCCGTGACACCTGGGGCAACGTGACCTACCACTCGGTGTGGCTCGACGGCAATCAGCAGCCGATCAACATCACGGTGTACTCAGCGTTCGCCCTCCACTGGGCACCGACCCTGCTGACCAA
>DATEPN010000301.1:0-5847 GCA_035273225.1 Acidobacteriaceae bacterium | reverse complement strand
ACGATGATCCAGCGCACCCTGGATCGGCTGGAGCCGCTGGCTCGGCCGCAGGATGTGTGGGTCATCACGAACACGCTGCTGTCGGAGGCGATCTGCTCGCAGCTGGACGCGGTGCCAAAACAGCAGGTGGTCTGCGAACCGGCGGCGCGCAACACGGCTCCGGCAGTGGGACTGGGCGCGTTTCTGATGGAGCGGCTGCATCCCGGGTCGGTGCTGGGGGTCTTCCCTTCCGACCACGTGATTGCGGACCAGGGCGCATTCATGGACATCATTTCGCGGGCAATCCGGCTGGCGTCGGCGGGCGAGAACATTGTGGTGCTGGGGATCGAGCCAACACGTCCGGAGACCGGGTACGGTTACATCGAGACGGGCGCCGAACATGAGCCGGGCGTGCTGCGGGTGCGGCGGTTTACGGAAAAGCCGAACCTGGAGAAGGCGGAGGAATTTGTTGCCGCCGGGAATTTCTACTGGAACAGCGGCATGTTCGTCTGGAGCGCGAGAACGCTGGCGAATGCGGTCCGCGAGTATCTGCCGGAGACGGCTCCGCTGCTGGAGGAGATTGCGGCGGCGTGGGGTACGGCGCAGTTTGAGCGCGTATTCGGGGAACTGTATCCGAAGTGCGAGAACATCAGCGTCGATTACGCCGTGCTGGAGCCGCGGTCGGCGAAGGGCGAGTTGCGGTCGCATCTGTATTGTCTGCCGGCGCGCTTCGGATGGAGCGATCTGGGATCGTGGACGGCGCTGCATGAATATCAGGTGGAGCACAACGGCGCGGATCCAAACGGGAACGTGGCGGAAGCTGCGGGCACGGTGGTCATGAACGCGCGGAACAATTATGTGTTCAGCCCGAAGCGCACGGTGGCGCTGGTGGGCGTCGAGGATCTCGTGGTGGTGGAGACGGAAGACGCGCTGCTGATCACGAACCGGCATCACTCGCAGGACGTCGGCAAGGTGGTGAAGGAGCTGGCGGCGCGAGGTCAAGAGGAACTCATTTAAGTCCATGGCGCAAAAATCCCCTGTCAAGTTTGGAACGGATGGATGGCGCGGCGTTATCGCCGACGATTTCACGTTTGAGAATGTGCGAGCGGCCGCGGGCGCAATCGCCAGCTATGTGCTGGCGAAAGAGGATGCGACGAAGGGCGTGTGCATCGGGTATGACACGCGCTTCGGGTCGCCGGCCTTTGCCGCCGCCGTGGCGGAGGTGATTGCAGGTGCGGGGATTCCGGTGAAGCTGGCGGACCGGATCACGCCGACTCCGGCGCTGTCGTATGCGGTGAAGCATCAGCGCGCGGCGGGCGGCGTGATGGTCACGTCGAGCCATAATCCGGCGCAGTGGAACGGGGTCAAGTACAAGGCGGCGTATGGCGGGTCGGGCAGTCCGTCGATTATGACGGCGATCGAGAGCATGCTCGGCAAACCGCTGCCGAACGGCAAGGGTGCACCGATCGAGCGGGTGAACTTCGTTCCGGAGTACGTCGAGGCGATTCAGAAATTCGTCGATCTGGATCTGATCGCCAAGTCAGGGCGGCGGTTCGTCGTGGACGCGATGTATGGCGCGGGCGCGGGCATTCTGGCGGGGATCTTCTCGAAGATCGGTGTGGAGTATGTGCCGATCCGGGCCAATCACGACCCGCTGTTTCCGGGGATCAATCCGGAGCCGATCGAGCCGCACATCCGGATGGCGCAGGAGGTGGTGGTTCGGGAGAAGTGCGATGCGGCGCTGATCACGGACGGCGATGCGGACCGGATTGGCGCGGCGGATGAGAACGGCAACTTCGTCGATCCGCACAAGATTTACTCCGTGATTCTGCAGTGGATCCTGGAGCGGAAGAAGTGGCCGGGCGATGTGACCCGGGCGTTCAACACGACGTCGATGCTGGACCGGATTGCCGCGAAGTATGGTCGCAGGCTGCATGAGCATGGCATCGGATTCAAGTTCGTCTGCGACCTGATGCTGGCCGAAGACATTCTGATCGGCGGCGAGGAGTCGGGCGGGATCGGCATTCGCAAGCATCTGCCGGAGCGGGACGGGCTGCTCAATTCCCTGCTGCTGGCCAACATCATGGCCGAGGAGAACAAGACGCTGGGGCAGCTGGTGGCGCGGCTGCAGCAGGAGTACGGCGAGCATCAGTACGGGCGGATCGATCTGCACATCCCCGATGATCTGAAGAACGCAACCATTGCGCGGGCGAAGGCGGGTGTAAAGGAATTCGCCGGGATGAAGGTCGAGAAGGTGGAGACGCTGGACGGGATCAAGTTCTGGCTCGATAATCCTGAGGCAAAGAGGAAGCCGAATGCCGCGGGGACCTGGCTGCTGCTGCGGGCATCGGGGACGGAGCCGCTGTTGCGGATCTACTCCGAGTCGTGCTCGAAAGAAGCGGTCAAGCAGCTGCTGGAGTCGGCGCGGGAGTTTGCGATGACGAGCCTGGGATAACGGGACCCGCTATTTTTTCTCGGCTCATTCGGGCGGCGTAGCATGGTCTCCGATGGTCCGGAGGATTTCGACATGACCGATTCCGTCGCCCAGTATCCCTACGAAACCCGCCTCAACCTCTTGTACGGCCCGCTTGAGGTGATCGACGAAAAAGTGCTGGCCGACAGCTGCGAGTACAAGTGGTTCAATCAGACGCTGTGCCAGGTCAACGGCAGCGTCGTCCGCACGGGCGTGTTCCAGGGCGAGTACCACTGGCACAAGCACGAGGAAGATGACGAGTTCTTCTACGTGCTGGAAGGGCGTCTGCTGATTGATCTGGAGGGCAGGACGGTGGAACTGCAGCCCCGGCAGGGCTTTGTCGTGCCAAAGGGCGTCCTGCATCGCACACGAGCACAGGAGCGAACCGTCGTGCTGATGGTGGAAAACGCCGGAATCATCCCGACGGGCAACTGAATCTGAGGCTTATTTGAACTCGATGCGATCCATCCGATCGCCGCGGGAATCGTAACCAGTAAAGCTTGCATTCGGAGAGATACCATGAGCGCCACTGCGACCGCCGTTCAGACCCCCCTGACCCAACTGCCCGCCTGGAAAGCGCTGCAGGCGCATTACGAAACCATCCGGCATCGGAATCTGCGCGACTTGTTCCAGAGCGATGCGGATCGAGGCAAGCGGCTGGCGCTGGAGGCGGAGGGGATCTATTTCGATTACTCGAAGCATCGCGTGACGGACGAGACGCTGCAGTTGCTGCTGCAACTGGCGGAGCAGAGCGGGCTGCGGGAGCGCATTGACGCGATGTTCGGTGGCGAGAAGATCAACATCACGGAAAAGCGAGCCGTGCTGCACACCGCATTGCGTGCGCCGCGGGACGCGAAGATTTCGGTGGATGGCGAGAATGTCGTTCCTGGCGTGCACGAGGTGCTGGACCGGATGGCGGATTTCTCGAACCGAGTCCGCAGCGGCCAGTGGAAGGGGTTCACGGGCAAGCGCATCCGCAACGTGATCAATATCGGGATCGGCGGATCCGATCTGGGGCCGGTGATGGCCTATGAGGCGCTGCGCCACTACAGCCAACGCGACATGACGTTCCGGTTTGTCTCGAACGTGGACGGGACGGATTTTGCCGAGGCCACGCACGATCTCGATCCGGAAGAGACGCTGTTCATCATCTCGTCGAAGACCTTCACCACGCTGGAGACGATGACGAACGCGCAAACGGCGCGGGAGTGGGCGCTGCGGTCGCTGAAGGATGAGAAGGCAGTGGCGAAGCACTTCGTCGCCGTCTCGACGAATGCGAAAGAGGTGTCGAAGTTCGGGATAGATACCGCGAACATGTTTGGCTTCTGGGACTGGGTGGGCGGCCGGTACTCGATGGATTCGGCCATCGGCTTGTCGACGATGCTGGCGATCGGGCCGGAGAACTTCCGGCAGATGCTGGCCGGGTTCCATGCGATGGATGAGCACTACCGGACTGCGCCGTTTGAGAAGAATCTGCCGGTGCTGATGGGGCTGCTGACGGTCTGGTATGCGGATTTCTTCGAAGCGGAGACGGTGGCAGTGCTCCCCTACGATCAGTACCTGAAGCGCTTCCCTGCTTATCTGCAACAGCTGACGATGGAGAGCAACGGCAAGCACGTGACGCTGTCGGGCGAGCGGGTGCACTACGAGACGGGGCCGATTTTCTGGGGCGAGCCGGGGACGAATGGCCAGCACTCGTTCTACCAGCTGATCCATCAGGGGACGCGGCTGATTCCGTGCGACTTCATCGGCTTTGCAAAGACGCTGAATCCGCTGGGAAACCATCATGACCTGCTGATGGCGAATGTCTTCGCGCAGGGCGAGGCACTGGCCTTCGGGAAGACGGTTGAGGACGTGAAGGCGGAGGGCACGCCGGAGTGGCTGGTTCCGCACCGGGTTTTCGAGGGGAATCGGCCATCGAGCACGTTCCTGCTGCAGGAATTGACGCCGGAGACCCTGGGCAAGCTGGTCGCGATGTATGAGCACAGCGTGTTCACGCAGGGGGTGATCTGGCAGATCGACTCGTTCGACCAGTGGGGCGTGGAGCTGGGCAAGGTGCTGGCGAAGAAGATCATTGGGGAGCTGGAGGGGGCGGGACCGGCGGCGGAAAGCCATGACAGCTCAACGACTACGCTGATTGAGCGTTACCGCAGGCATCGGCGTTAACGAACGGGGCGCATGCGGCTTCCGGACACAACTTTTCGTCCATGTAAGTGTTGGAAGTGGTTGGAATAGGGGACGCTTCGGAGGGCTCTGCGCGGGCACCCACGGACGCAGGCGCAAGGACACGAAGCGCGGGAGCGGCTGCCATGCGTATTCATAAGAAGATTTCGTGGAGGATGGGCGCGGTGTTTGCGCTCGCGGGACTCGTCGGAGTTCCCATCGGGTTCGCGCAGGTTGCAAGCGATAACGACGGCGATTTGCAGGCCAGCGTGGCGGCGGCGATTCGTAATGACGCGGGGCTGCAGGGCACGAACGTCAAGGCGACTACCGAAAATCGCGTAGTAACGCTGACCGGCACGGTGCAAACGGACAAGCAGCGGCAGGAAGCCGAGACGGTCGCGGCGAATGTGGCCGGGGTGGCCGGAATTCAGGACAACATCACGGTTGCCGGTGGGGACCAAGGCACGGCGGCTGCGCAGAATCAGGATCAGAACGCAGCGCAGCAGGAGCAGGCGCCTCCGCCGCCGGATCAGGCGGACGATCCGGCACCGCCACTGCCGGATCAGCAGGAACCCGCGCCTTCGGCGACAGCGCAGAACGATCAGCTTCCGCCGCCTCCGCCGCCGGACCAGACAGCGCCGCCGGCGCGGCAGCCTTATCCGACACAGCAGAGCCAGGGAGGCTATCCCAGCCAGTATCCGAGCCGGCAGCCGTACCCGAACCAGTATCCCAACCGGGGTGGCTATCCTCAGTACCCGAGTCAGGGGCGGTATCCGAATCCGGGATACGGCGGTTATCCGCCTCCGCAACCGGTGAGCGGGCCGGTGACCATTCCGGCGGGAACGCTGTTGCAGGTTCGCACGAGCGAAGCGCTGGATGTGACGAAGCTGCAGCCGGGCGCGATGTTCCAGGCGACGGCAGCGAGCGACGTATTTGAGGGCAATGTGCTGGCGATCCCGCGCGGTGCGCTGGTGGAAGGCACGGTTGTCGATGCAAAGAAACCGGGTAACCTGGCCGGCAGCGGAGAGATCACGCTGCAGATCACGTCGATCAACCTGAGCGGCCGCCAATATCCGCTCGAGACGGACGTGTGGTCGAGCAAAGAGCCAAATAAGGCTGGATACACCGCCACGAATACGGTGGGCGGTGCGGTGGTTGGGGCGATCATCGGCGGGATTGTCGGACGCGGAGCCGGAGCGGCCGCGGGCGCGCTGATTGGCGGCGGAGCGGGC
>DATEPN010000300.1:0-10105 GCA_035273225.1 Acidobacteriaceae bacterium | reverse complement strand
GCGGAGGCGTACTTCAAAGAGCAGGGACTGTTCCACACCGCCAATTCTCCGGAGGCGGTGTACTCGCAGACGATCTCGCTCGATCTCGCGCAGGTGGAACCGAGCGTAGCCGGGCCGAAGCGTCCGCAGGATCGCGTGCTGTTGCGTGAAGCGGGAGCGAGCTTCAAAAAGCAGCTGCCGTCGCTGCTCGGCCCCAATGCGGACAAGGTTGGCCAGCGGCAGGCGGCGCGCTGGGAAGGCGAAGGCGGCCACGCTTCGGCGAACGGCAACGTGCAGTCGACGCAGGGGGCTCCGGAACCGAGCGGCAACGGACACATCGCGCATACGGTAAAGGAGCGCTTTGGCGTGGACGTCGATCCATATCTGGATCACGGCTCGATCGTGATCGCAGCGATCACGAGCTGTACCAATACTTCGAATCCGTCGGTGATGGTCGCGGCTGGGCTGCTCGCGAAAAAGGCCGTGGAGAAAGGGCTGTCGGTTCCACCGTGGGTGAAGACATCCCTTGCTCCGGGATCGCGCGTGGTCACGGACTACTACCAGAAGTCGGGACTGCTGCCGTGGCTCGACCATCTGCGCTTCAACGTGGTGGGTTACGGCTGCACGACGTGCATCGGTAACTCGGGGCCATTGCCGGCGGATGTTTCGAAGTCGATCGAAGAGCACGGGCTGGTGGCGGTTAGCGTACTGAGCGGGAACCGTAATTTCGAAGGCCGCATCAATTCCGACGTTCGCGCGAACTATCTGATGTCGCCGCCCCTGGTCGTGGCGTATGCGCTGGCGGGGCGGATCGATCACGATTTCGATAACCAGCCGCTGGGCAAGGACAAGTCCGGCAAGGCGGTCTACCTGCGCGATATCTGGCCGTCGCAGAAGGAAGTGTCCGATGTGATCGCGGCGGCGATTACTTCCGACAGCTTCCGCAAGCAGTACGCGACGGTGGCGCAGGGCGATCAGAACTGGCAGAAGCTCAGCTTCCCGACGGGCGATGTCTATCAGTGGGAGCCGGACTCGACCTACATCCGCCAAGCGCCGTACGTCGATGGAATGCCCGCGCAGCCTGCGCCGGTTCAGGACATTCGCGGAGCGCGGGTGTTGGCGGTGCTGGGCGACAGCGTGACGACGGACCACATCTCGCCGGCCGGGTCCATCAAGGTGAACTCGCCTGCCGGGAAGTATCTGACGGACCACGGTGTCAAAGCGGCCGACTTCAACTCCTATGGATCCCGCCGCGGCAATCATGAAGTGATGGTGCGTGGCACCTTCGCCAACGTTCGTCTGCGCAACAAGCTGGCGCCAGGAACCGAAGGCGGCGTGACGCGACTGCTGCCGGAGGGAGAGCAGATGAGCATCTACGACGCCTCCGTCAAGTATGCGGAGCGCGGAGTGCCGCTGATCATCCTTGCGGGCAAGGAATACGGTTCCGGATCGTCGCGCGACTGGGCGGCCAAGGGCCCGCGGCTGCTCGGGGTGCGCGCCGTGATTGCGGAAAGCTTCGAGCGCATCCACCGGTCGAACCTGGTCGGCATGGGCATCCTGCCGCTGCAGTTCGCTGCAGGGCAGAACGTGGAAAGCCTTGGCTTGACCGGCGAAGAGGTGTACGACTTCCCGGGACTGAAGGCGCTGCTCGACTCAAAATTTGCCAATGCGCGCACGATCGAGGTGCGGGCGACGGCGAACGGATCGACGAAGGAGTTCGAGGCGAAGGTGCGCATCGACACGCCTCAGGAGATCCTCTACTTCGAGCACGGCGGCATTCTGCAGTATGTGCTGCGGCAGTTGGCCGGACAGAAATAATCGACGCGGAAACAGAAGCGGCCACCCGAGGGTGGCCGCTGTTCCTTTGCGCCCGGAACCGCTAAGCTGCCAGCTTCCCGTGTGCCCGCTGCTGCGCGAGGCGCCGTGCCATCATTGGCAGGCCAAAAGCCAGGCCGGTGATCAGCGTCGTCGAAAGCACGTCATTCCGGTAGAAGGGCAATGCAGCGGCGTAGCAGGCGCCGAGTCCGGCCAGGGTGTGCGGATACATGGCGCTGCCGATCCACACCGCGTAATTGCTGATAAGGAAGAAGCTCGTCGAGGCAATCACAGGAGCGCCAATCACTCTCGTGACGCTCATATGGCCGCTGAGCAGGATGCGTCCGAGCACCAGCACGGCGGCGTACCAGGCCCAGGTGATCAGATACCCGCTGGTATGCCAGGGATAGTGGTAGAAGCCGATGGTGAGATAGACGTCCGTCCCCATCAGGGCCAAAACGGGCCAAATCGCCTCGCGCAGCGGACGCCGCGCGCCAAAGTAGAGCAACCCAGCGCCGACGGCGGTGAAGTTCATCCAGGCGTGCGGCACCACGCGGCTGAGAACCGCCAACAGAATCAGCAAATATGCGCCCATCGAAATCCTCGCCTTGTGGAGTCCCTGATGCGTTCTGCTCCCATTCTCGAACGGCGGCACGCGGCGGTCAAGGCGCGAATTGATCGGGTAGAAAACTGGTCATTACTTTTGCTCGCGACGGCCCATGAACATCCCCTCGATTTCATTGGCTGGCCCGATGTAAGCCCAGCCTGTGAGCGGCGCGTCGGTTGTGGATCGGGGCCGGCCTGCAATGGGAGAGTAGGCGAATCGCAGGTCGCGGAACTCGATGGTGTGCCAGTCCGGTTGGGGAGGGAAGTCTGCGCCAGGAGCGGAGACTGGACCGTGGTCGGTCGTCAGGGGCCATTGGGACCAGTTGAGGTAGACCTTGCCCAGGTACGACTGTTTCGCGGCGGCGACGGCGGGCGTGACCGGCGGCTTATAGAGGATGTCCAGATCCTGGTCGGTCGCGACCTGGTCACTCAGCGTATGCACGTCGGCAGTTTGGTAGTAGTCTCTTGTTTCCATCAGGACGTGCCACTCAAACGGGCTGACCATGTGGGGTTCAGCGGCCACCCGGATCAGGTTCTCGTGGGTGTACGTGCCGCCCCGTGCCAGTTCAACGGCATGCGTGTGCTCGGCGTTGCGGACGCCCCACCAGATCATCACGACCGTTAAGGCGGCAATCGCCCACGCGCGCCCTCGAAAGGGCTTCCTTTTCGCCCCGATTTCGCGGTCGGCGAGACCGAGGATCCATGGCATCACCAGCGCGAACAGCAGCGCCAGGAAGATGACCGGGTCCCAGATAAACACGATGCTCCACGCATACCAGTGCGGGTCGAACGGGAAGAAGGGACGCAGGCCGTAGTTGTTGGTGAGGTCCAGCAGCAAATGGCTGAGGGCCGCAATCCAGGCAAATACAAAGATGAGCAGCCAGCGAGGCGGAATCACTGGCTCGCCGCGGCGCATGCGGTGAATCAACCACACGAACAGCGTGATGATCAGCGCCACAACCGGAGCGCCGATCAGGGTATGCGTCCAGCCGCGGTGATGTTGTAGCTCCGCGACGGGGCCGCGGAATCCCCAGAGCATGTCAAGGTCCGGGGCTTCCGCCGCCAGGGTCATGGCCAGCGTGGCGTAGGCAGTCTTTCGGTTGAACCCGGAGCGGCCCAGGCAAGCTCCGGTGAGGAAGTGCGTGACAGGTTCCATGCTTTCTTCAGGAACAACTCCGCTGGTGGCGCGCCGGTGCCGAGGAGGCCGGCACCGGCACGGTGGCTAGACGAGTTTGGCGTCCAGCGTGATCTGCGTGTTGCCCTGGAAAAGCTTCGAGATAGGGCAGCCGTTCTTGGCGTTGTTGGCTGCAGTTTCGAAGGATTCCGCCGAGGCTCCCGGCACTTTGGCGCGAGTGGTGAGATGAATGGCGGTGATCGAGAATCCATCGCCGACTTTTTCGAATTTGACTTCGGCGGTGGTCTCGAGGGATTCCGGCTTGAGGTTCGCGTTGCCGAGTTGCGCGCTGAGTGCCATCGTGAAGCAGCCGGCGTGGGCGGCGCCGATCAGTTCTTCGGGATTCGTCCCGATGCCGTTTTCAAATCGCGTTCCAAAGGAATATTGCGTGTCCTTGAGCACGCCGCTCTGACTGGAAATCGTGCCTTTACCGTCTTTCAGTCCTCCGCGCCAAACGGCGCTCGCTGTGCGTAGCATACTTATCTCCTTCGCTGATCGGTTTCGTTGATGGATTTCGGAAGATTGTTCGCTCAAATTGTCCACGGCCAGGATTGGGACGGCCGCGGAAGTTGATGAAAACGTGCCCGGTCCATGATATGCGATTTGTCCGGCCGAGTTCCGGGCACGGGGCGCCATCGTTGAGAGCTGCCCGACAGCGCTCACGTATGATGGATTCGCGGCTTTCATGAACACTTACTGCATCGGTGTCGATCTTGGCGGAACGAATCTGCGTGTTGCGGCGGTCACGCGGGCCGGCGAGCGCCTGGATTCCATCAGCCTGCCGACTCGTCTCTCATGCGGGCCGCAAGTGGTTCTGGACGATATGGCGGGAGCGATCTGCGAACTGATTGATCGCCACGCCAACCGGGAACTGCTCGGCATCGGAGTAGGGAGCCCGGGGCCGCTGGAACTGCCGCGTGGTGTCCTGCATCATCCGCCGAACCTGCCGGGCTTCGACGGGCTGAACCTGCGAACCGAACTGGAGCGCCGTCTGGATCGCGCGGTGCAGGTCGACTCGGACGCGAACCTTGCCGCATATGGCGAGGCGCTGCTGGGAGCGGGACGAGCTTTTGGATCGCAGTCTCTCTTCATGTATACGCTGGGTACCGGCGTCGGGTCCGGCATTATTCTTGACGGCCGCATCTGGCGCGGTAAGCAGGGCGCGGCGGGCGAATCGGGGCATGGACCGATTCTTCCGGAAGGCCCGAAGTGTGGATGCGGAGCGCACGGTTGTCTGGAGATGTATGCCTCGGCAACGGCGGTGGTGCGCCGTGCGAGAGAACTGGGGATCGAAACGCCGACACATGGCGCGGTGACGGCGCTCGCGATTGCCGAGCTGGCGAAGGCTGGCGATGAGCGGGCGCTGAAAGTGTTCGAGGAAGTTGGCTACACGCTGGGCCTGTCCCTTGCGCATCTGGTTAATGCGCTGGATCTGCCTCTGTATGTCATTGGCGGGGGGGCGGCGGCTGCGTGGGGCTTGTTTGCTCCGCGGATGTTCGCGACGGTTCGCGAAATGAGTTATGTCTACCGTATGTCAATGCCAACGGATCCGAATGTCTTTCAGTTGGGGAAGACGCACATTGCTCCGGCGCAGTTAGGAAGTGATGCGGGGATTTTGGGTGCAGCTTTGTTGCCGTTGAGCGAGCCGGCCCCGGTCGCGCAGTAGCTGCGTCCGGTTTCCCGCAGTGGCGCGTGTTGCCGTTGGGATCTCGCTCTGGAACCTGCATCTGAATCATCACTGACGTTTTCCGAGGGGATGGGCTGAATGCACCGGTTTCGGGTGTGGGCGCCGCAAGCTGAACGCCTGCGTGTGCAGGTAAAAGGGATAAAGTTTCCGCTGCAGCCGGCCGGCGGAGGATGGTGGCACGCAGACGTGGAGGAGGCCGGTCCGGGAACCGATTATGCCTACTTCATCGACGATGAGGACCTGGCCCTGCCGGATCCCCGGTCGATGTGGCAGCCAAACGGGGTTCATGGCGCATCGCGCGTGCTGGACCATGCGGCTTTTGCGTGGTCGGATGCCGGCTGGCAGGCTCCGCCGCTGAGCAGCGCGGTTATCTACGAGTTGCATGTGGGGACGTTTACGCCGGAAGGCACACTGGATGCCGCGCAGCAGAAGCTCGGTTATCTGCGTGAGCTGGGCGTCACGCATGTCGAGCTGATGCCGATGAACTCGTTCCCAGGGCGGCAGGGCTGGGGGTATGACGGGGTGGACCTCTTTGCTCCGCATGAGCCGTATGGCGGTCCGGAGGCACTGAAGCGATTCGTGGACGCCTGCCACGCGAAGGGTCTGGCTGTCCTGATGGATGTGGTCTACAACCACCTTGGCCCGTCGGGAAACTACCTGGGCAAATTCGGCCCGTACTTCACGGATGCGCACCATACGCCATGGGGCGCCGCGGTGAATCTGGAGCAGGCGGGCAGCCATGAGGTGCGCCGCTTTTTCTGCGACAACGCGCTGATGTGGCTCCGTGACTACCACTGCGACGGGCTGCGCCTGGATGCGGTGCACGCCTATGTGGATCGGTCGGCGATCAACTTCATGGAGCAGATCGCGGCGGAGGTCTGCGCCCTTGAGGCGGAGACAGGCAGGCATTACGTCGTCATTGCCGAGAGCGACCTGAACGATCCGCGGGTGGTCACTGCGCCTGAAGCGGGCGGCTATGGGTTGGACGCGCAGTGGAGCGATGACTTTCATCACTCCCTGGTGACGGCAATTAGCGGCGACCGCGGCGGCTACTACGCGGATTTCGGTAATCTCGGCAAGATCGCGAAGGCGCTGCGCGATGTATATGTCTACGACGGCTGTTACTCGCCGTATCGCAACCGCATACACGGCAAGCGGGTGGCTGGGCTGCCCGGGTGGCGTTTCCTCGGGTACGCGCAGAATCACGACCAGGTCGGGAATCGCGCAAAGGGCGATCGGCTTTCGCACTCCGTCAGTGTGGGGCGGGCCAGGATCGCTGCGGCTCTCGTGCTGACGGCGCCGTTCGTCCCAATGATCTTCCAGGGCGAGGAGTGGGCCGCGTCGTCGCCGTTCCAGTTCTTCACGAATCATGATCCGGAGTTGGGAAAGCTCGTCTCGGATGGGCGGAAGAAGGAGTTTGCGCGATTCGGATGGGATCCGGCGGATATCCCCGATCCGCAGGCGCAGGAAACCTACGAGCGGTCGAAGCTGAACTGGGGCGAGCGGAATACAGGGCCGCACGCGGAGATGCTGGAGTGGTACCGGAAGCTCATCGCGTTGCGCCGGAGCACGCCGGACCTGCTGGACGGCGACCTGAGCCGGGTGGAGGTGCGGTTTAGCGAACCCGAGCAGTGGCTTCTAATGCAGCGCGGGGTATGCACTGTGGTGTTCTCGCTGGCGAAGGAACCGGCTGAGGTCGATGTGGGTCCTGGAGTGAGGCTGGTTCTGCAGTCGGACGCGGGGATCCGTTTGCACGACAGTCATGTAGTGCTGGCTCCGGATTCAGTCGCTGTTTTGGTCCAGGAGGCCGGAGGCTCGTAGAGTAGGAGTCGATGAACGAACTCTGGTTCGCCCTGATCCTGTTTGTCAGTTCGCTGGGAGCAGGGCTGCTGGGAGCGCTGAGCGGTCTGGGCGGGGGAGTGGTCATCGTCCCGCTGCTGACCGTCATCTTTCACGTCGATATTCATTACGCGATCGGGGCGTCGCTGGTGTCCGTGATCGCGACCTCGTCGGGCGCGGCGGCCGCGTACGTGCGCGAGGGCTTCTCGAACATTCGCGTTGGCATGTTCCTCGAGATTGCAACGACTCTGGGCGCGCTGGTGGGCGCGTGGCTCACGACCCGGGTGCCGACGAAGTCCATCGGGATCGTGTTCGGGCTGGTGTTGCTGTACTCGGCCTGGGCCTCGCTGCGGAAGATGCAGGAGCAGATGACCGGGAATCCTGATGCGATGGCGGTCAGGCTGCGCCTCGCCGGGGAACTTCCGGTGGGTGATGGAGTGCTGCCCTACGTGGCGCAGCGAGTGCCGCTCGGGTTTGGGCTGATGTGGCTGGCCGGCGCGCTGTCGGGCCTGCTGGGCATTGGGTCCGGAGCGGTCAAGGTGCTGGCGATGGATCAGGCGATGCGCCTGCCGTTCAAGGTCTCAACCACGACGAGCAACTTTATGATCGGCGTTACCGCAGCGGCGAGCGCGGGAATCTACTGGCGCAGCGGGTATCTGGCTCCGGCGCTGGTTTTCCCTGTGATGCTGGGGGTGCTGGCTGGATCCCTGATCGGATCGAAACTGCTGGTGCGGGCGCAGGTGCGTACTTTGAAGGTCGTATTCTCGCTGGTCATCGTGGCACTTGGTATCGAGATGATTGTCAACAATCTGGCAGGGAAGTAGAGATGAGCTGGAACGACAAGCGCATTGAGACCGTCGTCGGAGTGATGCTGCGCACGGGCGTGATGCTGGCGGCGGCGATCGTCCTGACGGGCGGCGTGCTGTACCTGTTCCAGAATCATGGTCCGCGTCCTGACTATCGGCAGTTCCACGGAGAGCCGAACCGTCTGATGGACTTCGGCCCGATTATGCACGGCGTGGCTGCGGCCGATGCGCGCAGCATCATCATGCTCGGGCTGCTCGTGTTGATTGCAACTCCGGTGGCGCGCGTCGTCATGTGCGTGGTGGGCTTCCTCTTCGAGCGGGACAAGCTCTACGTTATGGTCAGCACCGTGGTACTGGCGATCCTGGTTTACAGCCTCTTCTTTCATCGGTGATGCGGCGAGCCGGCGCGGCCATTTTGGAGATAAGGTTGGATGGCCGGGAGGTCGCGTCAGATTGGGGCGAGCACCCGCAGCAGCACGAAGAGGCCGACTCCGAGGAAGAAAACCAGGGCCATGCGAATACCGGGTTCACGGTTGACCTCGGGCACGAGGTCGGTGGCGGCGACGTAGATAGCGACCCCGGCGGAGAGCGGGAGGCCGGCCTGAACCCAGTGCGGCAGGAGTCCGATGATGAGCACGCCGCCAATGGTGGCGGCGGCGAGCGCGATGGCGGCGGAGATCGCCGTGCGGCGCGAGCGTCCGGAGGCCAGCATGACCGAGGCTATGGTGAAGCCCTCGGGCACCTTGTGAAGAATGATGGCCACGAAGATCAGCCAGCCGAGACCGCGCGAGATGACGAAGCCGGAGGCGATGGCCACGCCGTCGAAGAAGGCGTGCGTGGCGAGTCCGCAGAGCACCGACCAGCCGGTGTGGGCGTGCAGGAACTCGTGGTGGTGCGTCTCCTCGCCGAAGTGGAAGTGCGGCGTAATGGTGTGCTCGAGCAGGTGGATGATGCAGTAGCCGACGAGCACGAGGATGGGCGCCCACAGAGGGGAGAAGCGCAGGCTCTCCGGCAGCATGTCCAGCATCGCGACGGACATCATGAACCCGGCGCCGAGCGCGATGGAGTAGCGCAGATAGCGCTGCGTCCAGTTGCGGCGGACGAGCACCAGGCCACCGACGATGTCGGCCACCGCCGCCAGCGAGCCAAGCAGGAGGGAGAGGAGCATGTCAGCCGCTGTGCCGGATGTGGAGGACGTCGCCGTCCTGCACGAGGTAGTCTTTGCCTTCGAGGCGCAGGGTGCCCTGGGAGCGCGCGGCGGCTTCCGATCCGGCGGCCAGCAGGGTATCCCAGTGGATGGTCTCGGCCCGGATGAAATGCTTTTCGAGGTCGGTGTGGATCGCGCCGGCGGCCTCCTGCGCGCGGGAGTTGGCGGGGACCGTCCAGGCGCGGCACTCGTCCTCGCCCACGGTAAAGAAGCTGATCAGGCCGAGCAGTTCGTAGCTGCGGCGGATGAGGCGGACGAGGCCGCTCTCCTTCAGGCCATAGGAGCTCAGGAATTCCTGGGCCTCTTCGTCGTCCATGTCGGCCAGTTCGGCTTCGACTTTGCCGCAGAAGGCGGTGAGGCCGGCGTTGGGGCGGGAGGCGAGTTCCGTGAGGCCGTACTTCTGGCCGGCCTTCTCGAGGTCCTCGCCGAGCGTGGTGCTTTCGGAGAGGTTCACCGCGTAGAGCACCGGCTTCTGGGAGAGGAACATGAAGCCGCGGATGAGCTTCTTCTCCTCCGGCGACATCTCGAGTTCGCGCAGGGGTTTCTCGGCTTCGAGGGACTCCTTGCAGCGGAGGAGCAGGGCGTTCTCCTTCTCCAGATCGGCGGTGCGCATCTTCTTCAGGTCCTTTTCGAGGCGCTCGAGGCGCTTTTCGACCTGGGTCAAGTCGGAGACCATGAGCTCGAACTCGAGGTTCTTCGCATCGCGCACTGGATCTATGGAGCCGACGTGGGGGACGGCTTCGTTCTCGAAGGCGCGGAGGACATGGATGAGCGCGTCGACGTTCCGAAGGCTGGCAAGGAAGGCGGTCTCCTTCAGGGCTTCCTGGCTGACGGCGGCCACGTCGGCGTATTCGACGGTAGCGTGGATGAGCTTTTTGGGGTTGAAAAGGGCGGCGAGGCGGTCGAGGCGGTCGTCGGGCACTTTGGCAATGCCGATGTGGGCTTCGCGCGAGTAGCCCCGGTCTTCGACATTGACGCGGGTGAGGATTTTG
>DATEPN010000299.1:0-6434 GCA_035273225.1 Acidobacteriaceae bacterium | reverse complement strand
AGGCTCGGCAATCTCGTCCAGCGACTGCATGCCGGCCGGGATGCGGTGCAACTCGGTGCGGTAGCAGTTCGCAGCCAGTGCGAAGAGCCACGTCGAAAAGGCCGAGTCGCCCCGCCACTGAGCCAGATTGCGCCAGGCGCGCAGAAAAGCCTCCTGCGCCATTTCCTCCGCGCGTCCGCGGTCGCGGCAGTAGCGCCAGGCCAGGTTCACGAGCGGGATCTGCCAGCGCTCGACGAGCAGAGCGAAGGCTTCCGTTTCGCCCGCGAGCACCCGGTTGACCACGGCCCGATCGTCCTGCCTTGCGGCTTCCACGCGCGTTTCCTTTGTCGGTGTGACCTGGCACAAGGATGCGCGGTTGCGTTTTTTGTGTCGAGGAGAATCGGCGAAAGATTTTGAAACCGTGAAAGCGCGGCGCTGGTCGTACGGGTTGAGCAAGGAGGAATGGCGATGCCGGAACATGGACTTGAGGCGATGTCGGCGTTTGGATTTCTGGCGGTCGGCGCGATTGCGCTGTTCACCATGATTTCCATTTCGGTGTGGACCGATGCGCGGCGCAAGGAGCGCGAGGCTTATTACAAGGCGGACATGCTGAAGAAGGTGGCCGAGGCCCAGGGTCCGGCCGCAGCTTCCGCCCTGGAACTGCTGCGCGAAGAGGATCGGCTGGCAACGGTGCACCGGAAGCAGGGGCTGAAGGTCAGCGGGATGGTCGTCGGGGCCGTCGGGCTGGGGCTGCTGATCTTTCTGCGTGCGCTGATTCCGGGAGCGCCCATCTACCTTTGTGGCCTGCTGGTCTTACTGATTGGCGCGGCGCTGTTCGGCGGCTCCTACGTGGTGACGGTGGCGGAGTAGGCGTGTCCAACGAGCCGAACCAGCACCGTGTAATACTCTTACCAGTAGGAGTATTACATGCAGATCACGTCCAAAGGGCAGGTGACCATCCCGCAGGAGATTCGGAATCGCCTGGGGCTGCTTCCGCACACTGAGGTGGAGTTCGAGCTGAGCGGAGACCACGCGCGGATCCGGAAGGCGACAGGGAAAAGTGGCAACAGCCCAAGGGGGCGGAGGGCCGTCGAGGCGCTCCGGGGAACTGCCGATACGCGGATGAGCACGGACCAAATCCTGGCGCTCACGCGTGGGACCAGGAGCACTCGCCGGAATACGAAGTGACTGCAATTCCCGCGGAGCTGGCGGCGCGCCTGAAGGGGTGCCGGGGTGTTCTGGTGGACAGCAACGTCCTGCTGGACGTGGCCACCAATGATGCGTCCTGGGGTGAATGGTCTGCCGAGGCGCTGGCCATTTGTGCGGAGTACTCAACGCTGGTTATCAATCCCATCGTGTATGCCGAACTGTCGATCGGCTACGCTACTATCGAAGCTCTCGAAGCGGCATTGCCACACAATCTGTATCAGCGGGCGGCGCTTCCCTGGGCGGCTGCCTTTCTGGCCGGAAAGGCATTTCTGGCGTATCGACAACGGGGCGGAGCGCGGACTGCTCCACTTCCGGATTTCTACATCGGTGCGCATGCAGCCATCGATCAGCTCGGGATGCTCACCCGAGATGCTGCGCGCTACCGCACTTATTTTCCGAGGCTGGTGATTATTTCTCCCTGAGGACGTGACGGCGGCGGACCAGGCACGTCGAATCCACAGGAGAGAAACACAGGAACGAAGGCCGGAACCGGGCCCGGAAGAACGGAACCCGGAGCCGGCCTTTCGCGTATTGCTGCACAGTCTATGCAGAGCCTGGGCGACACCTTCGGGCAGGTGTTTCTGGCCATCCGCGCCAACAAGCTGCGCTCGTTCCTGACCATGTTCGGGATCGCGTGGGGTGTGGGCTCGCTGCTGCTGCTGGTGGGCGTCGGCGAAGGCTTCCGGTCCGGACAGAAGCGCGAGTTTGCGCAGCTGGGCAACGACATCATCATGATGTGGGGCGGCAATGTGCCCTCGGTGGCGGGCCAGCATACCGGGATGCGCTTCTACTACCTGACCCTCGGCGATGAGCAGGCGCTGCGGAGCCAGGCCGGCGATCTGCGGTCCGTGACGGCGCTGATCCAGCGCAGCGACATCAAGCAGCAGAGCCAGTATCAGACCGCCGGCGGGCGCGTTCTGGGCGTCGAGCCAAACTACGACGGCGTGCGGTTCATGCCGATTGCGCAGGGCCGCTTCCTCAATGAGAGCGACCTGCTGAACCACAACCGTGTGATCGTGCTCGGGGAGAAGAGCGCGAAGCTGCTCTTCCCAGGACGTCCGGCGGTGGGCGATTTCGTCATCCTGAACGGCACGCGCTTCGCGGTGATCGGCATTGCAGACCATATCGGCTTCGGCAACGCCGACTTTCAGAACCAGCAGGTCTATATCCCGCTGACCGTGATGCAGGAGATGTTTCCGCTCAAAGGCTATGCGGTGCCGCGCGATGCGGTCGACTCGATCAACTTCCAGCCGCGGCTGCACGGCGACAACGTGATCGCCAAGCACGAGGTGGAGCAGATCATCGCGCGGCGGCACGGCTTCGATCCCGACGCGCCCAATGCCTTTAACGTGTGGGACACGATCGAGTCGATGAATATGGTGGGCAAGATCTTCGATGCCATGGACGTGTTTCTGGGCGGCGTGGGCCTGGTGACGCTGACGCTGGGTGCCGTAGGGATTGTCAACATCATGCTGGTGGCGGTAACGGAGCGAACCAGCGAGATTGGCCTGCGCAAAGCACTGGGAGCAACAAAACGCAGCATCCTGACGCAGTTTTTCCTCGAAGGCCTGACGCTCACGGCGGTCAGCGGACTGATCGGGATCGGCGGATCGGCTCTGTTCATGTTTGTGCTGCGCACCGTGATCGGGAACAATGCGCCGTCAGGATTTGATCCGCCACGGCTGCAGCCGTGGTCCGCGGCCGTGGCCCTGGTTTCGCTGAGCATCTGCGGGGTTGTGGCGGGGCTGTATCCAGCGGCGCAGGCGGCGTCGATGGAGCCGGTGGAAGCCTTGAGGGAAAGTAGTTCTTAGTTGTTGGTTCTCAGTTATCAGCCGCCAGTTCTCAATTCCCGGTGGACCACTGCTAACTGCTAACTGATGAGTGCTGTCTGGAAGGGATTATGCTGCGCGACATCTGGAGCCAGGCGTGGGAGGCGATGGTGTTCAACCGCCGCCGCACGTTCATCACCATTGGCGGCATGGCCTGGGGCATCGCCACGGTCGTGCTGCTGCTGGCCTATGGAGCGGGGTTCGGGCGGGCGATCCAGAGCATCTTTGCGGCGTGGGGAACCTATCTCATCGGCGTCTTTCCCGGACGCACCTCGGAGCAGGCCGGTGGCAGCAAGGCCGGGGTGCAGGTGCGGCTGACGCAGGAGGACATCGACCGGCTGTGGGCTACGGTGCCGGGGCTGGTGCACGTCTCGCCGGGCATGTTCAAGGAACTGCCGGTCGCGAGCGACGAGCACATGTACACGTGGAACGTGAACGGCTACCGCGCCGACATCCCGCAGATACTCAAGCTTGATATCGCGCAGGGGCGTTTCTTCAGCGATCAGGACGACGACAGCCGCGCGCATGTCGCGGTCATCGGGTCCGAAGCGAAGACCATGCTCTTCGACGGGCGCTACGCCATCGGGGAGCGGATCCGGATCAACGGGGTCGGCTTCCGGGTCATCGGAGTCCTCGCGCCGAAGATGCAGGAGGGGAACAACGATAACGTCAACCGCCAGGTGTATATCCCCTTCGACACCTTCAGCGACTTCTCCAGCCTGAAGTACCTGGGCGGCATCTGGATGACGTACCACGGCGACGGGACGGCCGTGGAGCAGGCGGTGCGGAATACGCTGGGCGTGCTGCACAACTTCAAGCCGTCGGATCAGAACGCCATCTACGTCGCGAATCTGATGAAGCAGCTGAAGCAGTTCCGCATCATTACGCTGGCGCTGGAGGGGCTGCTGCTGTTCATTGGCGCGCTGACCCTGGGGATCGCCGGGATTGGGCTGATGAACATCATGCTGGTGGCCGTGCAGCAGCGCACCCGGGAAATTGGCGTCGAGAAGGCGCTGGGAGCGCAGAAGCGGCACATCCTGCTGCAATTCCTGTCGGAGTCGCTGGTTATCTCGGCGACCGGAGGCGTGCTGGGGATTTTGCTGGCGTATGCTGTCTCCATCGGCGTAGGGCGGATTACCTTTTACAGCGCCATTGCCAGCAATGCCGAAGCGGCGGATATCCGCCTCATCATCTCGCCGGGGATTGTTGTGCTGGCGACGGCCATTCTGGCGCTGGTGGGGATTGTCAGTGGCTTGGTCCCTGCGATCCGCGCGGCCAATCTGGACCCGATCGAGGCGCTGCGGTACGAGTGAAAGCTGATCTGCGTGACGACACGCTCACGCTCCAGGGATGGCGCGGACTGGAGCAAACGATCAGGAATTCTGTTCAAATTGGCGTGTTCGGCTCGTCCCGGCCCAAACTCCCTGACCGCTGTGTAAGCCATTCGCAACAAGGGACTTAGATTCTTGGCCTGAGGCGGCGATCCTTTTTAGGCTATGAGAATCGGGAGAGCGGATCGCAGCAGAAACTCTGCAGGAGCCGCTTTCCCTGATTCCCTATCTTTCGGCTCCTCAGAAACATAGACGGGTTTTCCAATTTCGGTAACCCTCGCGGATTCCCACTATGAAAAAAAGGGGTTGACCTTGGCGGGATGCGAGGGTATTTTCAAAGCTGTCGATTGACCCCCTCGGTGCTTTGCCGCCGTCCTGAAAGCTCCGGCCCACGTCGAACGTTTGTGTCCTCCTCCATTGGAGGGGACGATGCAGACGCATCGTCGTCGGAATTCAGGCCAGAGGGTGTCAGGCGACCGAGGAGATCCGGCAGTAAAGGTTCCCAGAAAAATAGTTGACCAGAAGAGCCGGTTCGCGCGTCTAACCGATATAGCCTTCCGGGACTACTCCCCAACCTGCCTGGCCATTCGGTACAGCGGTTGTTCTGTGAATTCGAAACAAGGCTGGACACCTACATACAGCAAGGAGATTGATTATGCGTTCTGAACTTATTTTTGGCGCTCTCACTCATGTGAGCAACCGGTACCAGCTTTGCCAGCTCGCCTCGAAGGCGACCCGTAAGCTGCACAAGCCCAACACGCGGCTGCAGGATACGATGAACGACGTGCTGGTCCGCTTCCGGGATTCGAGTCCGGTGGCGGGCTCGGCCGTGAACCGGCAGGAATCTTTCGCCATTCCGCAGCAGCAATCGCAGCAGACCCGCCGCGCGGCCTAGTTCGGAAACCGCCCTCCTGGGCGTGTTTCCGGGCCCCCGGCAATCCTGCAACAACTCTGCAATTCAATCCTGATCCAATCCTTCCTACGCAAGCACCCCTCCCAATCAAAACTCGCCGCAGGTGATCGATGACCATCGCAGAACTGAAAGAAAAAAACATTACCGAGCTGAGCCGCATCGCGCGCACGCTTGAAATTCCCGGGTCCAGCGGACTCCGCAAGCAGGACCTGATCTTCAAAATCCTCCAGGCGCAAAGCGAAAAAGAAGGCCACATTTTCGCCGAGGGCGTGCTGGAGATTCTGCCTGACGGCTACGGCTTCCTCCGCTCGCCCGACTACAACTATCTGCCTGGCCCGGACGACATTTATGTTTCGCCGTCGCAGATTCGCAAGTTCGACCTGAAGACGGGCGACACGATCAGCGGCAACGTGCGGCCTCCGCATGAGGGTGAGAAGTATTTTGCGCTGGTGAAGATCGAGGCGATCAACTTTGAGTCGCCGGAAGAAACCCGCAACAAGATTCTCTTCGACAATCTGACGCCCCTCTATCCGCAGGAGCGTTGCAAGATGGAGACGGTGCGCGAGAACATCAGCGGCCGCGTGATGGATCTTCTGACGCCGATCGGCAAAGGACAGCGCGGTCTGATCGTCGCTCCGCCGCGTACCGGCAAAACGATGCTGCTGCAGTCCATCGCCAACTCGGTGACGGCGAACCACCCCGAAGTGGTGCTGATCGTGCTGCTGATTGACGAGCGCCCCGAAGAAGTCACCGACATGCAGCGCTCGGTGAAGGGCGAGGTCGTGTCCTCCACCTTCGACGAGCCCGCCGTGCGTCACGTGCAGGTCGCCGAGATGGTCATCGAGAAGGCGAAGCGCCTGGTCGAGCACAAGCGCGACGTGGTGATCCTGCTGGACTCGATCACCCGTCTGGCACGCGCTTACAACACCATCGTTCCGCCCTCGGGCAAGGTGCTGTCAGGCGGCGTCGATTCCAATGCCTTGCAGCGCCCGAAGCGCTTCTTCGGCGCCGCAAGGAACATCGAGGAAGGCGGGTCCCTTACCATTGTCGCGACCGCCCTCGTCGACACCGGCTCGCGCATGGACGAAGTCATCTTCGAAGAGTTCAAGGGCACCGGCAACTGCGAAATCATCCTCGACCGGAAGCTCGTCGACAAGCGCGTCTTCCCGGCCA
>DATEPN010000298.1:0-4167 GCA_035273225.1 Acidobacteriaceae bacterium | reverse complement strand
GCCGATTGTCGTTTTATTCCGCTTCTTTCCCAGCTATGATTGTGCGAACAAGCCCCTCTTCTGAACCGGCTCGTCACCTCGAATGAGCACAGGAACCGCACCCAGCCTTTCCCGGGCGAACCCCGCTGACCTCACGCTTGTGAGGAAACTCGCACACGGTCTGACTCGCTATCTGGGGCTGACAGTCACGTCGATCTTCTTCCTCGCGCTTCTCATAGCTTTGCATCTGAGGAACATTCCATGGGGCTCTTCACCATCCGATTTTCTGGGTCGGTACGCGGCCATCAGCGCCCAGAGCATCGCTTACGCCGTGCTTCTTTCCGGGATCGGAATGCCTCGGAGCACCGTGTTGCCTTTCAAGAATCGATATCAACACAGCCTGCCCCGTCTCATCGTTCTCATTCTGCTCACTGCGCTTTGCTGTTATCTTTTTCCACCTCTGGCGGCTTGTCTTTTCTCCGTGATCGCAATCTCGATGCTCGAGATCTACGAAAGAGGAATCTCCTTCCGGTGGTTGGGGCAACCGCTCCTGCCGGGCCTTTACCTGTTCATCGGGCTGATCACCGTATTCGGGTATAACGCGGTCGTGGTCACTGACCGCTCGGCCGACTACAGCCATGTCCTGGCGCGGCTCGATTCCTGGCTCTTGTTCGGACACAGCGTCTCCGAATTAGGGCATCGGTTTGCTGCGACGGCTCCGCCGGCCGTCACGAACCTACTCATGGTCTCTTATTTCGCTTTGTTCGCGCAGATCGGAGCCACGCTTGTGCTGTTGAGCTTCGCAATTGGACGAAGCGAGGCCATGAGGTTCGTTTCCAGCATCATGCTGGCCTATCTTTTCACCATGACGATTTGGGCTCTTTTCCCAACCTTCGACCCCCATTTCAGTTGCGCCACGCACGCGCAAGCAGGGTTCCCCAGGATGCTGATGGACGGCCAAATGGCTCTGAGGGAACAGTTGCGCTCGCGACAGCATCACCTTCCGGTTCCGCTCTCTACGGAGTATTACGTCTCGTTTCCGTGCATGCACCTGGCACAGCCACTGATCGCACTGTGGTTTCTGCGAAGATGGCGCCGGATCGTTTGGTTCCTGATCCCCATCGACATTCTGATCGCCGCCGCCACCGTATTGTTTGAATGGCATTACGCAGTCGATCTTTTTGGCGGGGTGATTGTTGCGGCTGCAGCGATCGCATTGATGGAGCGCTTCGGTAAGCCACGCAATTGCCGATCTGAGCCTTCAGCAGCATCTGCACGTCAAAACCCGGCTACCACAGCTGGGGCGCACTGATTCCTTTGAACGCGTGAGTTACGGCGGCTCATCCGCGAAACGCGCGTCGCAAAACCGGCAGCTTCCCGTCACATCAGCTTCTCCGCTAAATACACATACGTCTCGGCCCAGGTACGCGCGTCCTGCTTCAGATCGGCGCCGGCACCGTGGCCGCCCTCGATAATTTCATCGTAGAGAAACGGTTCATGGAACTCCTCCATCTTCGCCGCGAATTTGCGCGCGTGCTGCGGACCGACGCGGTCGTCGCGCGTTGTGGTGAAGATGAACGGCTCGGGATACTTCACGTCCGGTTTGAGCTGGTTATAGGGCGAGATCTTCTCAAGAAAGGCACGCTCCTCCGGGACGCTGACCGATCCGTACTCGCCGACCCAGCTGGCGCCGGCGGCGATGTGCTCAAAGCGCAACATGTCGAGCAGCGGCACCTGGATGACGATGGCATTCCACAGGTCCGGGTGCTGCGTCATCTCCACGCCCATGAGCAGGCCGCCATTGCTGCCGCCCATGATGCCGAGATGACGCGGCGAGGTAATCTTCCGGGCAATCAGGTCCTCGGCCACGGCCGCAAAGTCGTCGTAGATACGCTGACGATGCGTCTTCAGGCCAGCGTCGTGCCAAGCCGGACCGAATTCACCGCCCCCGCGGATGTTCGCCAGCACATAGACGCCGCCTTTCTCCAGCCACAGCTTGCCCAGGTAGGCCGAGTACGCCGGCGTCATCGCGATTTCAAAGCCGCCGTACGCGTTCAGCAACGTGGGATGGTTGCCGTTCGGCTGCATGTCCTTGCGATGGACGACGAAATAGGGGACGCGGGTTCCGTCCTTCGATGTGGCGAAGAGCTGCTCGACGATATTCTGCGAGGCGTCGAAAAGCGGGGGCTGACTGCGCGAGGGCGTCAGCTGTCCGGTCGAGGCGTCACCGGCGAGGAGAGCCGGCGGGGTGAGAAAGCCGGCGGTCCTGAGGAAGAACTGGTCGGTGGTATCGCTGGCGGTGGCGATCTGCACGGTGCTGTTTTCGGGGACGTCGAGCACCTTCTTCGTCCAGTCGTCCTTGCCGGCGGGCGAGTAGACATAGGCGCGTCCAAGGACGTGCTTGAGGGTGGTGACGATTAGCCGCGTGCGCGAGGTCGCGGAGTCGCTGAGGAACTCATCGGCGGTGGGCGCGAAGACGGTCGTCGGCTGGAGATGCACCGGATCGCGGAGCAGGTCGGGGAGGGACAGCGAGACCAGCGATCCCTGGTTGAATGTGGGCCCACCCGGATTGGGCGTCCAGTCCTCATGCAGCTGAACCAGAAAGCGCCCGGCCAGCAGCCCCGCGGGATCGGCCTTCCTCGGCAGCGCGAGTTCCTTCAGGCCCTGCGGTGTTTTGACCCAGTAGCGCAATTCAAAAAATGTAACCCGGCGCAGGAACAGGCTCAGCTGCTCGCCCTGGGCATCGTGCAGCACAAAGCCGCTGGCGCCAATGTCGTCCGGCTCGCCACGAAAGATCTCCTGCGCGCCCTCCAGCGGCGTGCCGCGCTTCCACTCCTTCACCACAAAGGGATAGCCGGACTTCGTCATCGTGCCCGGGCCCCAGTCGCGTGCGATCAGCAGCGTGTCCTTGTCTTCCCACGCCAGGTTTTGCTTGCTGTGCGGTGACACGAATCCGCTCTCGACAAACTTGCCGGTTTTCAGGTCGAATTCGCGGTCTGTCGACGCGTCCTCGCCACCGACCGAAAGCGATACAACGCAGAACCGATCGCCCGGATAAAGGCAGCCCAGCCCCTGATACACCCAGCTCTGGTTCTCCTGCTTGCCCAGCGCATCGATGTCGAGCACGGTCTCCCAGTGCGGATTCGGATTGTTGAAGTCCGCGGGTGAAGTGCGCCGCAGGATCCCGCGCACATTCGTCTTGTCACGCCAGAAGTTGTACACCAGGTCGCCGCGCAGGCTGGGCACAGGCAGGCGATTCGGGTCTTCGGCCACCTTGAGCGCCTCTTCGTTGTACTGGGCAAAGCGCCGATCGGCTTCCATGATCTTCGCGGTCCGTGCATCCTCGGACTTGACCCACTCCATCGCGCGCGGGCTGTTCTCTTCGAGCCAGATGTACTTGTCAGCGGGGAGTGTCGGGTCCTGCGGCGGCGGTGCGATGGTCTGTGCAGCCGCCCCCACCGCGAGGCACACGCTCGCCGCGATTCCTGCACAATGCATCCTCTTCATGCTCAATGCTCCTTCTGGTTGAACCTGCGCTCTCGGGTGGGGGAAGGAACCGCGCAGTTTACTCCGCCTGCAGCAACTCTTTGCCGTCGCGCTTGTAGACGACGCCGGCTTTCATGACGAAATTGACTCTGCTCATGACGCTGATGTCATCCAGCGGATTGCCGGGGACGGCGACCAGATCGGCAAACTTGCCCGGAGCG
Organism: Acidobacteriaceae bacterium; assembly: GCA_035273225.1. Taxonomy (GTDB): domain Bacteria; phylum Acidobacteriota; class Terriglobia; order Terriglobales; family Acidobacteriaceae; genus Palsa-343. Next base: position 481 of record DATEPN010000298.1, on the reverse strand, counting down.
ACGCTGCCCAGAGTGTCCTCGTGGCCGAGCAATTGCGCCGCGTTGATGGTGGCCGTCTGCAGCGTGTAGGCGGGCGGCAGGCCGGCCTTCACGAGATAGATGAAGTCCTCCCAGTTCTGCCCGTGCGGATAGACGCCGGCATCAGTGCCGTAGGCAAACTTCACGCCGCCCTTGTAGGCGCGGCTCACCGTGCTGAGAATCTGCGGCCCAATCGCAATCGCCTTCGCTGCGACGGTCGCCGGATACGCGCCCTTCTTCGCCTGCTCCGCGACAAACTGGCCGGTGTAGACCGTGGGGCAATAGAAGGTGCCGTGCTGCTTCATCAGGGCGATGTCCTGATCGTCCATGAACGTACCGTGCTCGACGGAATCGACGCCCGCAATGACGGAGCGACGGATTGCTTCAGCCCCATGCGCGTGGACGGCGACCTTCATGCCGTAGTCGTGCGCCGTCTCGACCAGCGCGCGAATCTCGTCCTCGC
>DATEPN010000297.1:0-12843 GCA_035273225.1 Acidobacteriaceae bacterium | reverse complement strand
GCGCCTGTACATGCTGCGCTTCTCAGGATGACAGCTCACAGGCCTCCAAAGTAAGCCGTTCGGCGGAAGGTCTATCCGGCATGGACCAGCTTCTGGCGGCTGATGGAGAGGCCGTCGCGGCGGCGCAGGCTGCGGAAGACGACGGTGGAGACGACCGTCAGCACGCCGAGGGCGACGAAGGCTTTGTGAATGCCGTGGATGAAGACCACGGGCACCGACCAGATGTGTTCGGGAAGAAAGAAGGCGGTGGCGAGACCGGCGATGGCGACGCCGAAGCTGAGCGCCATCTGTTGCATGGTGGCAAAGATGGTACTGGCGGCGCTGGTGTCCTCTTCGACGACGTCGGCATAGACCAGCGTATTCATGCTGGTGTACTGCAGGGTGCTGAACGCTCCATAGAGGAAGGCGAGCAGGATGATGTACCAGAGGGGCGTGCGCAGTCCGATGGTGGCGAAGAGCACGAGCAGGACACCAATGATGAAGGTGTTGGAGATGAGGATATAGCGGTAGCCGAAACGGTTCAGCAGGCGGGTCATGAAGAGGTTCATCACCATGGCTGCAAGGGCCTGGGGCATGATGATGAGTCCTGACTGGACCGGGGTGTAGCCCAGGCCGATTTGATAGAGGAGCGGCAGGAGAAAGGGCACGCCGCCGATGCCGAGACGGGTGATGAAGCCTCCGCCGACGGCGGCGCGGAAGGTGCGGAGGCGGAAGAGCGCGAGGCGGAGGAGCGGGAACCGGCTCTCCCTGGCATGCAGCCAGTAGCCGGCCAGCAGGGCGGAGGCGATGACGAGCAGGCTGAGGATTTCGCGGACGCTGAGGGTGTGGTCGCCGAAGACTTCGAGGACATAGGAGAGCAGGGCGATTCCGGAGCCGAAGAGGATGAGGCCGAGCAGGTCGAGAGGCGGCGTGTCCTGCTCGCGATAGTCGGGCAGACGGAGGTAGACCATGACGAGGCCGAGGAGGCCGATGGGGATGTTGAGGAAGAAGATGACGCGCCAGTGGAGGTAATCGACGATGAGGCCGCCGGCGACCGGGCCGAGCATGGGGCCGATGAGCGCGGGGATGGAGACGTAGCTCATGACGCGGACAAGTTCGTGCTTGGCAAAGGCGCGGACGAGGGTGAGACGGCCGACGGGAACCATCATGGCGCCGCCGCAGCCCTGGAGCACGCGGCAGAAGACCAGCTCGTGGATGTTGGTGGAGATGCCGCAGAGCAGAGAGCCCAGGGTGAAGATGCCGATGGCGGCGGCGAAGACCTTGCGCGTGCCGAAACGGTCGGCCATCCAGCCACTGATGGGGATGAAGATGGCCAGGGCGAGCGTATAGCTGGCCAGGACGGCTTTCATGGCCAGGGCGGTGACGCTGAGGGCTTTGGCAATGACGGGGACACCGGTATTGAGGATGGTGGTGTCCAGCGACTCCATGAAAAAGGCGACGGCCACCAGCCAGGGCAGGAGGTTTCGGGTGGAGGACGCGAGGACTTCTGCGCGGGAGGCCGGTTGCGTTGGCTGGGACGGGTCCATAGGGAGAACGAGTGTTCAATGCGGGCTGAGCCGGTGGCTGGACGTGCCCGGATTCCGGGCGATCTCAAACGCGACCTGAACTCTTTTCCAGGATACAGCCATGATTGTGCGAAAGCGACTTCGGTCAGGCGAAAGCCTGGAGGGCAGGAACAAATTCCGGGCGTTGTCCACAGATCGTGGAGGGTCTGTGTGCCCGTACGATGAAGGAGAATGGCTCGTCGATCTTCCGGTACTCCTTCCATCCTTCTTCTGGGCCTGCTTGTATTTGTCGCAGTGTTGGTAACGATTCTTCGGCGGTCCGGAGTTGTGTCGTCCCCTCGGTCCGAACACCATTCGACGCGCCATGGGGGGCGCGGCTATCCGCCGGGCGGCGGTGATCTCTACTCCTACGGCCGCGGGCATCGGGAACGAAGAGTGCCGGCGGCGTGCGAGGCGTTTGCGACGACCTGCCAGTCGGAGTACTTCGGTCGATGGTCTGCGCCTGACGATGGCGGGTGCACGACGATGACGAGGAACGGCTATCCGGTGCCTGATCCGCGATGCACGCCCGGCGGTGTGGATCCATCGGTGAGTGCGGAGGTGCTGACGGATCCTCGATGGCGGACGGCGTGCGTGCGGAATTGCCAGACAAACGAGGCGGAGAAGCACGTCCTGTACGGCTGGTATGCGATTCACAAGCCGAAGAGGAACTCCGGAGAGGATCAGGTGTGCGAACTGGATCATCTGGTGCCGCTGGAACTGGGCGGTGCGGATGGACTGGGGAACATCTGGCCGGAGTGTGGACCGGATGCGGTGAGCCTCCACGAGCGATTTTTCAAGGTCAAAGATCGCGTCGAAAACTATCTTGCGGATGAAGTGAAGGCGGGGAGGATGCCTCTGGGGACGGCGCAGCGTGGGATTGCGGAAGACTGGACGCAGTATCTGGCGGCTGCGAATCGGTACTGCGAGAGCGGCGGGCGCTGTTGAAGGTGCGGCGCGGGGGCTAAGCAGAATGTTCCGGAGTATCCTGCCGCAGTGGGGCAGCGGTCGCGCAATGTCGGAGTGATGGTGGCGGTTGCGGGGCTGGCGGTCGGCGGATTTCTCTTTGTCCGGTATCAGCAGACGGTGCAGCAGCCGATGGCGCTCGCCACGGATGCGGCGCGGCGGTCGAGTGAGGTGCGCGAGGCGATTGGGGAGCCGTTGCGGTTCGGGCGGCTTCCGGAGGCGAAGGTGCGCGGGAAGAATGCGCATCTGGGCGTCCGGGTGCGTGGCCCGCGCGGATCGGGCGTATTGTTCGAGTGGGCGCAGATGGATGCGGGGAAGTGGCAGCTGTGCTCGCTGCTGTTTCGCGATGAGAGCACGACGACGGATGTGATTCTGGTGAGCCGGCTGGCCACACATTGTGCGCGGGAGTAAAGGGCCAGATTCCGAGCGAAGTGTCAAAACAATGTCATCGCGCAAACATCCCCGCATGGCGACGCATCCGATTTCGACGTGAGGACCTCTCGTAGTCTCGTCCAAATTTGTTTGCTGGCTGCAGCCTTCTGTGCGGCGCAGGACGGCAAGCAGCCTGATCAGCAGAATGCGCGGCAGAATGCGCCGGGGGTCGAGATGGCGAATGTGCTGTTTCGCTATTCGCCTTCTCTGACGGTGAATGTGGTTGCGCTGCGGGGAGCGCTGCTGCCGACGGCGGGGCATGACGCGCCGAGCTTCAATGATCCGTCCTCGTTCGCGGTGGGAACGGATGCGGCGGAGTTCCGGATGAGCGCAGCGCAGATGACGGCGCTGATGAACAGCTGGCTGCTGCGTTCGCCGAAGGCGCAGCTGAAGGATGTGCGCATCGCGTTTGAGGGCGATGCGCTGCGCATCCACGGAACGATGAAGAAGGGGCTGCATGTGGGCTTCGACGCGACGGCGGGAGTCGGCATTACGAATGACAACCGCATCCGCATCAGCGTGCGGGAGGTGCATGCGGCGAAACTTCCGGTGAAGGGGATGATGGATGCGCTCGGGTTCAGCATGGAGAACCTGGTGAGCCAGAAGGGGCTGCATGGGCTTTCCGTGGACAAGAACTCTTTTCTGATCGATCCGCAGACGGCATTTCCGCCGCCGCAGATTCGGGCGCGCCTGTCTGCGGCAAAGATTGCGGGCAACAGCCTGGTGCTGCTGTTCGGGAGCGGCCGGCCGGAACTGAAGCTGCATCCGGGGAAGAACTACATCGCGATGCGCGGCGGCCGTATCGAGTACGGACGCGAGGAGATGTTCGACTCGCACCTGGACATGATCGACTCGACGCCAGCCGATCCGTTCGACTTTTATCTCGACGAGTACTGGTGCCAGATGGTGAAGGGCAGCATCAAGGCGATGCCGGACAAGTCGCTGCGCGTTTTCGTGACGGACTACGCGAAGCTTCCGCAGGGGGCGTGCCGCCACCGAGGCGGCACGCAATCACTTCTACGCGGCTGTGACGGTGGAGTGCTCGTCCTCTCGCTTGCGCGACAGCGGGATGGGAATCATCCCGGAGCTGAGGGGATCGACGGCGATGGGCCGGGAGTTCCTGTGCGGAGCACTCTCGGCGCGAATGGCGGCGTCGGCGACCCGCTGTGCCAGAGTGAGGAGCGCCTGCCAGTCGGAGTCACCCAGTTCGCGGCGCATGCGGTCCTGAGCGCGCTCCCAGTAGGGAGTCGCTTCGCGGAGGACCTGCATGCCTTTATCGGTCAGGCGGTAGACGCGGCGCTGGCGGTCGCCGACGCGCATGGAGACCCATCCACATTTGCGTGCGGAGGCGAGGCGGCGGGAGAAAGTCTCTTCGGATCCGACGGACTTACGGGCCAGATCGCAATGCGCGATTTCGCCGGCGTCGGCGATTTGGCGCAGCATCGTGTATTGGGTAATTTTCAGCTGGGTTGGGGCGAGGACGAGGTCGTAGAGGTGGCAAACTGCGCGGCTGGCGCGGCGCAGGCCTGCGAACCCGCAAGGGTCCGTGCTGGCCGGTGGAATCATGAAGAATACCCTCCGAGAGAATCAAGTTCGTGTTTCATTGCGTGAAACCGTTGCCTGTAACTGGGATGTTCAATTTGTGAAAGCGGGCTTTCATCCCGGGCCTGTACTTACTCCTATTCTTTAGACCAGGCAGAACGCAGTCTGTTGGCGAAACAACACTGCGAAAGTGTTGGCGCATCATGACATCCGTGAGAATGCGCAACGAGTTTCTCGCCGGGCTGCCGGAAACAGACAGGACGGCACTGCTCCACGCAGCAAAGCAGGCGGAGTTGCCCGCGCGCTTCAGCTTCTATGAGCCGGGCAAGCTGCCGAGCGCCATCTACTTTCTCGACGAAGGCATGGCGTCTGAGCTGGTGCGCATGAGCGACGGACGCACTCTCGACGGGAGTCCGACGGGCCGCTATGGGTTCGTCGGCTTGCCAGCCCTGCTGGGAGCAACGGACAGCTTTCACCACTGCGTGATGCAGGTTTCGGGGGAGGGGCTGCGCGTTCCGATTGCTGTGGTGCAGGAACTCTACACCGAGTCCGAGTCATTCGGGATGCTGGCCGGACGCTTCATGCACGCACGTTTCCTGCAGGCCATCCAGTGTGCCGCGTGCAGTCTGTTGCACAACATGAAGCAGCGGATGGCGCGGTGGCTGCTGACCACGCGCCTGCATACCGGAAGCGAAGAGTTCCAGATCTCGCAGGAATACTTGTCAGAGATGATCGGGGCGAACCGGTCGACGGTAACGCAGTGCCTGGGCACGCTGGAGCGGGAGGGCCTGGTCGCGCTGGATCGCGGAACGATCAAGATTGCGGACTACAACGCGCTGCGCCATGCTGCGTGCGAGTGCTATGGGGTGATCGAAGCGGCGTTTGCGCAGATTGCCAGCCAGGTATCCGAAGGCCGCGAGCAGCAGGCGGGCTGATCGCGGCCTTCGAATCAGGCGTTAGTGGCCACTGGCGGCGGAGACGAGGTCGAGGACATCGGCGACGACGCGGGTGGTGGGGTTCCAGGCGACAACATAGCCATTGCAGTAGCCGTACACGTATCCCGGCGGAGGCGCGGCGACGACCCCGACCCAGTAGGAACTCGGCACAGGGCGGACGGCGTAGGTGCGCTCGATGACGGCACCGGGAACGAAGACGACACGGCGGCGGCCACGCCAGTAGTCCGCGTCATGGCGGTAATGCACGTAGAAGCGGTCGCGATCATCGTCGCGGAAATACTTTCTGGCCTGTCCCGGGGGCATGGCGCGGTCGGAGTAGCCGTATTTCTTCGCCTGCCCGGGGGGCATGCCGCGGTCGTCGCGGTCGTGATGTCCATTGCCGTGGCCGTGATCGTGGTCGTGATCGTAATCCCTGTGACCCTGGGCGATGGCGGTGCAGGTCAGCGAAAGGAAAACCGCTGGAAGCAAAAGATTTCGGAGATGCAAACGAATTTGCATGGAGGAGGCTCCTGATTGCAGGTTAAGTTGCGTCCCGATGGTACAGGGAGGCGGCAGCCAGGAACACACAACAGAAGTGTTAGGCGGATTCGCGGGTGCGACGGGGTGAAACTTGCCGCCAGACGCGATGGGCGCGCGTGACGTGGAAGTTGTAGCCGTCGTCTGTGGTCACTACGTAGTTGCCGTCAGGGAGATCGGCGGGCGCTGAGAGGACAGTCCACTGGGTGTACTCGAAGGCGGTGGATCCGGCACGACGCTGCCGGCGCACGAGAAGTTCGCAGGGGCCACGGCGACCCATGCCGCGGATGGTTCCGCGGACGAGCACGTTCGCGTTCGGCATGGGAACGACGTTGTCCTTCATAACAGGGCGCCGAAACAGTTCCGACACTTCATGGGATGCTGTGGGGTGGATGAGCCGTTGCGTCGGGCTCGGCAGACAAATGATTGCACCGGTGTAAGTTGCACCGGATGTGCACGGTTTTGACATTGGTGGCGGAGGAGGTTGGCGGCGCGAAGCAGGCAAGCAAATGCCTGTGATATCAGCGGCTACTGGACGAGCGCGCTCGGTCAGCGGAGGCCTTCAAACCCGGCCGCAACCGGAGTCGCCACGAAAAGGGTGAGGAGCAGGAGGAAGACCACCAACATTATTGTCAGGAGGAGTTGGCGCATTGGAACCTCCGCATCTCCCGAGGAGCGGGACGGCGACCCGGGCCGGTGTGTACGGAGCCTGGCGCGGCGCCGGGCCCGGAAGCGTCTGAGAGGAGCGTACCGCGGAGACGATGCGCCTGCCGGTTTTTTGATGGCACGAAAGTTCAGGTTGGCGCTTCTAATGGCCGGAGACCTGGCTACCGAATTGAGTTCGGTAGCCGGATCGTCATCCATGAATCACTGGGGGATTGGAAATCCGTATTGCAGTGCCAGGTTCGCGACGGCAGACCACTCATTCTGCTCGCCGCTGCTGGAAGGAACCACGGGCGCTAGTCCGGACGTGCATGCACCTCCAAACGGACCGGGCGGTACGCTGAAAGCGGGAGCGCTCAGGTTGGGCTGGTCAAAGTCGAGAATGGCGGCCAGATTGTTTGCGGTGGCGTCACGTACCGTGAGCGGCGCGAGATTCCATCGCCATTCAATGAGCTTGAGCACCGACGTGTGATCGAAGGCACGCCGCGCCACGAACTGCCTGGGGGCGAATGGCGAGACGATCAGCGCGGGCACGCGGAAACCCAGCCGCCCGTCACTCCCGAGCGCGGCGTCTGCGGGCGGAATTGGTCCGAGCGGGGGAGCCACGTGGTCGAAGAAACCACCCCACTCATCGAATGTGATGATCAGAACGGTGTTGGGCCAGGCCGGGCTGTTCGTCACAGCCGTGTACACCTGATTGAGGAATGCTTCGCCGTTGCGAATATCCGCGTGAGGATGGTCGTCATTGGACGTGCCGCTGGCCTCGTCGACGAATCGCGGGTCGACATAGGAAACCTGAGGAAGCAGGCCGCTCTCGCACGCGGCAACAAATTCGGCATACGGATAAGTGATGCCGAGGTACTTCGCTCCCCAAAATGCTGTGAACGGAATGTCATTGAAGAAGTATCGGCCGTCGAGTCCGGCCGCAGCCAGGCGATCCCAGATGGTCGGAAGCGTCGACAATGCGAGGCTTTGATCGAGCCGATCCGTCTGCGCCGCGTGCATGTAGAGACGATTGGGAAATGTCGGCGCAAGCGTAGCGGCGAAATAGTGATCGCAGGTCGTCCAACTGGGCGCGGCCTGACTTAGAAAGCTGAGGTCTTGTGCCTCGTAATACCCGATCGGGAACAAATCATTCGTCGCGGCCCGGAGCCAGCCGTCGCACTTGCCGCCGTCGAACTGGATACGGCCGCCGGCATAAGAGTGGTCCGGATCGGCGAGCGCGCAATTCTGGTAATCGGTCAGGTGATAGGTGGAATGGGGCTGGCCTGACTTATCCAGATAGGTAAGGCCCGCCTGTTTTCCATTGGCATGCGGCAGCCAGCCGAGGAGGTGGTCGAAGGAGCGATTTTCCATCGCCACGAAAACAACGTGTTCGATCCCGGAGTTCTGCGGGGAAGGCAAAGCGGCGTTCTCGTTATCGAGGACGAAAGAGGAGACCGTCGCAGCGTTTGCCGCCCTGGCCAGGGAGGCTGCCGCCAATGTACCAAGAAACCCGCGTCGCGAAATTTTGTGCATACGATCAGCCTCGTCTGCCGGCCGCATGCAATTTCGATTGTCACCGTATGCGGGGGCGTAATCTACTTGCCGGAATGGATGGACAAATGACGAGGGTTGGTTGGTTCTCGGCCAGGAAATTGTGCGGGATGGTTGCAGCATTTTGCTGCGAAGCCAAGGCTCAGTTGGGTGGGCCAGGGATTCCAGGGGTCGATGATGTATGGCGGAGGGAGAGGGATTCGAACCCCCGGTACCCTTTCGGGTACAGCGGTTTTCAAGACCGCCTGTTTCAACCGCTCACACATCCCTCCGCATGAGCGAATGTCTTTGCTTTCCTGATTGTATGACGAGTTCGGATCGCACCGAAGTGGTCGCGGCTGGACATTGGCTGTACACGAGCCTCTGCCAAGGACACTTGAGGGGCGGGGAGTGCGTCTTCTCCTGCTAAGATCGGGGCCAATGTCGCCGGCCTCTTCACGAGATGCTATGACCAGAATCATTCTGACCGCAGCACTCGTCTGCGCGTTGGGGACATTGCCCTCGTCCGCTCGGCAAAAGCACACAAGCGCACCACCTTCCAACCGAATCTTGCTGGGGCAAACGACCGGAGCCGTTGTCTCGTTCGTCCGCTTCCATCTGGGTGAGTGGGGAATTGAAGTCTCAGGAAAAGGCGATGTGTGGATGAGGCAGGAGAAGCCGGCACAGATCGAGATGTTTCGCAGCGACGAAGACAGCAGCGATCTTGCAGCGGGATATGAGTCGGTGCAAAGGGAGGCGACGGGGATTGTGGCGAAAGCCACGGTCGCAGACGAAAACGGGGCAGTATTCCGCTTCATCGACAGGTGGAAGATCGCGGAGGATGCGCTGATCCTCAGCCGCACAGTGACTGTAAAAAGAGGAGAAGAGAACGCCGGGTTCTATTCGGTAATTCGGCTCTCGACTTTGCGCACAGTGTCCTGGCCGGACCTGGAGTATCTGGCTCCCGGCGTCCTCTACGGTGATCCTTCGCACGCAGGAGACAGTGCGCCGGGCGGCACGTTGAACTACCGCGCCCAGCGCTTTGAAATCAGGGAGGACTGGCTGTCCGCGCCCCTTTTCGCAATGTCTTTTCGTGACGGTCGCTGGGCAGCGGTCATGGACCGATCGCCGGCCGGCGACACCACCTGGGAAGAGACGACGGCTCCCGCAACGAAGCCGGTCATCGATTCGCGCATACGGTTTGGCGCGGTCGGAGTCCATCAAATTCCCGACGGTGGTGTGGACCTCGGATTCTGGTTCCCGGGAACGACGAGCGAGTTCTCGCGCGGAATCCGGAGCCCGTCTGTTCCGCTGGTGAGGCGGCGCTATCACCCGGTCACGAGCGGGTTCTCGCACACCTATCAGGTTGGATTTCGCTTCGGGAAGAGCGATTCGTTTCCGGGGATGGAGCGCGATGTGTGGCGATGGGCATGGAAGACACTGAACCCGCCCGTGACACGCCTCAACCTGGCAGTCGTGCGGCACACGCTGACCGATCATCTGGAGGCGCATGTGATCTCCGTGGACGACCGAGCCGGCGTGCCTTTCCTGTTTGACGCAGTCACCGGGAAACCGGGCTCGCATCGCACGCCGATCTTCACCGGCCCGAGCGGTCCTACCAGCCCTCCGTCGTATCCGGAGGAAGAGACGCAGGGGCAAAAAGCGAGTCTGGCTGCATGGGCGCGCAGCGTGGGCGTCGATCTGGACCCATCGATGAGCGAGCTGTGGCGTTGGCCGAAGGTCAACATGGGCTTCGTTTCGAAGGGGATTGAAGCGGCCGATGAGCTTTTGCGCGAAGGAGATCGTGACCCGAGCGCACGCGGAAAGCAGATGCGGCAATCCGGGCTCGCGATTATCGAAAGTTTCATTCGCCTGGTGCCGATGTCGCCTCCGGCAGCTGCAGGCTTCAACCTGGAAACCGGGAAGCCCGATTCCGAGCCCGCAGGCATTTTCTTCCTCAGGGCTCCTTCGGAGGGCATGCACACCTTGATGAATGCATACTTGCGGGAGAAGCGGGAGGGGCGCGACCATGCGGATTGGCTGCATTGGTGCCAGCAACTCGCGGACTGGTTATTGACCCAGCAGCGGGAGGACGGATCCTTTCCAAGGAGCTGGAAGAACGGAACAGGAGCGGTGAACGAAGAGTCTGGAACAAGCAGTTACGATCCGGTACCGCTGCTGGTGAGTCTCAGCAAGGTCACGGGCAACCAGCGCTACTTCGACGCGGCGGTTCGTGCCGGCGAATATGTGTGGGACAACTACGGTAAACACGGAGTGTTTGTCGGTGGCACAACCGACAATCCCAACATCGTCGATAAAGAAGCCGGCATGCTGTCGCTCGAGGCTTTCCTTGCCCTCTATGAGGCCACCAGAGCCCCGAAGTGGCTGGAACGCGCGGAAGCGGCGGGCAACTACACCGAAAGCTGGATCTGGATTTGGAACGTTCCTATGCCGATCGGCGCGGACGATGCGCAACTGCAATGGAAGCGCGGCGTGTCCACCGTGGGCGTGCAAGGTATCTCGGCACGCGGCCCAGGGGGAGTGGACGAGTATCTGGATTGGGCTGTGCCAGAGTTTGCCGAGTTGTACAAAGAGACGCGCGACGAGCATTACCTGGATGTGGCACGCATTCTCCTGTTCGACACCAAGAACATGCTGGCGCTGCCTGGACGCACGTATGACCTGGATGGGCCCGGGTGGCAGCAGGAGAATTGGGGAATGGGGCCGGGCCGCAGAGGATTTGGATCGCACCGCAGCTGGTTGCCATGGATTTCAGTGAACCACTTGCACAGCATCACCGGGCTGGAGGAATTCGATCCGGCTCTTTATCAGCGGCTGACCAGGCAAAATTGAGATCGCGAAAATCCGGAAGGCTCCAGGACAGCGGGAGGGGATCGTGGATTCATTCACCCGTCGCAGCTTCATGAAGATGGGCACAGCGCGGAAGCTCCGGCAGTCTCTGGATCAAATCTGATCCGGTTCAAACCGAACTTCGAGAGGCTTTTATGTCGAACAAAGCAGCCGATATGCATCCGCGGCGCGAGTTTCTTAAGCTGGCCGCGTTTACCGGGGCGGCAGCGCTTGCGGGAAATTCAGCGCCGGCAGGCGGGGAGCAAGCAGCTACTCCGCGACCGGTGCGTGCCTCTGACGGCGAAAGCAAGATGGAATTTCTTCGCGTCAGCGGACGTCACATCACCGACAGCAAGGGGAATCAGGTTCGACTCAGGGGAACCTGTCCTGGCGGCTGGATGAACATGGAAGACTTCATTAACGGCCACCCCGGCGCAGAGCACACTCTCCGTTCCCAGATGGCGGAGGTGCTGGGTCCCGCGAAAGCGCAGTTCTTCTTCGAGCGCCTGCTCGACTACTTCTTCAATGAAGATGACATCGTCTTCCTCAGGAAAGCGGGCGCTTCTGTTGTCAGGATTCCGCTGAACTACCGGCACTTCGAGGACGATGCCGCTCCTTTCAAATACAAAGAAGCTGGCTTTGCCCGTCTCGATCGAGTGTTGAAGGACTGCGAAAAGCATGGCCTCTATGTCATTCTCGATCTGCATTCGGCGCAGGGGTGGCAGAACGTCCATTGGCATTCTGACAACGCATCGCGCATCAGCCTTTTCTGGACAGTGCCGTCCTATCAGGACCGCTATGTTGCCCTGTGGCAGGAGTTCGCACGCCGGTATGCGAACAGGCCAGTGATCGCGGGATACGACATCCTCAATGAGCCCTGTTCGAACAACGGTATCGGCGATTATCCCTGGAATATTCAGTCCAACTACAAGCCGCGCTGGGACCGGATGAATTCCGTCTTCCGGCGAGTCGTGTCGGCGATTCGCAAAATTGACTCCCGCCACATCGTCTTCCTTGAGGGCGATAACTACGCGAAACAGTTTTCCGGTTTTGAGAAGCCCTTCGACGATAACCTCGCCTACAGCTCGCATAACTACACGGTACCGGGCTTCGGCCCCGGCAAGTATCCTGGCGCCTATCCTTCCGGCGCGGCGGGCGGTTCCGAGGTGTGGGACCTGGCAAAACAGGAGCGCTTCTTCCTCGATGCCGAGGGCACGCAGTTTACTCAGCAGCATGACGTTCCGTTGTGGGTAGGGGAGTTCGGGTCTGTCTATAACGGACCGCCCGAGGAGAACCCCGATCGGCTTCGCGCCCTGGACGATCAGATTGGCATCTTTGAACGGAATGGTGCTCACTGGACGACATGGAACTACAAGGATGTGGGCGTGATGGGCATGCTTACGCTGGACCCGGCATCTGCGTACATGGAACGGATCAGCGATCTTCTTCGGAAAAAGAGAGCGCTCGGCACCGACGACTGGATGAAGTGGTTGCCACCAACCCCGGTGAAGGATGCAACGGCGAAACTAGCCGGCGAGATTCTTCAGGTCGTGTCCGATCCGCAGCTCGATCCACGACTCAACGTACGGTGCGTCAGCCAGACGCTGTTGTGCTTCTATACCGGAACGCTCATGCAGCCGCTCTATGCCAGCCTGTTTCAAGGACTCTCCGAGACCGAGCTGGATCACATTTTGTCTTCGTTTTCGGCCCGGCAGTGTGTGCCCAACCGAGGCCTGGTCGACGTTCTCAGCCGCGCAGCCCGCAGTAGCTCACCGCCCGTTTGATGGACCGGAAGCGAGATATCACCCATCTCCAGAGCCCAGTTCAGCGCCGCGACCGGACCTACTCGCGGCATCGTC
>DATEPN010000296.1:0-2305 GCA_035273225.1 Acidobacteriaceae bacterium | reverse complement strand
GCCCGTTACCCCATTCGCCCCCGACGGAATCTGCACCGAATGCGTCCCGTCAAACACCACCGGCGCAAACCCGCGCAGGATCCCCAGCGACCGCATGTCCACCACGAGGTTGTTATAGCCGAAGGTCGCGCCGCGCTCCGTCAGAACCACCCGCGGATTCCCCGTCGCCGTAATCTTCTCGACTGCGTAGCGCATGTCCCACGGCGCGACGAACTGCCCCTTCTTCACGTTGACCGCCCGCCCGGTCCGCGCCGCGGCCACCAGCAGATCGGTCTGCCGGCACAGGAACGCCGGAATCTGCAGCACGTCCGCGCCTTCCGCAGCCACATCGCATTGCGATGCTTCATGAACATCCGTCAGCACCGGCAGCCCCGTCGATTCCGCCAGCCGCCGCAGGATCGCCGTGCCCTCCGCCAGCCCCGGCCCGCGAAAACTCGCCGCCGACGTGCGATTCGCCTTGTCATACGACGCCTTGAAGATGTACGGCACGCCCAGGTCGGACGTAATGCGCTGGATCGCCTCGGCCATCGTGCGCACATGGCTCTCGCCCTCGATCACGCACGGCCCGGCAATCAGAAACAGCCCGCCGCCGCCCACCCGCACCGGCCCAATCTCAAATTCGCCGCTCACAGCAACAGCCTACAGCCTTCAGCGCACAGCGTGAACAAGCCCGTGACCCCCATCACTGATGCGCCCTCCGCCGAGGCGAACAATTTAGCTTAGCTGCCTGTACCCGCTGAAGGGAGCCCTTCCATGATCGAAGTCCACGTCGAGCATCTCGGAGCCGTCCAGTTCGAAATCCGCGCCCGCCAGCATACGATCGCCTGCGACCAGCCGCCCGAAAACGGCGGATTCGACGAGGGCATGACCCCGCCCGAACTGTTTGTGGGCGCTCTGGGCGCCTGCGCCGCTTATTACGCTGCCGAGTACCTGCGCAAACACGGCCTCGCCAGTGAGGGCACCCGCGTCCGTGTTGAAGCTGACAAGGTCCCGAATCCCGCTCGACTCGACCACTTCCGCATTGAAGTCGACCTGCCGCTCACCTTGAGCGCCCAGGAGGGCGAGGGCGTGGAGAGGGCCGTTCAGCACTGCCTGATCCACAACACGCTGCTCAGCCATCCCACGGTCGAGATTGCCATTCACACGCCGGCCGAGGTGTAGCGCTGGCGGAGTGTTGGTCCGTCAGGACGGGGGTATCCCCCACCCCCCTGCTTTTGCAAGCACATGATTTCGCGAATGTTGCTGGGTAATACCTTTTGGGTATTACCCCTCCGGCGAAAGGATCGCAAGGAAAAAAGCCTGGCGCGGGCCAAGCTCTGTTCTTTTCTCTACCTAATATCAGGATATCTATTCGAACCGGGAAAGATCCCAACTTTGTTCGTTTCGTTGCCGGGCTAAGTTCCCTGAAGTCAGCGGCTCGTTCCTTCGGCGCGGGTCGGGAGCTTGACAGCCCCGAGCAGCTTCTCGAGGCTTTTCTCCAGCCTTACCCGCTCAGCGCTGCGTCGCCACTTCCACCCTGACCGGCTCGTCTTTCCGCCCCTTCACCCGATTCTCGTAGCTCGCCTTCACAAACGCTGCAAACAGCGGATGCGGCTCCAGCGGCTTCGATTTGAACTCCGGATGGAACTGGCAGCCAAGGAAGAACGGATGCCCCGGAATCTCCACGATCTCCACATACGTCGCGTCCGGAGTCGTCCCGGTAATATTCAGCCCCGCGCCCGTCAACAGTGCCTCGTACTCGCGATTAAATTCGTAACGGTGACGGTGACGTTCTGAAATCTCTGTCTTCCCATACGCCTTCGCCGCCATCGAGCCCGGCTGCAGCAGGCACGTCCACGCGCCCAGGCGCATCGTGCCCCCCATCTCTTCCACGCCGGTCAGTTCGCGCAGCTTGTAGATCACGCGGTGCGGCGTCGCCGGATCGAACTCGCTCGAATTGGCCGTCGCCAGCCCGCACACATTCCGCGCAAACTCGATACACGCCGTCTGCATGCCCAGGCAGATCCCGAAATACGGCACCTGCTGCTCGCGTGCATACCGGATTGCGTTCAGCATCCCCTCGATGCCGCGCTTGCCAAACCCGCCCGGCACCAGAATCCCGTCAAACCCGCGCAGCTGCGCCTCGTAATTCTGCTCCAGCCCCTCCGCCTCGATCCACGTCACATTCAGCTTCAGGTTCAGAGCCAGCGCGCCGTGCACCAGCGCCTCTTTCAGCGACTTGTAGCTGTCCTCGTACTCCACATACTTCCCGCATATCCCGATCGACACCTCGTCCTGCGGGTTGTAGCAGCGCCCGACCAGATCC
>DATEPN010000295.1:0-2281 GCA_035273225.1 Acidobacteriaceae bacterium | reverse complement strand
ACCGCCACCCATGCGCAGCGTGGTCGTCATCCGCAACGGATACGCCTACCGCATGTGGGTGCAGTAACGATGAACCCATCCTGATCGTTCTGCTCGATCGAGCGACAGGATGGGTGATTCTTTCGGATCCCATCCATCGTGGGTTACTCGATTCTGCGGGACTCGACCTGCGTCAGTGTTCGGTACTCCGCGCGTGCCTGCCTTACCGTCGCAGCATCCGGATCCGCATCTTTCCATGTAGCGAGGACTTGCTCATAGGCTGCTCGTGATTCCGCCGTGTCTCCGGCCGCTCGCAGGGCGCGGGCCAACTGCAGCTGCGCCAGGACGCCGATCGGATCATTGACCACGATCCCGGGATGCTGGATGAGCTTGCGAAACTCAGCACCGGCCTGTGCGGACTGGCCGGCTGCGAGGAGGGCGAGTCCTCGCGCGTAAGGCGGGTACAGCGCGCCGAAGTTCGCGTGAATAGCCGTTCGTGGTGAGCCCAGGTCGTACGGCGTCGCCGCCGCGAGCGCGTCCAGCGCCTGCTGAGGATTCCTGCGCTGGAGGGCGAGCATCGCCTTCAGAACCGGCAGGTAGCTGATGCGGACGGAGGTATCCTCCGCGTGGGTCCTTTCAAGATCGGTGGTCAGGGCCTGAGCGCGTGCGATGTCTCCCGCGAGTGCCAGGGCAAGCGCCGCACCGTACTCGACTCCGGCATCGTGTCTGGAAATCGCGAGGGCCTTGCCGGCGGCGGCTTTCGCTTCGGAAGAGTCGCCGAACAAAGCATCCGTCACGGCCTCCGCTGTCAGGTAAAGTGCAGCGGATTCGTGGCGCCCGCCGGCATCGGCGAGACGCTCGGCTTCAGCAAACCTGGCGCGCGCGTCACGGAGGCGGCCTTGCCAGGCGGAGACATCGGCTTCGTGCTCGGCGACCCACTCCGCGGTAACCGGATCATTCGCGGCTGCGGAGACCGACTGCTGCATCGCGTGCGCGTCGTGCTGCAGGAAGGCAAGGTCGTAGCGCTCGAGCAGCAACTCCGGGCGGATCGCGCCGCGGTCCTGGGCAAGGTTGAGCGTTTCCACAGCCTGCGTGATTTGCCCGGTGTTGCGATATCGCGCCGCCAGGATGTGGTAAGAAACACCAAAACCGGGATCGCGCGCAAGCGCCTGCTTCGCCTCATCGAGGGCCGAGTCGTAGCGGCCGAGCGTGGGATCAATAATGCCAGCCATCATGTCCAGGGGCGGCGGTTCGCGCGGGTAGGTCTTCGCCCACACTTCGCACACTTCGCGCGCCGTTTCCAGATTCTCCTTCACCTGGGTGTTGTAGTCAGCTGCAATCCAGAACTGCTCCGGATCGCTGGTTCGGTTACGAAGTTCGTAGGCCTTTGCGGCCATTTCGCGGGAGAGGGCAAATTCGTTCAAATCGCCGTACTGCCGGGCCAACCATCCGTAGGCCATCGCGAAATTCGGATCGAGTTCAATGGCGCGCCGGAAGAACGGAACGGTGGCAGCCGGAGAAGTGGAGACGAGCCGCAGTCCGGTGGCATAGGCCTTCAGAGCCTCAAGCGACGAGGTGGTCGCGTCGGGGAGCGCTTTCTCGTGCTCCTGAATCTGGGTGAGCGATTCGCCAACGCGCCGGCGGAACTGCGCGGCCATCGCGCTCAGGGTGATCAGAACATCTTCCTTATGGGCCGCCTGGGCCTGTTCCTGATCGAGACCATCTCCATTGCTGCAGCGGGTCGCGCGGAGGCTGAGCACATATTGGCTGCCGATCGGCGCGATGGATCCTTCGAGGATCGCTGTGGCCCCAGTGCGCTGGCAGACGTCTCGAGCGACTTCGCCGGAGAGGCGGGTGTCGGCGGGACGGTTCATCCTTTGCAGCGTTTGCTGGATACGGCCGTCCGACACCAGGCTCAGGAAGGGTGACTGCTCAAGCTGGACCGCAAGGCCCTGGCGCAGCGTGGCATCGAAGACGCTGTCGCCGGTCGAGTTGGCAAAGTCGCCGAGCAGGACAGTGTCCTGGGTGCCCAGCAGTTTCGCCGGCCGCGTCCGGTAGTAGACGCCGATCGCAATCAGGGCGAGGACGAAAGGTACGGCAGCGAGGGCCCAACGCCAGTGAGAGGTCTCGCGAACCTCGACCTGAACTTTGGCGGTGCTGGCTGCTTCGAGGGTGATTTCCGGCTCGCTGACGACCTGGACGTTCTCTGCGAGGCGGTAGCCGGCGCCTGGGATGGTCAGGATGCAGCGGTGGTCCTGCGGGCTTTCGCCGAGCGCCTTCCGCAGCATGAAAATGTGCCGCG
>DATEPN010000294.1:0-3237 GCA_035273225.1 Acidobacteriaceae bacterium | reverse complement strand
CTGCCGTACCGGTCCCATGGGAAGGCAGGCGCCAGCGCGAACGTAGAGTGGGATCGTCGCAAGGTCAACCTCGCGGTTCAGT
The DNA here is from genome assembly GCA_035273225.1 of Acidobacteriaceae bacterium. Classification (GTDB taxonomy): domain Bacteria; phylum Acidobacteriota; class Terriglobia; order Terriglobales; family Acidobacteriaceae; genus Palsa-343. The sequence continues at coordinate 3,155 of DATEPN010000294.1, read as the reverse complement.
TCGACGCCGCCGCTAACCTGCTCGTTCGTCCAGTAGTCCCACCAGGTTCCCGGGGGAAGGTAAATTTTCCTGTGTGTCGCGGCGGCTTCAAGGACCGGCGCAACGAGCAGATGATCTCCCAGAAGGTACTGGTCGGCGATTGCAAGACATCGGGCGTCGCGCGGAAATGCCGTCCACAAAGCTCGCATCAGCGGTAATCCCGTTCGATGCGTTTGCTCTGCCGTCGAGTAGAGGTAAGGGAGCAGTTGATAACGAAGTTCGAGATACTTGCGGCAGATTGGCTCCACCTGCGCGTTGTGCAGGTCCTGAGGTGCAGGCCAGTCGCCGAGCGCTTCGGCTCCTTCCAGCGGACCGGGATCACCGGTATTCCAGCCCCAGGGCAGACGCAACTTCCATGCACGACCATGCGAGCGGAAGAGGGGACAGAACGCGCTGAACTGGAACCAGCGGATGTACAGTTCGGGTGTCAGCTCGCGCGTCGGGAAGAATCCGCCAGTGTCGGTTCCCCAGTAGGGAATTCCGCACAGCCCCACGTTGATGCCGTTGATCACCTGAGCGGCGAGTGCTTTCCAGGTGCAGTCGATGTCACCCGACCAGAGCCAGCCGTAACGCTGCAATCCGGCGTAGCCGTTTCGGTGGAGCGCGAACGGCCTGCGCTCAGGGTGGGCCCGGAACTGTCCGTCCCAGTACATCCGGTTCCGCTCAAGGCGGGCTTCCACGGGCAGGTCGTCACCCTCATCGGGCCACCAGCCATCGATCCCGATCTGCTCGGCCGGCATGTGCTCGGCCCAGTACGGGACTGCGTCGCCAGGCGTGCGGGCCGCGGAACCGGTGTCGGTGATTCTGCCGTGAAAGTCGTACGGCGGCACGACGTGGAGCACGACTTTGAACTGCTCAGCATGCATCTGGCGGAGCATCTCCGCAGGATCGCGAAAGACGTCCGCGTTGAAAGTGAACGAACCGTGTCCGGTGTTCCAGCCTGAGGGGCAGAATCCTGTGCCGAGATAGATCAGGGCATCGCACGGCAGTTTTTTCTCGCGAAAGGTCTTCGCAATACCGAGCACCTCATCGCGGCTGGCGAGGGTTCGATGCGACTGCATGTAGCCGAAGGACCAGAGCGGCGGCAGGTGCGGATAACCGGTGAGGTCTGCATAGCCGCGGAGAATTTCCGCCGCCGTGTCGCCGAGAATCAGATACACGTTGCGTGTTGACGTGGCCACCGGCGAGCGCACTACGCCCATGTCGCCAGTGAAGTCGAAGATTCCCATTGGCTGGCCAATGAGGAGGCCCCATCCTTCCGGGCTGATCAGCCAGGGAATCGGCACGCGCGATCCGGCGGTGCGCAGGTCGTGCGAGCCTTCGCCATTGCGCATTGCATCGCGCGTGCCCCGACGATCAGGACCGACGAGACCCTCCCCCAGTCCGAAGAGCGGCTGGTTGCCACGGCGAAAGCGCACTGTCGTGCTGTCGGTGTCGAACTGAATCTCCTGTCGAATCTGCTGGGCTGCATCGGTTACTGTGATACGCAGCGGATCGTGCTCCACGCGAATGCCGTATTGCCCCCAGGCGACATGCTCTCCCTCGCCCGCGAGCGGCACGGGATGCCGGCTCTCCAATACGCCCAGTTCGTGAGTGGGCGGCGGCGTAACCGTGGGAGCGATGCTGATGCGCAGGATGTGCGGCGTCAGAGCTGTCAGGGTTAGGTCGAGTTCACCGGGCTTGCCGGTTTTTGCCACGAGCGCTGTTGCCGCACGTAGCTGAGTCTGGAACAGCAACTCTCCAATGCCGGCCGCCACGCCGCCCAGCACCGACCTGCGGGTCAGCTGGGTGACGGCTGCTGAGGCACGAGCTTTTTCGTTTGCACCGGAAATGGGATAACCCCCGACTCAGTGTCATCGCGTACGAACGGTGGCGGCTAAGTGCGGATATACGGGATCCACACCTGCATTTCCGACGGTGCTCGGTTGGCCCACGCGTAATAGGGGATCAGCTTCAGGTTCGCGGGACGTGCCTGCGACTGCGGTGTGTCGGCAGCGAAGTAGAGCGCGGTCGCAGGTGGAGCTTCCGCGTGACTGCCCTCGTGCTGCAGGACGACCACTCCGTCGAGCAGATTCGGATCGTAGTTGGCGCTGGTGGCTCCGCTGGATTGCACTGAGAACCCCGCCAGGTTGCGCTGCTGCGGACGGTCCGGTTGGTCCAGACCTTCCATGCAGAAGACCACTGGCCCGCGTTGGAAGGCAACGCGCCCGGTATTTTCAGTGACCGCCGGATTGGCGCGAAGCACTTGTGGGTCCATGTCAAACGAGAGCGCGATGCGATCCCCGGCGGTCCAGTGCCGGTGGATGGGAAGGTAGCTTCCCGGCTTCGCCCCCGCTACGACCTCGTCGTTGACGCGGACGGTGCTGTGCTTCGACCAGGAGGGGATGCGGACATACACCGCGAATTCCGCCGGCTGAGCCGGGCTGACTTCAAGCTGCACGTCCCCATTCCAGGGATACCGTGTCTGCTGTACGACGCGAATTCCGTTGCCGTCGTGGAGACGCCAGTTCAACTCGGAGTTGTCGTAAAGATGGACGTAGAGGCCGTCATCGCTGGTGCTGTAGAAATAGCCGGGCAGGGAAGCGAAGGTCCTCTCGAGGTTGGGCGGGCAGCAGGTGGTGTCGTACCAGGGATTTCGAATCTTGCCCTCGGTCAGATGACGATCCCTGGAGTCGCCGGAGGGATCGAAGGCCAGCGGGTTGCGATAGCAATAAGTGCGGCCATCGAGCGACATGCCGGAGTTGATCCCGTTATAGAGGGCGCGCTCGATGACATCGGTGAACTTTGCATCGCCCGTAGCGGCAAGCATGCGCCAGTTCCACATCATATTGCCGATAGCGGCGCAGCTCTCGCCGTAGGCACGCGCGTTGGGCAGTTCGTACGCATCGCCAAACGCTTCGCCCGCCTCGCGCGCTCCCACGCCGCCGGTGATATAGAGCTGATGCTGCGACAAATCATCCCAGAGGCTGTTAAGGGTCTTGAGGTACTCGGGATCGCCGGTCTCGAGGTAGTAGTCGGTTGCGCCGCAGCAGGCGTACATGGCACGCACGGCGTGACCCTCGAGTTTAGTGCGGGAAGTGAAGGGAATCCCGCAGAACATGTAGGTGATCTGCCGG
>DATEPN010000293.1:0-6943 GCA_035273225.1 Acidobacteriaceae bacterium | reverse complement strand
AGCGGCCACCGGCGGCCTCGAATCCCATGCGCATGCCGCCGATGCCGGCGAACAGGTCGATAAAGGTGAAGGAGGCGGCACTCACCAGGTTATTTTGCTCTTTTTGCCGGCGATTTCCTGGTGCCTGATGTGGTTCGTTTGGTCGCAGCCTTCTTCGGGGGCGTCTTTTTGGCCGTTGCCGTCTTCGCGGCGCGTTTTGCGGGGGCCTTTTTGCGCGCGGCGAGGGTTTTCTCCGTCAGCGCGGCGGTGAGTTCGGCCAGGGCAATGGGGCGCGCGGTCTTGCGCAGGCGCTCGATATCGTAGAACTCGCGCCGGGCGCGCAGGAAGATGTGGACGACGAAGTCCACGTAGTCCAGCAGGATCCACTCACCGACGCGGCGGCCTTCGACGGAGTTGGGGTAGGTGCTGAACTCACGCTTGAGGCGCAGCTCAATTTCGTCGGCGATGGCCTGCGATTGCCGCTCGTTGGCGGCGCTGGTGATGACGAAGAAGTCGGTGAAGGCGGAATCGGCGGGGTCCAGCTGGAGAGCTCGCGTGTCCTCGCCTTTTTTGTCGTCGCAGGCCGCGATTGCGGTCAGCACCATCTTGCGCGTTTGCGTGGATGCCATGCGGTGAGTTGAAGCGCTCCTCCTGAGGTGATGCTACGTCATGCGGCGGAGGATGCGCCAAGGGAAATCAGGCCGGGGCGCGTTGGCCATATAAGCCGTGCTCGCGGATGTAGGCCTCGACGCGCGGATCGAGCATGGCGCCTACGGACTCTCGACGCTCGAGGGCGTCGCGAATTTCGGTCGCGGAGGCGCGCTCGGCAAGATCGGGCAGCAGGTGGAGGTGCGAGGTGCGTCCGGCGCCGTTATGCAGGGTCAGCACATCCGGGCCGGTGCGTTCGGCGGTAATGCCGTCCGGCAGTGCGGCGGTAAGGCGATCGAGATCGAAGCCGGGGCGCGCCGCGACGACCATGTCGCAGGCGAAGAGCAGGTCGGCGGCGCGATGCCACTGCCCGATGGTGAGAAAGGAATCCGCGCCCATGACGAAGTAAATGCGGTTCTCGCCTTCGAGCGAGGCACGCAGGGCGCGGATGGTGTCCAGCGTGTAGTTGGGGCGGTTGTCGGGGTGGGGGGCGTCGACCAGCGATACGTCGAGGCCGGGCTGGCCCTCGATGGCGAGACGGGTCATCGCAACACGATGGCCGAATCCAGCACGCGGGCGGTCGCGCTTGAGCGGCTGCACGCCGACCGGCGCCAGCAGGACGCGGTCGAGGCCGAGACGCTCGATGGCGAGCCGCGCCAGGGCAATGTGTCCCCGGTGCGGGGGGTCGAAGCTGCCGCCGAAGAAGCCGATCTTCATTTGGGATTGAGCATACCGCGTCTGAATCCGGTAGCGTTGATGAGGTGAGGCATCTGGCGTTCATCGGACTGGGGGCGAATGTGGGCGATGCGGAGCAGACGGTGCGTGCGGCGATGGAGGAACTGGCAGCAGCCGGGCATGTGACGGCGCGGTCGTCGCTGTATCGCACGGAGCCGGTGGGCCAACTGGATCAGCCTGCGTTTGTGAACGCCGCGGTGCAAGTGGAGACGGATTTCGAGCCGGAGCCTCTGCTCGCTTTTCTGCTGGAGATCGAGCGACGCTACGGACGCGACCGGCAGGTGGACACGCCGAAGGGGCCGCGCACCCTGGATCTGGATCTGCTGCTGGTCGATGGACTCGTGCTGCAGACAGAGGGGCTGACGCTGCCGCATCCTCGGCTGGCGGAGCGGCGGTTTGTGCTGCAGCCACTGGCGGAGATTGCGCCGCATCTGCGGCATCCGGTGCTGGGGGCGACGGTTGCGGAGCTACTTGCGGCGCTTCCGGACGCGGGGCCGAACCGGGCGGAGGCCGTGCGCCGGCTCGGGGAGGGGCAACCTGAGCGATGAATCCCCCGTCCATCCGCGTGGTCGCCTTGAGAACCCTGCTTGTCTTCCTGCTTGCCGCTCTACCGCTCGCCGCACAGGTGCGCGGCACCGTGCTGGACGGGCACGGGGCGCCTATTTCTGGCGCGACGATCACCGACATGGCTGGGCACAGGCTGGCGATCTCCGCCGCGGACGGGAGCTTTACGCTTGCCTCGCATGTGCAACAGGTGGAGGTTGTCGCCAGGCATTATGTAGCAGAGGTTGTGACAATTGCGTCAGGCGTTCCTCTGCAGGTGGTGCTGCGGCAGCCGCTCGAGACGGTAACGGTGACGGCATATCAGACCCCGCTTGGGGAGCAGGACAGCCCGGCCAGCACACGGGTGCTCGACCGGCAGCAACTGGAGCAGGCCGCGCCGCCGACGCTCGATGAGAAGCTGCGCGAGGTGCCGGGATTCCAGCTGTTTCGGCGGTCCAGTTCGCTGGTCGCGAATCCGACGACGGAGGGGATTTCGCTGCGGGGCCTGGGCTCGACGGCGGCAAGCCGGTCGCTGGTGGTGTTTGACAATGTGCCGCTGAACGATCCTTTCGGAGGGTATGTCCACTGGGGGGAAATCCCGGAGGAGGCGATCCAGTCGGTGGAGGTGGTGCGTGGCGGCGCATCGGACCTATATGGTTCGAGCGCGATCGGCGGGGTCATCAGCGTGATCCCGGTGCGGCCGCAGAGGTCGGGGCTACAGCTGATGGCGAGCGGCGGATCAGAGAGCACGCTGGATAACGGAGCGCTGGGCATGGCGCAGCACGGGGCGTGGTCAGGGCTGCTCAGCGGAGAACTGGTCGCGACGAATGGCTACACGCTGATCGCGCCGGCGCAGCGCGGCTTCATCGATCGCCCGAACAATGTGCATGCGCAGAATGGACTGGCGGAGGTGGAGCACACGCTTCCGAATGACGGACGCATTTTTGTGCGCAGCCATGTGCTCAACGAGCATCGGCACAACGGCACGCCCGTGCAGTGGAATGCGATCCGTCTGTGGCGCGGGGCGGGTGGAGCGGACTGGCAGCAGTTTGCGGTGCGGCTCTACGGCAGCAGCGAGCATTACTACCAGACCTTTTCGGCGGTTGCGGCGGATCGCCGGTCGGAGCGGCTGACGCGGCTGGGATTCGATCCGGCCGATGAACTGGGTGCATTGCTGCGGTGGCGGCACAGCATCGGAACCCGGGCGCTGGCGCTCGCCGGGGCGGATACGCACGACGTGCGCGCGGAGGATCGCGAACACCTTTATTCCGGCAAAGGCGGTACTCTGAACACGTCGGTGCGCCAGCGGCAGACGGGCGTGTGGGGCGAGATGCTGTTCACGCCGCGCCGGTGGACGATCAGCGGCTCGGCGCGCGTCGATCACTTTTCCAATTTCAACGCGCGGCAGTTCAGCTCGACAGCGGCGGCGGCGCAGTTGCCGGCGTTCAGCGAAACGGTGGTCGACCCGCGGCTCGGCCTTGTGCGGCGGCTGACGAGTTCCCTGTCCGTGAATGCGTCGGCGTTTCGCGCGTATCGCGCGCCGACACCGAATGAGCTGTACCGCACGGGGCAAGTCGGGCAGCAGATTACGAATGCGAATCCGAATCTGCGCTCGGAGCGCGCGACGGGATGGGAAGCGGGCTTGCAGACGGATCTGCACCGGTTTGGATCGAGTCTGCGCGCCAGCTATTTCTGGACGCAGGTGAACCGGCCGATTACGGCGCTGACCCTGAGCGTGACACCGACGCAGGCGCTGCTGCAGCGTGAGAATCTCGGCCAGATTGAGAGCCGCGGGGTCTCGGTCGATTATGCGATGCAGCCGGCATCGTGGATTGCCATCGACGGCGGCTACCAGTTTGCGGATGCGACGATTACGAAGTTTGCGCCGGAACCGGAACTGGTCGGCAAATGGATTCCGCAGGTGCCGCAGAATATGGCGACGACGCAGGTGCGTCTCTCGCGGCCGGGGCTCGGGCTGCTGAGCCTGCAGGGCCGCTACGGCGGACGCCAATACGACGACGATACCAATCTTTACCTGCTGCACAGCTATTTCCGGCTGGATGCGTATGCGGATCACAGCCTGGGCCGGCATGTAGTGGCGTTCGCGGCGGCACAGAATCTGTTCGATCGCGCCATCGAGATCGGCAAGACGCCGCTGACGACGCTGGATACGCCGCGCGTGGTTCGAGTGGGGGTGCGGGTGAGGTTCGGCGATTAAGCGGCTTTCTTCCCTTCGCTCTTCGGTTCGTACTTGCGGAGGAGTTCGATGAGCGCCTTTTCTTCGGCGCGGATGGCTTCCACTTCCGCCTCAGCGGTCATGGCGCGCTGCATGGCACGCGAGAGAGCGCCGGCCATGTAGCAGTCCAGCACCGCCGGATGCACGTAGCATTTGCGGCAAACGGAGGGCGTGTTGCCCAGCCGCTGCGCGACGGATTTGATCGCGGCGACAACGTTTTTCTTCGCCTGCGTCGCGGATTCGAACTGTTCGAAGTCGCGCAGAGCCATCGCGGCGAGCACGGTGCCAGCCCAGGTGCGGAAGTCTTTCGCGGTGAAATCCTGGCGGCAAATTTCGCGGATGTAGTTGTTCACGTCAGAGGAGTCGACGGTGTGCGGGTTCCCTTCCTCGTCGAGGTACTCGAAGAGTTCGTAGCCAGGAATGTCCTGGCAGCGGCGGACGATGTTCGCGAGGCGGCGGTCGCTGAACTCGATGGTGTGCTTCACTCCGCTTTTGCCCGGAAATTTGAAGGTGACGCGCGAGCCCTGCACGGATACGTGCTTTCCGCGCATCGTGGTGAGGCCGTAGGAGTGGTTCTCGCGCGCGTACTCTTCGTTGCCGACGCGGATATGCGTCACCTCCATGAGGCGCACGATGGCGGCGAGCACTTTTTCACGGGGCAGTCCGGGCAGAGAGAGGTCGTGCTCGACGCGTTCGCGAATGTCGGACAGGGCCGCGCCGAAGAGCAGCATGCGCTCGTATTTCGTCTCGTCGCGTACGGCTCGCCAGCGCGGATGATAGCGGGCCTGCTTGCGTCCCCTGGCGTCACGGCCGGTGGCCTGCAGGTGTCCGTTGGCGAGGGAGCAGATCCAGACGTCCTTCCAGGCGGGAGGGATCACGAGCGACCGGATGCGCTTCAGTGTGGTCTTGTCGCGGACGGGCTTGCCATCGGGATCGGTGTAGCGGAATCCTTTGCCGCAGCGGTGGCGGAGGATGCCGGGTTTGCTGTCGGTGACGTAGCGGAGCCCCGCTTCTTTTGCGGACTCGACGGGGTCGGTGACGATTTGGAGGAGGCTCATGCTGATGGGGCCCGAAGGAGGTAGCCAACTGATTGGATGCTCGATTGTTGTGCAGTTCGCCGAAGACCGCGCGCCGCAACGGGAGGCGGAAATTGCAGAGGATGATTTTTGCGGCCAGGCGGAATGTCATGGCGGGAGCGAGGAGCCGACGCGGCGAGATTTGACGGCATCGAAAGCCGGAAGGGCGGCGTTAACTCATTTGTTAATAGATGATGAGCTTCGGATGAATTTTGACCTTTGACATTCTGAAAGTGTGCAATGGTTCGCACATCATCCCAGGACAACCTCTTTAAAACCAGCGTGAATTTTGGCGCGGCGCGTGAATATAGGTCCAACTGGAATTCCCTGTCCGCCATCGAACAGGGTATGTGGAGACTAGAAGCACTCCTCTGGTCGGCAGTGGAGTGGTGCGAGGAACGGGTTGCTCGCCGCCGCGTCCTGTACTGTCTGCAGGAACAGCACAAGCGAGGCCTGTCTGCTCTGCAGAAGGCCAGCGTTCGTGCCGGGATGAACTCCCGGCTGCGAGCGGGGGTCGCCTTCCTCTTCCTTCTCCTGGCCGGCCGCCGATAGCGATCACCCCTTACCCGAGAAGAAAAGATTGCGTGCGGATTCGCAGCATAGGAATCCGCACGTCCCCTCGCCTGAGCGAGTTCGGCTAGTAGATCAGCTTCAACGAGAACTGGATCTGGCGCGAGGTTCCGGCTGTCTTGCTGATGACGCCGAAGCCGGAGCCGCGGATGGTATTCGCGGGAAGCCCCATGTTCACAATGTTGAAGAGGTTGAAGAACTCCGACCGGAACTGGAGGTCGGCTTTTTCAACGCCGTTTTTGCGGCGGCCGAACGCCGTGTCCTTGATCAGCGCGAAATCGAAGTTGTAGTAGGCCGGTCCGCGGAAGGTGTTCCGTCCCAGCGTCCCGAAGCGACCGGAGTTTGGGCCGGTGCCGTCGGGAATGCCGATGGGGATGCGGAAGAACGAGGCATTGTCGGGGCCGAGGCCGAAGTAGTCTTCGCGGCGCCGTGTGGCGCTGTGCGCTGTGGAGAGATGCGGATTACCGATCTGGTCGGGCCGGTCGCCTCCGTTGGTGCCGGCGCCGGTCTGCTGAATGCCGGAGTAGATGGTGAACGGCGATCCGCTGGTGAGGGTGGAGATGCTCAGCAATTCCCAGCCTGCGGTGAGCGCGTGCGGGGCTCGGGTGAAGGCACGCTGGAGACGCAGGTCCTCCGCCGCACTGACGGTGAACGCGTGGGTGACGTCGAAATTCGATGGGCCCTTTTCGGGATGGTCGTCGAAGGGATTCTGGGCGGTCGGTACGGAGACTGCTCCGGTGGAGCCGGTGCCTCCGGCGACCTGGCTGGTGTCGTCGAGCGACTTCGCCCAGGTGTATCCCGCCTGCAGGCCGGGGCCGCCATGGGGAACGACGCCGGAGAGCGAGGTCTGCAGCGCGTTGTAGGAGGAGTGGGAGGTATCGGTGATCACGGATTCGACGCCGAATCCGCCGACGACCTGGCCTGCGCTGTTGAACTGCGTGAAGGGGGCGAATCCAGGCTCGGCGCCGGGATAGCCGTTGGGGTAGACATTGTGCGGCAGACGGAAGGCGGAGGTGCCAACGTAAGCGGCGTCGGCTGTCAGGCCGCCAAAGGCGCGCTCCAGGCCCACGGTCCAGGTCTGCAGGTAGGCATCGCCGAAGCGGCGGTCGATGGCGCTCAGAGTCAGCAAGGAGAGCTGATGTCCCGGTGAGACAGC
>DATEPN010000292.1:0-3450 GCA_035273225.1 Acidobacteriaceae bacterium | reverse complement strand
CGACAAAGCGCTGCCGGTGACCGACGTCGAGCCGCTGGCGGAGGCGATGGGCGCTTCGCTGACCGATGCGCGGTTTCGGACAATCCTGCTGGGCTTGTTCAGCACGATTGCTCTGCTGCTGGCGGCGGGTGGCATCTTTGGCGTGGTGTCTTACTCCATCTCGCAGCGGACGAACGAGATTGGCGTGAGGATGGCGCTGGGCGCGGAGCCGGGGCGTGTGCTGCGGATGATCCTGCGCGAGGCCACGGTGCTGGCTCTGGTGGGGATTGCGGCCGGAGCGGTGGGAGCGCTGGCGATGGGGCGCTTTGTGAAGATCCTGCTGTATGGGGTGACGGCGAGCGATCCGGCGACGATTGCTGCGGCGGCTTCCCTGCTGGTTGCGGTGGCGCTGACTGCCAGCTGGATTCCGGCGCGGCGCGCGGCGGGCGTGGAGCCGATGCGGGCTTTGCGGCATGAGTAAGACAGGGCACAGGGTGCAGGGTGCAGGGCTCAAAGAGCACGGCGATGGGAGTGGCTATGAGTCTGACCAGCCGAGTGCGGACGTGGTGGCGGGCGGTGCGGCGCGGCGACGAGGTGCATGCGCAGATTGATGAGGAGCTTCGTTTTCACATCGAGAGCTATGCCGAGGACCTGATGCGCCGAGGTCTCGCGCGCGAAGACGCGATGCGCCGGGCCAGGGCCGAGTTGGGCAGCCTGGCTGCGGCGCGCGAGAATTCCCGCCAGGCGTGGGGGACGCGCTGGTTCGACGAGCTGCGGGGCGATCTGCGTTACGCGGTGCGGCTGCTGGCGAAGTCCCCGGGATTTGCGCTGATTGCGATCGGGTCGCTGGCGCTCGGGATCGGCGCGAACACGGCGATCTTCAGCCTCATCGACGCGGTCATGCTGCGTTCCCTGCCCGTGCGCGATCCGGGCAGGCTGATGCTGCTCGAATGGAATGCGCACCACTCACCCGATGTGAAGGAGTACAGCGGATTCGGCGACTGCGAACGGTCGACTCGCAGCGGCGAGACCGATTGCTCGCTACCGCTGCCCGTCTATGAGCAACTGCGCAGCCGAACTGATATTTTCTCCAGCCTGACGGCCGCGGCCGGGCCGGCGAAGCTCGACCTCAGCGGCAACGGTGCGCCCAGCGTCGTCGGTGGGGAGATCGTTGCCGGCAATTACTTCAGCACCGTCGGGGTGGAGGCCGCTGCCGGGCGCGTGCTGGCTGCGTCCGATGATCTGCCGTCGGCGTCGCCCGTCGCGGTCCTGAGCTACGCGTACTGGCAGAGCGCGTTTGGCGGCAAGGCGTCTGCGATCGGACGGACGATCCTGCTGAACCAGGTTCCCTTCACCATCATCGGGGTTGCGGATCGCCGCTTCACAAATCTGACGCCCGGCAAGCAACAGGACCTGTGGCTGACGATCGCGATGCTGCCGCGGCTGGACATCAGCTGGGGCCGGCAGACGGACAACATGGCGAACTGGTGGCTACTGGTGCTCGGCCGCCTGACTCCCGGCATCACGGCGGCGCAGGCGCAGGCCGCGGCCAGCATTGCGTTCCGCAACGAAGTATTGCATGGGCCGAAGCCTGCGTTTCATTCCGCCGACGAGCCACGAATTCTCCTCGAACGAGCACAGGAAGGACTGAACGGCAGACGCAGGCTGCTCAAAATGCTGCTGACCGTCCTCATGTCGGCCGTCGCCCTGCTGCTGCTCATCGCGTGCGCCAACGTGGCGGGTCTGCTGCTCGCTCGTGCGACGGCGCGGCAGCGGGAGATCGCAGCGCGGCTGGCGTTAGGAGCGACCCGCAGCAGGATTCTGCGCCAATTGCTCACGGAAAGCGTTCTGCTCTCCAGCGCGGGCGGACTGGTGGGCCTCGGTATCGCGTGGTGGGGGGTTCGAGCCATCGTTGCGCTCGTGCGGTTTCCCTACGTGCTCGCGCCGGATGCACGCGTGCTTCTCTTTGCGCTGGGGATTTGTCTCGCGACGGGCATTTGCTTCGGTCTTGCTCCGGCTCTCGCATGCGCCCGCCTTGAACTGACTCCGGCGCTTCGGGACAACGGCGTACGGCGCCGCACGGGACGTCTCGCCCCTGGCAATTTGTTAGTTGCGGCCCAGGTGGCGCTCTCGGTGGTCGTGCTCATCGGAGCCGGATTGCTCCTGCGCACGCTGAACAATCTGCGCAGCGCGAATCCGGGCTTCGAGGCGCGCAACGTGCTGACCTTCGAGGTGAATCCCACGCTGCTGCACTACCCGAATGCGAAGATTCTCTCCCTCTACCGCGATCTGCGCGACCGCCTCGCCTCGCTTCCGGGTGTGATGTCGGTGAGCTATTCGTCTGAGGCCATGCTCGATGGCAGCCTCTGGACGAATACGGTGCGGGTGGAAGGACAGCCGAACAGCGCAGAGGTAGCAATGTTCTCGGTCAGTCCTGAGTTCTTTCGCACGATGCGCATTCCGCTGCTGGCAGGACGGTCGCTCGCAACTGCCGACGTTGAGCAGGCGGCCAGGGCGGCAGAGAAGGACCACAGCCCCCGTTCACCCATCAGCGTTTTGGTAAATCGGGCTTTCGCCCGGCACTACTTTCCTGGGCAGAGTGCGCTGGGCAAGCGGATGAGCCAGGGCGACCACTCCGACGCTTCGGGCGGAGCGTTCTCCAGCGTTCCGGGGAACCGCGACTGGATCATCGTCGGCGTGGTCGGCGACACGAACAGCGTTTCCCTGCGCGAGCCGCCGCGACCCATGGTCTATATTCCGTTGACGGGAGACGGCGCCTACTTTGAACTGCGCACGGCCGCCGATCCGCACACGCTGGTCAACGCCGTACGAGAGGCCGCGCTCCGGGTGGACAACAACCTTCCGCTGCTCTCTATCCAGACGCAGACGGCGATGATCGACGAGCAACTGGCGCAGGAGCGGCTGATGGCGCGTCTCTCCGGCTTCTTCGGTGTGGTCGCCCTGGTGCTGGCGTCGATCGGGCTCTACGGGCTGCTTTCGTACGCGGTGTCGCGACGAACGCGGGAAATCGGCATTCGCATGGCGCTGGGAGCGCAGCGGAGCAAGGTGCTGTGGCTCGTCGCGGCAGACGGCCTGGCGCTCACCGGAATCGGGCTCCTCCTGGGTGTGGCGGCGTCCTGGGGCGTGACGCGCTTCCTCGGCAGCATCCTGTACAACGTGCGTCCGAGGGATCCGCTTACGCTGCTCGGAGCCGTTGCGTTGCTGGGGCTGGTGTCCCTCGCGGCCTGCAGCATCCCGGCGCGGCGCGCGGCGGGGGTGGAGCCAATGCGGGCGCTGCGGCATGAGTGAGGCTCAGTGCGCGGCGTCGGATCGCTTCATCCTGCCTTCGATGATTTTGTGGAAGCGGTCGGGATTGCCGGGAGAGGCAATTTCCAGCGTGACGGTCATGTGCGCGGGCTGCGCGAGGTCGTAGGTGAGGCGGTAACGCGCCTGGCCGGGTGCGGCGTCTCC
>DATEPN010000291.1:0-2446 GCA_035273225.1 Acidobacteriaceae bacterium | reverse complement strand
CGAACACGGCTTTCTGCGCAGCGAACGGCTCACCGGCAATCCCGCCGACGCGGTGCTCTCGTTCGCGGAAAAGAACCACTCCGACCTGATCATCCTCGGACTCAAGCCGCAGCGCGCCCTCTACGCCGGACCCCTCTGGTGTCATGCGTACGAAATCGTGCGTCACGCCCCCTGTCCCGTGCTAAGCGTGCGTTCGTAAATGGTGCCATCGCAGCCGCGCAGGTCCCGGCGGATATGTTCTGACGCGTGACTCTGCGGACTGCTTGTGCTGTGCCGTGGAGGTCCTAAGGCCCCCCGACCGCGCGAATCAGCCGCAGCAGATCCGTCGGATGGATCGGCTTTACCAGCACCTCACACGGATGGTCGCAGCGCACCAACTCCTGCCTTAGTTCGTGCACCGCGGCGAGCGCCGACAGCACCAGTACCCGGCACGCAGCATGCCTCTCGCAGATTCTGCGCGCGGCCTCCAGACCGTTGAGATCCGGCATGAGGTAATCAACAAGCAAAATATCCGGTTTCCACTCGGCAGCCTTCTCCACCGCCGCCCGGCCGCCGTATACGGCCACCGCATCCATTCCTTCTTTGGTCAGAATGATGCGAATCGTCTCAGCGATATTCTTTTCGTCGTCCGCGATCAGAACGCGGAGCCTGCTGCCGTCAGAACGCGAGAAGGACTCCTTCAGCGACAACGTCATAGCATCCTGAGCCCTAGTTGCAGCAGTTGGTTCCCGTCGAGGTCAAAGTCGCCCATAAAGACGATGTACGTCCCCCGGTATTCGCGCCCGCGCAGCACCAGCCACCGGTCCTCGAAGCCCGGCAGGGTCGATCGGAGCGCCTCCTGCAGTCTCTCGAACGATGAAAATTCGGCAGGCTGGAATCGCGCATCGGCGCGATACGCCACGATGCGGAAGGAGGGTTGCGTCTCGGTCTGCGTGTGCTGCACCACAAGATGGATGGACTTCGAGTTGGATTCCGGCATGGTTCCGATCTGCTCCCGCAGATACGCGAACTCGTCCACAGTCACCGAGCGACGGCGGACACAGCTTCACGTGCTTCGCGGGTCTTTACTACTGAGGAATATGCGAATCTTCGCATATAATAACCTACGTGCCGGACTCCCTGCGACACTTTAAGGCTGAAATCTTCCAGGCGCTCGCGCACCCGACGCGTATCGCCGTCCTCGAACAACTCCAGCATGGCGAACTGACCGTCTCCAATTTCGTGGAACACCTTGGCCTCGAGCAGGCCAATCTCTCCCAGCACCTCGCCGTATTGCGTGCGCGGCAGATCGTCGTCACGCGCAAGGCCGGCAATCAGGTCTTCTATTCGCTGCGCGATCCTCTGATGATCGACCTCCTCGACTTGATGCGCCGCTACTTTCACAAGCAGGTCGGCGAATCCGTTGCCCTGCTGGACGAAATGGAAAGAGCAGATCGTTCTTCATGAGCCTGCCCCGATTTCCCCTCCCCCGATCCTTTACTTCTCTTCGCAGCTACTCCGCACGCGACTTCACCCATGACCTCGCCGCCGGCATCACCGTCGGGCTTGTCGCTCTGCCGCTGGCGATGGCCTTCGGCATCGCCTCCGGAGTCACGCCCCAGGCCGGGCTCTACACCGCGGTGGTCGCCGGCTTCCTCATCTCTGCTCTCGGCGGCTCCAAAGTGCAGATCGGCGGCCCCACCGGCGCCTTCGTCGTCATCGTCGCCGGAATCGTCGCGCGCTTCGGCTTTGGCGGGCTCTCACTTGTCACCCTCATGGCCGGCGTGCTGCTGCTCATCATGGGCATCACCGGCCTTGGCTCCGCGGTCAAGTTCATCCCGCGCCCCGTCATCATCGGATTCACCAACGGCATCGCGATCCTCATCGCATCCACGCAGATCAAGGACTTCCTTGGCCTCAGGACCGGACCCGTTCCGAGCAACTTCCTGCCGCGCATGAAAGTCCTCGCGCAACAGATCGGCACCGTCCAGCCGCAAACCGTCATCATTGCCTCCGTCACGCTCGCCGTGATTCTCCTGTGGCCCCGGATCAACCGCCGCGTCCCTGGCTCTATCATCGCGGTCTTTGGCTGCACCGCCGTCGCGACCTTGCTGCACCTGCACCTCGACACCATTGGCACCAAGTTCGGAGGCATCCCGCAGGGCTTCCCGCATTTCACCCTGCCGCAGATGCACGCCGAGCACATCCTGCCTCTGCTGCCCTCCGCCTTTACCGTGGCCATGCTCGGCGCGATTGAGAGCCTGCTCTCCGCCGTCGTCGCCGACAGCATGGCCGGCGACCGTCACAACTCCAACGTCGAACTCGTCGCTCAGGGCGTCGCCAATCTCGCATCGCCTCTTTTCGGCGGAATCCCCGCCACCGGCGCCATCGCCCGCACTGCAACGAATATCCGCTCTGGCGCGCGCACGCCTGTATCCGGAATGGTGCACGCCCTCACGCTGCTCCT
>DATEPN010000290.1:0-23340 GCA_035273225.1 Acidobacteriaceae bacterium | reverse complement strand
CTCGTCGATCCCAACGACGCACGCAAGGTGTATGTGGGCGCTCTCGGCCACGCCTATGGTCCCAATCCGGAGCGCGGCGTCTACAAGTCCACGGACGGTGGAGATACATGGACGCGTGTTCTCGACAAAGGTCCTGACGTGGGCATTGCCGACATCGCCATGGCAACATCGCAGCCGCAGATTCTGTTCGCCGCGACCTGGAACGCACATCGTCCGCCCTGGAGCACCTACGCTCCCCTCGAAGGCCCCGGGAACGCGCTGTACCGCTCGACCGACGCAGGCGCGCACTGGACGCAGATCTCCGGCCATGGCCTGCCCGCGGAAGCCTGGGGACGCACGGGCATTGCCGTCAGCGCGGACGGCCGCCGCGTGTACGCAACCATCGACTGCAAAGGCCACGCCGGCCTGTATCGTTCCGACGACGGCGGCGAGACCTGGACTCTGGCGAACAGCGACCGCCGCCTGACCAGCCGCGCCTGGTACTTCTCGGCGCTTGCCATCGATCCCACGAATCCCGATGTGCTGTATGTCCCCAATGTCGCGCTCTATCGCACGAACGACGGCGGAAAGTCGATCGAGATTGTCCGCGGAGCACCCGGCGGTGACGACTACCACCAGGTCTGGATTGATCCGAAGAACTCGGACCACCTGGTTCTCGGAGTGGATCAGGGGACCAGCGTCAGCATCGATCGCGGCCGGACGTGGTCGACCTGGTACAACCAGCCGACGGCACAGCTGTACCACGTGACCACGGACCATAAGTTTCCGTACAGCATTTACGGCGCGCAGCAGGACTCGGGCGCGATCGCTGTACACAGCCGCTCCGATCATGGGCACATCGACACGCGCGACTGGTTTCTGCCCGGCGGCAGTGAGAGCGGCTACATCGCGATCGATCCTAAAGATGAAAACATCGTTTACTACACCGATACCTACGGCGGCCCAAACCGGATGGATCTGCGCACATCGTTCAGCCAGAACGTCGCGCCGTGGCCGCTGGGCGGGTTCGCGCTGGAGATCAATCGGCGCAAGTATCGCGACCCGTGGACGCCGGTGCTCGTCTTCTCGCCGGCCGACAAAACCTCCCTGTACCTGGGCACGCAGTACGTGATGAAGACGGCTGATGGGGGCCTGCACTGGGAGCAGATCAGTCCGGACCTCACGGGCGTGGTCGCGAACGCGGATCAAAACGGCCCCACCACGCCGCAGAACGCAATGCAGCGCGGCTACGGCGTCGTCTATACGATTGCTCCGTCGCCGCTCGACGCGCAGCTGATCTGGGCAGGCAGCGATACGGGACGCATCCATGTGACGCGTGACGGCGGCAAGAGCTGGAGTGATGTGACGCCACCCGAGTTGAGTGCATGGAGCAAGATTTCGCTGATCGAGGCGTCTTACTTCGATCCGGCAACGGCGTATGTTGCCGTCGACCGCCACCGCCTTGGCGACCGCAAGCCGTACCTCTACATCACCCAGGACTATGGCAAGAGCTGGACGCTGTCGGTCAACGGCATCGCCGCAACACACTTCGTTCATGCCGTGCGGCAGGATCCGGAGCAGAAGAACCTGCTCTTCGCCGGCACGGAGTTCGGCATTTATGCCTCGTTCGATGGCGGCGGACGCTGGCAGCCGCTGCAGGTGAACCTGCCGGTCAGCTCTGTACGCGACATCAACATTCATGGCGACGATCTGATCGCCGCCACCCATGGGCGCTCCTTGTGGGTGCTCGATGACATCACGCCGCTGCGCCAGGCAGCGAGCGTCGGCGGGGCCCACGCGTATATGTACGCACCGGAAGCCGCAGTGCGCGTTGACAACGATGACTTCCTGGGCACGCCACTGCCGCCCGAGGAACCACAGGCCGAAAATCCGCCGAAGGGCGCGATCCTCGACTATTACCTGGCGAATGCCGCGACCAACGTTACTCTGCAAATCCTCGATGCACAGGGGCACGTGATTCGCCACTACTCGAGCGCGGAGAAGCACCCGACAGCGCGGCCGCTGCTGCCGATTGCGGAGCGCTGGTTCCCGAAGCCGCCCGTGCTCGCAACGAGCGCCGGCGAACATCGTTTTGTGTGGGATCTGAGCGCCGGCGGTTCCAGCGCAGGGCTTGGCGACGAAGAGGCCAGCGATGCCTCGGGTCCGCCGGCCGGTCCGAGGGTTCCACCGGGCGCGTACACGGTGCGGCTGAATGTCGATGGGACCACGGTGGAACGTCCGCTGCGCGTCACCATGGATCCGCGCTCGTCAGCCACGCAGGACGTGCTGGGCGCACAGTATGCGATGGCACAGCAGATTTACACGCCGCTGCTCGCCGGACGGAAGGCGATGGCGGAACTGGAGAGCGTGGAACACCAGATCCAGAGTCTGCACGCAACGGATGCGTCGATGCCGTCCGATCTGGCCAACGCGGTCCGCAATGCGCAGAACAAGCTGGATGCGATTCGCAGTGGCGAACGCGGCGCCCACGCCGAAGGGGCGATCGGACTCCGCGCAGCGGTTACCGGACTCACCACCGACCTCGCAGTCGTCGAGAGCGGCGATCGTACCCCGCCGGCTGTCGCGCAGACCATCTTCGAGCAGATGAGCCAGGCCGAGCGCGAGAATGCGGCCGCCTGGGAGCAGTTCAAGAAGACGGAGCTGGCCGCCCTGAACGCCGCGCTCCAGGCCGCGCACCACGAGCCGATCCGCATCGCGTGGATCGAGGAGCAGGTGCATTACGCCATGACTCGCTAGCGTCTTGCGAACCCTTTCGGCATAACAATCGCGTAAAGGGTTCGCAGCTTCAGTGCACGTCGGCGGAGCGGTCGCCCTCGTAATGCATGATGTGGTAGTAGCCCTGCCAGCCGTTCCACAGAATCGGCGACGGCAGTGTCGATGCCAGTGGGTCCTGCAGATAGTGCTGATAGCTCGCGATGATCTGCTCGGTCAGCGGCACGCCTGTGAGCCAGTCGCCGCGGTACCAGTTCTTCCACTTGCCGTACTCGGCCGCCGTCTCTGCCTGGTGTGCCTGCCGCACCGCGTCCATGGCCTGCGCTGCATCGGCGCGTGCCTGCTCGGTGTTGCCGTTCTGCAGGTCAAGGATCGATTGCGCGATCTTGCCCATCATGCGATTGCTCTCGCGATTGATGGCGATCATGGTCAGCACCGCGCCCTGGTAGAACTGCTTCCGTTCGGGCGCGACCAGCGCTTCGGCCGCCTGTGCCTTCTTCCACACAGCGTCCCAGCGCGGCTGCGCCTCATTACACTTTTGCACCTCGCGCGCGGCGGTTGTTTTGAGCCAGTCTTTGCCGCCGAAGTTCGGACGCCCGAAGCCCTCGCCGACGAGCCGCGGCACCTCCCACTTTGGCGACTGGCTGGGGATTGCGTACAGCGGTGAATCGATCATCTGGGTCAGCATCATCAGCCGGCTCTCGTCGTGGTAGAGCTGATCGCCGTATTCGTGTGCTGGGTCGCCGTAGGTCGCCGGAGCGGCAAAGTAATCGCGATACATGTCGGCGATGGCCGAGGCCGCCCTGGCTCCGAACTGCTCGGTCGCCCATGCGCGATAGAACTTGTCCGCGGCCTGATCGGGCTGCGCGTCGACATCGTCCACGCCCATCAGCTTGCCCTGCCACGCCAGATCCATGATGGCGCGCGCGCTCATGGTCACGGGACGAATGTCGCTGGTGTTCACCAGCATGTACGAGGTGGCTCCGGCACGAATGTAGCGGCGCAGCTCCTCATCGGTCCGGGACACCGGCACCATCTCGCTCAGCTGATTGGCGCGCCCATTCAGCATGGCGATGTGGTTGTACATGCCCTCGCCCGACTTCACCTGGCCCTTGTCCTGCAGGAATCCGGAGCCGTCGTCGGCCCACACCGTCATCACATCCGGCGGGATCGTCAGGTAGCCCGCCTGTGCCAGCCGGGCGCCCTCCTGCCAGAGGTCGGTCACAAACTTCGCGTCGGGATGGACGGCGCGCACGATGCTCATCTGATCGCGGATGGCCTTGCTGATCAGCTCGCCGAGCGCTTTGTCGTTGTTGCGGACACTCGGGTCCATCGAGGCGTAGCTCACGTCGGAAAGGCCGCGCAGGCCCACGTCCCACAGAATTTCCTGGTTGGGATCGTACTCCGCGACGGCGTTCTTCCAGGCGCGCTGCAGAATCTCCGGATGCTCGCTGTAGTTGTAAGGCACATCGCGCGGCCAGCGCGCCACATTCAGCCCCAGAGGAATGGCGTGATGCTGCGTGACGATCAGTCCACGCTCCCCGGCGAGCTTGATCGGCGGGTTATCGGGAAAGATCCAGGTGCCGGGGACGATCATGTTGCCCTTGAGCCGCAAAATGGTCTCGTACACCTTGTTCCAGGCGGCAAGCGAAATGCCGGTGTGGTCCTTCTTTTCGCCCGGAGCCCAGCCGGTGAGCAGGTCCTCATCGTTAATGAAGAAGCCGCGGTACCTGAAGACGGGCGGCGGAAACGCCTTGGCCAGACCGGCGGGAAGCGGGATGCTCGCGCGCCGTGCAGGCTCGTGATCCGTCCAGTAGTACAGCGGGTCGACGCCGAGGTAGTCCTGGCTGAACTGATAGATCGCGTAGATCGTGCCGCGCATGTCCGCTCCGGCCAGCACCACAGTGTGGTCCTTCACGGCGATAGAGAACGACTCAGGCGCGCTCACGTCTGCGGGGCGCATGGCTTCCGGCAGATGCCCGGCCGCGCCGATTTCGATGGCGGTGCCGCTGGCCGCCGGCTGCCCGGCAATCGTCGGCTTCGTGCCGAACACCTTCTGCATATCCGACGCCAGGTCGTTGGCTGCTTCGCGCACCGGCTGCGGCTCACCCGGTGCGAGGACCAGCGTGATGGGCGCCCGCAGCACCAGCCCAGTATTTGTTGCATGCTGCGGGTGCGTTTGCGCGGAAGCGGAGCCTGCAAAGTTGAGGGCAAGCAGAATGATGGCGAAACGCGGTAGGATGCTGGCGACGAAGCTGGTCTTCATGCGAATCTCCGGGCGAAGAAGAGAGTGCGCGCGCAGTCTTTAGTACGCGACCCCACGTTATTGAGGACGGAAGGCCGTGTCAATCGGCGTAGGCGATCTGAATGGCCGGAGGTACGGTTGGCTGTAAAGGTCAGCAGCGATTCTGAGCCTGCCGGTGATGCTTTGTTCCGCTGCCAAACTTAAGTCGAGGAGCTTCACGATGAAATTCCTGACCCGCAGAGATGTCGTCGTTTGTCTGCTCTCTGCCGCCGTAACCGCCGGCGCGATGGCCGTCGGCCAGTCTCAAGGGAAGGTGCTTGGCGAGTCTGTCTACGACTGGAATTCCGTTCCGGTGCAGAAGACTCCTGTCGGCGAGACGCGGCACTTCTTTCGCGGCCCTACGGCGACGCTCGATCAGCTGGAGGTCCATGCGACGACGCTGAACCCCGGTGTCGCTTCTCATCCTCCGGAGACCCGCACGCACGAAGAAGTCGTTGTCATCGATCGCGGCGAAGTGGAGGCATTTGCCAACGGCAGTTGGACGAAGCTCGGTCCCGGGTCTGTGATTCTGAACGCGCCAAACGCGCTGCAGGCCACGCGCAACGTGGGCAACGAAGCGGCGACGTACCATGTGATCAGCTGGGTTCCGAAGCAGGCCCGGCCTTGATCCCCTTTCCAAAGGTTCTGTCGCAGTGATGACCCAGACCGTCCGTGTAGGTTTTGTCGGCGCCGGATTTGCCGCGCGCTTTCATCTCTCCGGGCTCCAGCGTGTTTACGGCGTACCCGTGCAGATCGCCGGTGTGACGGCCCGCTCGGCCGCGAGCCGCGAGAGCTTTGCTCAGGAATTTGGCGTCCCCGCATTCGAGAGCTTCGACGCGCTGTGCGGTGCCGTCGACGTCGTCGATCTCTGCTCGCCGCCGGTCACGCACGAGAAGCTGGCGGTGGCGGCGCTCGAGCGCGGTAAGCACGTCATCATCGAAAAGCCGCTCACGGGATTCTTCGGCAATGGCGCGGAGGACTTTCGCGGCAATGTCTTCCCGAAAGCAACGATGTTGCAGCATGCCGTTGCCAGTTGCGACCGCATCGCCGAGGCGGCCCAGCGCAGCGGCTGCACAGTCTGCTATGCGGAGAACTGGATTTACGCCCCCGCCGTGCAGAAGGAGCGCGAGATTGTGGAG
Organism: Acidobacteriaceae bacterium; assembly: GCA_035273225.1. GTDB lineage: Bacteria > Acidobacteriota > Terriglobia > Terriglobales > Acidobacteriaceae > Palsa-343. The sequence goes on along the minus strand of DATEPN010000290.1, from coordinate 17,205 downwards.
AAGAGCGGCGCGCAGATTCTGTGGATCATTGGCAACGAGTCCCACAGCGGATCGCATTCGCCCTACTACGGCATCTGGCGGCACTCGGGCGGCGGATCGCTCGTCGGCAAAGGCTGTCATCCGCTCTCGGCGGCGCTCTATCTCAAGCGCGCCGAAGGTGCAGCCCGCAGCGGCAAACCGATCCGCCCTGCGACCGTCAGCGCGCGCACACACGAGATCACGCGCCTGCCCGGCTTCCGCGATGCAGGCCTGCTGCGCCGCGGCTATCAGGACATCGAGGACTACGGCCAGCTGCACGTCACGTTCGATGACGGCACGGTAGCGGACCTCTTCGCCTCCGAGCTGATGATGGGCGGTGTTGCGAACTGGCTGGAGGTGATGGCCAACAACCACCGCACGCGCTGCAACCTGAACCCGGTCGATGCGCTGGAGACGTTCAATGCAAGTGAGGAGACGCTGCGCAATGTCTATGTGACGGAGAAGATCGAGACGAAGCTGGGCTGGAACCACCCCGCTCCGGATGAAAGCTGGCAGCACGGCTATCCGCAGGAGTTTCAGGACTTCATCGAGGCCATTGCGCATCGGCGCGAGCCGCTGGCCACGCTGGATTTGGCGCGCGACACGATCGCAACCCTCTACGCCGCCTATCTCTCGGCCGAGCGCCACGGGGCCGAGGTGCCCATCCCGCAATAGGCATACGCTCGTCCCGCGCCGCCCATCTCAAAAGGTGTGGCGACGCGTGTTCTGTTTCCGCGGACCGGATTTTCGACCGACGATTTGGTTTGTACCTACGAGCAGCTCGCCCCGGTGTTGCTGCCGCATGTCGCCGAACGCCCGCTCACGCTGAAACGCTTTCCGGACGACATTCACGGCGAGGCGTTCTGGGAAAAAGACGCGCCCAGCTTTACGCCGAAGTGGGTGCGAACGCTGCCCGTCCCGCGGAAGCACGAGCCGGGAGTGATCCGCTACATCGGGATTCCGGACGTGAAGACGCTGCGCTGGGCGGCGTCGATCGGCTGTATTGAGATTCACGCGTTCCTGCACAGGTATCCATACATCACCAGCCCGACGTTGATCGCGTTCGACCTGGATCCCGGTGAAGGGACTGGTTTCGCGGATTGCAGCAGCGTGGCGCTGCTGGTGCGCGCCTGGTTGCGCGAGCGCGCCCTGGAAAGCTGGGCAAAGACGTCGGGGTCGAAGGGCCTGCAGGTGTATGCGCCCCTGAATACGCCGACCACTTACGCGATCACGCATGCGCTCGCGCGCCGGCTCGCCGAAGATCTGGAACGCGAACACCCGCGGCGGATCATTTCGCGCATGGGACGCGCGGGGCGCGCCGGCAAAGTGTTCATTGACTGGTCGCAGAACATGGAGCACAAGACCACAGTCGCCGTGTATTCCGTGCGCGCGAAACAGGAAGAGCCCTTCGTCTCCATGCCGCTGCGCTGGGAGGAGGTGGAGGAGGCTGCGGGGTCGAAGAGCGCCAGCGGGCTCCTGTTCGCTCCGCAAGCTGCGATCCAGCGCGTCAAGGAGATGGGCGATCTCTTTGCGCCGGTCCTCACGCTGGAGCAGACCATCGGGCGCGAGGTTTTGCGGGAGCTCCGCATCGGATCGGCGATGCCGGCTCTCGAGCCTGTGCGAGTCGTGCCGGCACCTGCGCCGCCGCGTCTCCCGCGCAGCAGCGGACAGGGCGGCCGCAGGCTCTTCGTCATTCACCGCCTGAAGGCGCACTTTGATCTGGCGCTGGAGCTGGGCGAAGAATTCGAGAGGCTCGCGATGGCGGCCATGCCACTCAGCAAGAATCAGAAGGCGAATGCGGAGAGCCGTGGCGTAACGAGCCTCGGCTATCTCACGGAAGAGTCCACCAGAGCCGGCGTCGTGTGGGATCTCGGGACGTATGAGGTGGTCGAAGGCAGCTATGCCAAAGGATACGTGCTCATCTACATTTCCGGCCGCAAACTCCAGGGAGAGTGGTCGCTGCGCCGGATGAACGATGGCCGGTGGGAATGCGTCAACCGAGGTGGCCGTCTGATCGATTCCTCCGACACATCCGCACTGGCGGGACTTCTGCCCGCGGTGTCTGCGCAGAAGAGAACGCGGCGTGCGAGCTAGACCCTCTCGAGCAACGCTGCCCGGCACCGACGTGGCGCTCGCATCGCTGCCCCGCGAAGAGCCGCGCTTCGTCCGCAAGATGGACTGCATTGCTGTTTCGCGTGTCGAAGAAATCCCCGCCGGGCCGGAGTGGCTGCGCGAGATCAAATGGGATGGTTATCGCGTGTGCATCATTAAAAAGGCCCGAGCGGTCGCTATGCGCACCAAACTCAATCTGCCGCCCGGTGCGCGCTATCAGCACCTCGAAGCAGCGCTGGCCGGATCGGCGCTGCCCGACTGCGTGCTCGACGCGGAGCTGGTGGCTCTGGACGATTTGGGCCGCCCGTCCTTTCAGCTGCTGCAGCAGAGCCGGCGCAACCACGTGCCCATCGTACTGTCCATCTTCGACCTGCTTCATCTGGACGGGTATTCTCTGCGGGGTCTCCCTCTGCAGGAACGCCGCGCCGCGCTCGAAGAACTGGCATCGCGGTTCCCCGATGGCGTTCGCCTCTCCGAATTGCTGCCCGAAGAGGTGCCGATGGCGGGCATCGTCCGCGCCCTCGATGCGAACGGACTGGAAGGGATTGTCGTCAAGCGCAGGAACGCGGGGTATCTCGAGGGGAAGCAGTCCAGCGCGTGGATCAAGTACCGGCTCTATGCTGTCGACGAGTTTGTCATCGGAGGATATCTCCGCCGGGACGATCCATTCTTCGACGCGCTCATCGTAGGTCAGCACCAGGGGGATCGCCTGCTCTACAAGGAGAAGGTACGGTTCGGCTTCGACGACGAGAAGAAACGCGACCTGCTGGCGCGCATGGAGCCGCTCAGGACGAGCACCTGCCCGTTTCAGAACCTGCCGGAGAAGCAGCGTCGCGGCTCGCTGAACGCGCAGCAAATGCGCGAAGCGGTGTGGGTCAGGCCCGTCCTGCGCTGCACCGTCGAGTACACGGAGAAGACGCAGAGCGGCAACATTCGCGGCCACGGCCGCTTCGGCGAGCTTCTGCCACAAAAGTCCGCAACGCGATAACAGCGGCTGGTCGCAGCGCTTTCGCACGGTCCAGAAGGTGAGGGTGCATCGCGCTGCTGATGTGGGGAGCGCATTGCGAAATAATGGAGAGATGGGTTCAGGCGGGCAGCAACAGCCCTTCTTCGGGATCGATTTCGGCACGACGAACAGCGCGGTGGCGATGTACGAGCCCGGCAGAGAAGTCCGGCTCGCCCGGTTTCGATTTCGTGGGGAAGAACTCCCTTCCTGCCGGTCCGTGCTGTACTTCGAGCAGTCGAAGACAGCGAGCGGCCAGCGGCGCGTGCATGGCTACTCCGGGCCCGAAGCGATTGAGCGGTACCTCGACGCTGAAGAGAAAGGCCGTCTGGTGCAGTCGCTGAAATCGCACCTTTCCAGCCGATCGCTGACCGGGACGGAAGTCTTCGGGCGGCGGCACCGGCTGGAAGAACTGGTGACCCGCATCGTGAGCGACCTGCGCAGGCGGGCTGAAGAGCAGTTTGGCGTGCCGGTTCGGCGGGCCACCGTGGGCCGGCCGGTGCGCTTTGTGGGAGCCGAGTCAGAAGAGGAGGATGACTTTGCCGTTTCACGCCTGCGAGACGCAGTCCTGGCGGCCGGATTCGAAGAGGTGGACTTTGAACTGGAGCCGATCGGCGCGGCGTATGCGTACGAGGTGACGCTCGACCGCGAAGAACTGATCCTGATCGGCGATTTCGGCGGGGGCACAAGCGATTTTTCGCTGTTGCGCGTCGGGCCTGCGGTGCGGCGGCGGGGACGGCGGCCAGAGGATCTGCTGGGCAACAGCGGGGTAGGGCTGGCGGGCGACGCATTCGATGCGCGGATCGTCCGCAAGCTGGTTTCACCGGCTTTGGGTTCGAATTCCGACGCGCGCTCGCTCAACAAGATCCTGCCGGCGGTGCCGGCGTGGATCTACGCACACCTGGAGCACTGGCATTATCTTTCTTTTCTGCGCACGAACAATGTCAGGGAGATTCTGAAGAGCGCCCGGATCCGTGCACTGGAGCCGGAAAAAATTGAGGCGCTGATCGCGGTGATTGAAGGCGATCTCGGCTACCAGCTGCACCAGGCAGTGCAGAAGGTGAAGTTCGAGCTGTCGCAGCGGGAATCGGCGGAGTTTCGATTCCGCGACGGCGCTCCGGGTGCATCGATGATCGATCTGTGCATTCCGATAACGCGCGCCCAGTTTGAGAGCTGGATTGCGGAGGATCTGGCCGCAATCGAGCACGGCGTGGATGCCCTGCTCAGGAGCACCGGCGTCGAGGCGAGGAAGGTCGACCGGGTGTTTCTCACCGGCGGCACTTCGTTTGTACCGGCCGTGCGCAGGATCTTTTCCGACCGCTTCGGTCAGGACCGGATTCGCGGAGGCAACGAGTTCACGTCCGTTGCGCAGGGACTCGCGCTGCGGGCCGCGGCGCATGGTGACTGAAGACACGGCACAGCGGAGCAGGCGTCCGCACCGGATGCGCTCACGAATAATGCAGATGCACGTGGCGCCGCATCACTTCGTCGCGCGGCGGAACGGTCCACGAGCGGCGCCGGATGCGCCACCAGGCAAAGAGCAGCACACCAGCTGCGGCAGCTCCGGCCGCAATCTCAGCAGAGGTTCGTATGATGTTGGACATCTCTTCCAATAGTATTAGCAGACAAATTATCCATCAGTGATGAAAATCACTCCCGCCGATGGCCGGACCGCTGCCGCGCGATAAGAAGCCGGGCAGGGGAATCTGGTCAGGTATTAACTCGAGCCATAGGTCCGGGTCGACGGGCAATTTGCTCTGCTGCACGCATTCTGGCATGATTGACGCCACACTTAACGGTGCGCCATGCCTCTGCTCCCCCACAGTTCGCATCGCAGCCGGTCTGCGTTTGGCTGTCCTGTAGAGGATGCTCTGGACTCAGGCTGAATGCAGCCAGCGAGCGAATACCCGATCACGCAATCGATTCTCCCCGGAACAGCACTGCCGCGCACAAGTAAGCTGCACGATCAGCGAACGTCCTATGTCGGCCGGACAGGCGGCGGTTGGATTTTCTATTTGGAAGCAGGGGACGTGTTTCATCCGTAAAGAACGTAGCGATTGCCGGAGGCGCAATGCTCGACAAGAGCCAGCCTGGAATCCAGAATCTGCAGCACGTCGTCGTTCTGATGATGGAGAACCGCTCGTTCGATCATATGCTGGGCGCGCTGCACGCCACCAGGCCTGAAATCGATGGCCTGACCGGACAGGAAACGAATCCGGATACGACCGGAGTGCCGGTGCCGGTGTCGCCGACGGCGGAATATCAGAGCCAGCTTGATCCGGATCCCGACCACCACTTTCCGGCGGCGGACCTGCAAATCTTCGGGGGAGTCACGACGGCGCAAAATCCCAGCCGCACGCCGAATATGCAGGGATTCGTGCGCAGCTACTTCAACCAGCAGGCGAACGTGAAGCACTCGCGGCTCATTATGAACTACTTCACGCCGGACAAGCTTCCGGTGCTCACGGGCTTAGCCTCGGAGTTCGCGGTGTTTAATCGCTGGTTCTCCTCCATCCCTGGACCGACGCTGTGCAATCGAGCCTTCGCGCACTACGGCACGTCGTTCGGCCAGGTGAGCATGGATATCTTCTACTGGAACAAGCAGTACAAGAGCATCTACGAACGGCTCGTCGCCAATGGCAATACGACGCGGCTCTATTACTACGACGCGGCCAGTTCCTCGCTCGAGGTCGTCAACCTGCTGCAAAACCAGCCTGCGCTTTTCGGCACGTTTCCGGATTTTCTCGACGCCTGCAGCCGCAATCAGCTTCCGCAATACTGCTTCATCGAGCCGAACTATACCGATCACGATGCACCCGACGGCTCCGGCGAGGTGCTCGCCTGCGATCAGCACCCCGACCATGACGTCCGGGCCGGGGAGCAGTTTATCGCCACGGTCTACAACGCGATTCGCAACAACCCGAAGCTGTGGCCTTATACAGCGATCCTTGTCGTTTACGACGAGCACGGCGGAATCTTCGATCACGTTCCGCCGCCCGCCTGCATGCCGGATGGATTCGTCGCGCAGCCCAGCGCCACCGGCACGCCCGATCCATTCCACTTCGACCGCCTCGGCGTCCGGGTGCCTGCCGTCCTGATCTCGCCCTGGGTACAGAAGGGGCTGGTGATCAACGACGTATTTGAACATGCGTCGATTCCAGCCACCGTTACGGAATACCTGATCGGCAACTACGATCAGCGCTCGCCGCGCGAGAAGGTTGCCAATACGTTTCTTCAATACCTGACGCTGCACGCTGCGCGCGCCGACGCGGATTGCCCGACCTTCACGATGGACTGACCTGGAGATCACCGATGGAACCGATACGCGTCCCGCGCCCGCCCAAAGAGGCATTCAATCAGCATCGTCCGGTGTCTGACCTGATCGCCAAGCAGGTCGAGCACTTTCGGCATGTCGAAGCGAAGCTTTCGGATGCGCAGCGCGCGTCGCTGCCACAGGGTCATATCCGCACGGAGCACGAGGCAGCGCAGTACATCCGCGCGGTGACCCAGCTTTTGCTCTCGAAGCCGACCCCCGCAGCTCAGCCGCAGGTTGCGCCGGTGGTTATGCCGGTGCGGGCGGCGGCGCCGGGGCGCGGAATTGCGATCGCGGCCGCGGAAGAGAAGCAGACCTCGCCAAAGGCTCGCAAGAAAGCTGCGCACCGTCCGCGCAACGCAAAGAAGGGGAAGAAAGGATGATCCGCCGCGAGCTCGTTCCTCTTCTTCTCTTTGCTGCCTTGCCTTTGTTCGCGCAGAACGAGAGTCGGCTGCATCGCGATTTTCGCGTCGAAGGCGATGCGCTCAAGGTGTGCGGGCAATTCAGCTTCGGCCATCTGACAGACTGCGGACAGACGCTGGTGATGGGGCAGCCGGTCCATATTGCGCTCGGCAGCCTGTCGCCCAAAAACGGATTCGGGGTGGGGCTTGCCTTTGTCGAGCACAAAAACTTCCCTTCCGAATGGCGGGACAACTGGGACGTCGATGCTCTGGCGACCACCAATGGTTCGTGGCGCGCAGGGGGCTACATGAAGGCGTATCGCCTGCCTGGCGGAGCGATCCACATGTCGCTTCCCCAGGGACCGAAGTCCAGCACACCGCCGCTCTTCACCAGTGCGCCGCTTTTTAATTTCTATTCGCAATCCATCTCGCTCAGGCACGTCGATTACTACGGCCTGGGACCGGGTACCTCGCCCGCCGCTCATACCACCTTTGGCTTCAGCGAAAACATCACCGGCGCCAGCGCCGTCCTGCCCCTTCATGCTTTGGCGGCCGCCCGCCTGTCCCTCGCCTTCGAACTGAATGGACGGTTTCCGTCCGTCCACTCCGGGCCCTCCGGTGACCAGCCGCACATCAACCAGCTTTATTCGGAGGCCGATACTCCCGGGCTGAGGCGCCAGACTGGATATCTCCAGCCCGCCGAAGGTCTCCGCATCGAGCCGTCGCTGCTGAAGGGGCATCTGCGCCTGAACTATTTCGGCAGCTTTGAGCAGTTCTTTGCGCCGGCGGACTCCGCCTACTCCTTCCGGCGGTGGAATGCGGATTTCACGCATGTGATTCCGCTGTACAGCAGCCTGCCGGTGCGCATTTCCCCGTACAACGGCCCCGACGACTGCACCGGACCAGGAGGCAAACCGCCGGCGCTTCCCTGTCCGCCGGTCTCCGCCACGCAAAAGCTCGAAGGCTCGATTACGCTGCGGGCGTTTCTTTCCGAATCGATTGCGGGGCACAGCAGCCGCGTTCCGTTTTACCTGATGCCCACGATGGGAGGCTCCGACATCAACGGCGTCCGCATGCTCCCCAGCTATCCTGACTATCGTTTTCGCGGTCCCGATCTGATGCTCTTTCAGGGCGCAATCGAGCACTCGCTGGGCAAGCTTCCCCTTGGTGCGCTGCTCTCCGCTGATGGAGGGAAGATCGCGCTCCGCCGCGATGACGTCAGCCTGGACCACTTTCGCCACAGCTTCAGTGCCGGAATCACTCTCCACGCAGGCGGCCTGCCGCTCATCTCCTTCGTGTATGCGTGGGGCGGGGGCGAAGGAAGCCATCCGATTGCCACGGTGAGCCCCACGCTCCTCGGCGGTTCAGCACGGCCGTCTCTGTTTTGAGACTGCTGTTCCGGATGGGCCTCCTGGCCGCGATTTAGACGCGGTGAGGGATTATCCGTCAGTGCTCCTTCTTGATCAGCACATCCGCAGCAAAGCCGCCATTTGGCTTGCGCGTAGCGCTGATGGAAACATGCGGCGTCACCTTGTACTGGCCCTCTACCGTCTGCGTACCCTGGGCGGTGTTGTCGGTGAAGGTGATGAACAGGTTCCCGGTCACGCGCTGCTGGATGGTGATATTCGCGCCTGCCTGATTATTTTGCGCGTTGCCCAGCACCGGGCTGATCGACAACTGCGAAATGCCGGCGACCCGCGCTACCCGACTGGTGATTTGGCTGGAAACCTGGTTGGCGACCAGCGACTCCGCCATTTGATTCGCCGGCGTTGCGGGGGCATTCGCGGCGGCTTCGGTGGTATTGCCGAAGGCCAGCAGGTGGATGATGTCGGCGCGCGGCAGCGCGGGGTCGGAGGAGTACTGGGTCTCCATATGATCGGTCGGACCCCGGAATCGCATACTGATGTTGTATTGCTGGATGCTCGTGGTGACCGTGGCGTTCACGACCGGTTGTGTCTGGGTTGGATTGACAAACTGAACCGTCGCGCCGGTCAGCACGAAGCGATCGCCGTTCAGAATCATGTCGCCACCGGTCAGGTTGATCCGGCCCAGTATGACGGGATTGTCCGCGGTGCCGCGAACCCGCAGATTTGCCGAGCCGGCGACACTGAGCGTGCGGCTGACCAGGTTCACATTATTGCTGGAGCGAATCGTCAGGTTCAGGTGAATGTTCTGGGTGATTCCACCGACGGTGGGCGGCGGAGCGACGCCGCTCGAGAACTGGCCAGCGAAGCTGGTGAGGTCGAAAGCCGGGGTGAACGTAATGTTCGTCAGATTGACGGTTCCGCCGAGCAGCGCGTTCTCGGTGGTGCCCGCGAGGTGGATATTGGCGTCAATGGCCTCCCGCATGCCTTCCGGATACAGCAGGCGGATATCCTTTGCGGCCATGGCGAGGTTGAACTGAACTGCCGGCCTGTAGACCACACCACCGGAAGCCGTCACGTCGCCTCCGCCGACGGTGCCATGGAAGCTCTGAATATTGACGCGATCCGTCGTGAGCTTGAGAACGCCGTTGCCATTTTGCAGACCCACCGGCATCGACGGTGAGGCGTAGCTCGCGTTCACAATGTCGATTTCTCCGCCGATCGCGCCGGTGTTGAACCCGTGCGAATCGATGTTGAAACGGAGATCGCCCGACGTCTGAATATCAGGAATGAAGAGTTGTGCCAGCTGCAGGTTGACATTGCCCCTGAGCAGCAGCGACATGGGTCCCTTGTTGCCTACCGGAACGGAGCCCTGGAATTCAAGGTTGGTGTCCGTGCCCTTGATCGCTGAGTGCTGCAGAGTCAGGACGCTGTTCTTGTAGTCTGCGCGAATCGGCGCGGTTGTCGCGAGCTGAATCGAATTGTTGTACGCAAGCTTGAGATACGGAATGCTGACGTGCGCCTCGAGCGCGGCTTTGTTTTTGATGGGGCCGTGCACCGTCGCATGCAGCTCAGTAGAACCCGACAACGATGTCGCATTCGCCGGTGAATACACAGCGACGATCGGCTGCAGGGGGATGTTTTGCGTGTCGAGAGTGGCGTCCGTTTGATAATCGCCGGTCAGATTAACCCGCGCCTTCGCCTGTATATTCGTGTGCACCGCGGCAGAGGTAAGGGTCGCATTCGCGACATGATTCGCCACATCCGCATTCAGCTTGACGTCCGCGACCTGCTGGTTCCTGATGGTCAGGGAGGGAATCTGCACGGAGGCTTTGAGCTGGGGATTGTCAAAGCTTCCCTGGCCGGTGACGTTGATGGCTACATTGCCGGCGGCGCCAAGGTTCTTTGCTTTGACGGTTTCGAGTTTATCAATGGCAATACCCGGCGAGGTCACCTCGGCGTTGTAGGTCTTCTTCTTCGGCCATACCGTCACCAGGCCGTGCACGGTTCCCGCGGGGAGATCCACCGTCATCGTGGCCTGTGCCTGATCGCCTTTGCCATTGAAATTCGCCTGCACAGAATGAATCGGCTCGTTGTACGCACTCGCATTGGTAACGGAAAGAGTGCCGGCGCCCTCCGGATTCTCTTCCGATCCGTGAAGATTGACGTGCGTGTTCAGAGTGCCCGATACGGGAATATCTTTTCCCGCGAGGCTGGCAAGGCTGGCGATGTCCAGCTGCGACGCATTCAGCTCAACCTGCAGCGGGCTGGTTTTGGCGAATGCCCATTTCTGCAGGCCGACGCTGGCGTTGGCGGTGATACGGCCTCTGGGCGCGGGCTCCAGGTCCGCATTGATGAGACGCGCCTGGGATGGGCTGGCCTCGATGCCGGTGCGGAAGACTCTCCACGTGCTGCCGTTAAAACGCAGGTTGCTGGTTACGAGCTGACCGGTCAGATGCGGTGCCGATGTGCTGCCGGTGACATTCCCCGTGAATGTGGCGGAGCCGGCCAGATCCAGCGGTTGCGGCTGGGGCTGACCCGGCGCCGGAGTGCGAAAGATTTCGGCAAGCGAGGCCACTTCGTGCAAATCCCTGGCCTGCAGGTTCACCGCGAGACTCGACCGGTTGCTCACCGTGCCGTTCATCGTCAGCGTGGTCTGCGGCAGGCGCACGTAGCTCCTGGTCAGCGTCGCCTGCTGATTCGCTGCGGTGTACGTGGCGTGAATGGCACTCTCGAGCGGTATCTGGCTGGAAGCAGCCGCGGCCTGCTGGCGGCTGCTCGCATTGCCGTGGATCGTCGCATCGCCCTTCGCGACGAGATCGTTCATCGTCTTGCCCCAGGCGGCCCGCGCGTCCGCGTTCAGTTCGCCGCGAAGTGCGAGCGGCTGCTTCGCTCCGGAAGGGACGAGGCGATCCACCTGCGACAGCGAAATGTGCCGCAGCGAAGCGGTCATCTGCGACCGCGGCGCGGTGCCGCCGATCTGCTGCATCGTTCCCCGTGCGGTCAACTCGCCGCCGAGCAGGCCGGCACGCAGGTCGCGCAGGACGGCATTGCCGCGGTCCAGCGAATAATGTGCGACCAGCCCGTCGATGGCAGCGCGCAGGGACGACGTCCTGATGACCAGTTGCCTGCTGGTGAGATCGCCGGAGAGCGTCACCGTTTGAAGCGCAGGAACGTTCGGCACCTGCTGATAATTCGCCGATCCGGCTAAGTGGATCAGACCCGCCGGCACGGACGCGTTTTGCATCATGCGGCCCATCTGCGCGCCGTCGATGGTGACGTCGTACTGCGCCTGCACCTCGGGAGCGCTGAAGTTTGTGGCTGTTGCGGTCAGGTTCGCCTGTGTTGCGCCGCCCACGCTTAGCAGTTGCGCGCGGCGGAGCCGGAACACCGAGGGGGTGAGGTCGAATGCGGCGTCGAAATTGTGCACGAAGGGGCGGTAGCTTCCGAAGACGACACGCCCCTCGGAGTACTTCAGGTTGCCGGAGTACATCTTCTGCAGGGTGCTGTAGCTGGCGCGCAGTTCCAGGTCATGCAGGTCGGCCGACAGAGGAGTGGCCTGCGCGTTGTAGTGAATCTCGCCGCGGTCCAGAATCGCATGCCGAATCCCGAGGTCCCAGAGATTCGTACTGCTCTTGCTGTTGCTCGTACTGGGCCGGGGTTTGGGAATATTCGAGACGCCGTTCTTGTCCACGAAGACCTGCACGACGGGACGATCGAGCCGGACGTCGGTGAGATACCACTTGCGGTGCAACAGTGAGGTGATCCCGATGCCCACGTGCGCATGCTCCAGCTGCAGCACCGGCGGATTCGGGTAAGGACTCGCGCCGTGTACCACCACGCCATAGACATCGAGTCCAAGCGGCGAGAAGCCCAGAGCAAAATTCTGAACATCGACGCGGGCGTTGAGACTCTGCGTGATGCTGGCTTGTGCTTTCGCCAGAATGTAACGGTGGAAGCGCTGGCTGTGCAGCAGGACGGTGACCGCAAGGGCGATGACGATGATCAATCCGAGAATGCCGATGCCGGTCCAGGCAAAGTAGCGTCCCCAGCGACGGCGCCGGCGAGGAGCAGGGGGCTGAACCAGCCGGGGACCCGGCTGCGGGTGGTGCTCGGGAGGGAATGGTCTGGCTGTACTCATGGCAGGGCCCCCTAAAACGCCTGACCGATACTGATGAAATAGTTGGTTGCCTTGATGCCGGGGACCGGATTCAGGTTCTGCCCCACATCGACGCGGATCGGTCCCACGGGCGTGGAATAGCGCAGCCCGAGGCCCACGTTGTTCGAATACAGCGACGTGAAGTCGTGGAAGCCGATTCGGGGAAAGACATTGCCGCCGTCATAAAAGGGCACGATGCTCAGGCCCTGTTTGATGGGCAGCGGAATGCGGGCTTCGGAGTTGATGATTAGTTCCTCGTTGCCTCCCGCAGGCACGCGGATCTGCGCCGGATTGGAGCAGCTGGGCGCACCGGTTGGGCAGATGAGGACGCTGTTCTGCGGTCCGGCGCCGTCCAGCGGGAAACCTCGCAGCGAGTTGCCGCCGCCGGTGAAGAAGGCTTCGCTCAGAGGCACGAAGCTGCCGCTGAAGGGCTGCGCGAGACCAATACGAATGCTGTCGGCCCAGACGATGTGGTGGAACTTTTCGCGGTAGATCGCTGCCTGGGCCGTGAGCTTCGCGAAGTCGACATTGGAGCCGAGCTTACTGGTGTTGAAGTCGACCTCAATCGAATCGAGTGAGCCGGCGTGAGCGTCCAGAGGATTGTCGCGCGTGTCGCGCGTGAGATTCCCCGCCATGGTCGAGAGCCGGATGTTGCGGTCGCGCTGCGGCACCAGCGCGTCGATCAGCACGTGGGTGATGCTGGTGTGGCTGTAGGAATAGCGGAAGAACACAATGTTCTTCTGCGCGACATCGATGGCCCGTTGCGCCTGGAAGCTGCCGAGTTCCTCCTGCGAAGAGAAGATCGGATTCTCTTCATTCTTTTCGTAGGACACCGAGGTCGTGGCCTGCCAGGGCGTGAAGCGCCACGTGGGATCCATGTAGTACGCAGCGGCACGCTGGTCCAGCCGTCCGGCGAATGCGGTGAACGACACCGTCTCCGCTTTGCCACGGAAGTTGTTGCGCGTGTACTGGAAGGTGCCACGCGGACCGTAGAACGTGGTCTGGCTGGTCTTGAAATTCGAGGGCAGCCCCACGGGAGGAAGGTTGGGGAGGGCTACGGTGCCACTGGGGATACTGCCTCCGCGATTGATGACCTCGAACCCAAGGCCGTACAGGAAGCTGTTGCGCTTGGCTTCGTGCACCTTCACCAGAACGTCTTCCACTGTCTGCGTGGTGATCTGCCGTTTCAGATCGACCTCGGCCCAGTCAAAGACGCCGGGGTGGTCATACAGCTTGGTTCCCGCGGCGAGCAGCGCCGTTTCCGTCAGCGGCTTTTCGGGCTTCAGATCGGCGATGTCGTCCTTGATCAGGGTCTGCCGTGTGTGTTGACGTCCCAGCGTAATTACGTCTCCGGTGAGTACGCGCGGGCCTTCGCTGATGTGGTACACGACGTTGATCCGGTGCGGTTCGCTCTTCGAGACGGCTCTGGCTGTCTCACGGAAGCTCGCCGTCAGATACCCCGCTTTCAAATAGTTCGCCATGATTGTCGTGCGGTCGGCCACGACGTTGGAGCCCGAGTATGGGTGCCCTGCGACCGTCTTCAGCCCATCGGGAGCAAATTGCGATTGCGGAAACGTGTCGGCGCCTTCGACCTTCAGGGAAGCCACGATGTCGCGCGGGCCCTCCGTAACGACAAACGTGACGTAAACATTGCCGCCGCGCCGCTTCACGTCGGGCGCGACCTGCGCGCTGCTGAAGCCTTCGGACTGGTACACCGCCTTCAGATTCGCCACGCTTTTGCGCAGCAGGTCCTGACTGAACTTTCCGCGCGAAAGCAGGTGTTCCTTCTGCACGGCGACATGCGGCAGCAGCTCAGAGGACTTGAGCCGGGTGTTGCCGCTCACCTTCACATCTTCAACTTTGTGCTTTTTCTCGCGCGTGATCTGGTAAACAACTTTCTCCTCCGAGTTCTTGTGCAAGTGGGCATCCACCTTCACGTCGAAGTAGCCCTTGCGCTGGAAGTAGGAGGTGAGAGCCTGTTTGCCCTCCTGCACCGTTTCCGGATCGACACCCAGCCCCTGGTACATGGGAAGCAGCTTGTCCTTATCCCAGCTCCAGACATGGGCTCCGGCAATGTCGACCTTCACCTCAGGGCCGGGATCGACGGTGAAATGAATGTCGGCACGATTCGTGTCCGGGTGGTACTCGGCGCCGGCTAGCTTCACCTGTGCGCTCAGCAGGTCACGCTTTTGCAGTTCGTTCTGCAGGTACGCGGTCGCGCGCATCAGCGTGGTGTGGTGATAGGCCTTGCCGGGACGGATCGCTGCCTGCCGGGCACGCGCAAGGATGCCTTTCAGGCTCTCCTCCAGGTGATGCTGCTGATCATCGGGCAGGCCGGCGATCTCAACCTTGCCGAATTTTGCCTTTCTGCCCAGCGTCGTTTTGAAATGAACGTCGGCGATCGCGTGTGCCTGATCGAGCCTGAGATCATGCGTGACGCTTGCCTGGAAGAAGCCTTCCTGACGGAAGAATGTGAGCAGCGCCTGCTGGTCGCGGTCCACTTCGACTGCGCTGTACGGAGTCTGCACCGGGTAGTTGGCTACCTGGAGCAGCCGCGAATACGGGAACACCTTAGCGCCCGGAAACTCGTAGACGCCGAAGTAATAGGCGGGCTCGAGGATCAGCAGGACGCGCACTCCGTTGGGATCGGGATCAACCTGGATGCGCACCACCTGGAAATGCCCGTGCTCCTTCACCGCGGCGGCGGTCTGCATCACCTTTGCTTTGGAAAATGGCTGTCCCGGCTTCTGCGCAAAGAGCGGTTCGAACTCCGCGGTGGTGAGATCGGGCCGTCCGGCGATGTCGACGGAGACAACGTTCTGTCCTTCGTAGGAGCCAAGCATCTGCTCGGTGGCGGGCGGCGTCAGGGGCAGCGACTGGGCAGCCCGATCCTGCCCGGGATGGACCTGCTGCGCAGCCAGTGGCATCACGAAGGCCACCGCCAGCAGAACCGAACACAGCCGCGCGCAGCTATGAATCCGTGATTTGGAAGACACGAACAGCAAGGAGGATCCGTCCCACCTCGACTCAGATGCCTCCGCAATTTGCCCGGTTGACCATGCAGGCGCCGGTCCGTTTCACTTCGCCCGGACTACCGCACCATGAGCCGGAGCATCCAGAGTATGCAGAGCGTGACCATAACAACCGGGCCCCGAGGTGTCTATGGCGACCACAGGTGGCGTCAGGGGAGATCTGAATCATCGCGAGAAGCTGATCTGGGAGTTGGTGGCTTTATCCCCCGCCAAGAGCCTCTGGGACCTGCAGGACGTCTCGATCCGCGACGTCGCGAAGCGGACGTGGAAGGCGCTGCTGCACGACCGCCTGCTTTCCATCGGAGCGGAACTTGGCTTCTGGTTTGCGTTCGCGGTCTTCCCGGCTCTGCTGTGCGCCACCAGCATCATGGGACTCGCCGCACGCTCCGCTCCTCAGGTTTACGAGCACCTGCTGAAGTACCTGTCCCTGGTCGTTCCGCAGTCCGCACTGGGCCTCGTCATGCACATCTTTCATCAGACGACGTTGCATTCCAGCTCGGGCAAACTGACGTTCGGCCTGCTGACGACCATCTGGTCGGCATCGGTCGGTGTATCGGCCGTGCAGGATGCCACCAACGCGGTCTACAAGATCGTGGAGCGGCGCTCGTACATCAAGGCACGTCTCCAGGCGATCGCGTTGACCCTGTTGTTGATGTGCACGGTGACGCTGTGCCTGGCATCGTTGTTCGCAGGCGATTTCCTGTCCAGCCTCCTGCACGATCGCACGCATGGCGGATTCATGGCCGGCGGGACGATGATTTTCCTCCGCGTGTGCGGCTGGCTTCTCGGCGCCGCGTTCCTCGGCCTTTCCTTAGCCTCCGTCTATTACTGGGCACCCGACCTGCGCAAGCCGCAATGGCACTGGATCACGCCGGGCGCAACCCTCGGCCTGATTGGCTGGCTCCTGGTCTCGATCGGCTTCCGCATCTACCTGCACTACTTCAATACGTATTCGGTCACGTATGGCTCGCTTGGGGCCTTCATCATTCTGCTGATGTGGTTTTACATCAGCGGACTGATGCTGCTGCTGGGAGCGGAGTTCAACAGCGAACTGGAAGCCGCCGCGATGGAGGCGAAGGTGCGCAGAGAAGGCACGGCCAGCGTCGTCAGCCAGAGCGAACAGGCATCCATCACGCCTGCAGCCTGAACGTGCTCATCAGTAGGTTCCCCCGTGGCACGGCGCGTCATTTCCCGATGCAGAAGCTGGAGAAGATGCGGTTCAGGATGTCGTCCGCTGTGGTCTCGCCGGTGAGGCTGTCGAGGTGGCGCAGACCGCTGTAGAGGTCGAGCAGGAGCATCTCGTGCGGGGTCTTCGCGGGCACGGCGGCTTTGGCGGCGCGCAGTGCTTCCAGTGCGCCGGTGACGGCTTCAAAGTGCCGGATCGAGGTCAGCATGCCCGACTCGCTCTCGCCGCGCGGGTTGCGGACGAGCGATGCAAGCGCCTCGCGCAGGTCGGCAATACCGTCACCGGTCAGCGCGGAGGTGGCAACGGCCTGCACGGTTAGCGGTGACTCGAGGAGCAAGCCGGCACCCCCGTTCAGATTCAGATCGCACTTGTTCATCACCGCGATGACGCGCCGCCCGGCGAGGGACGCGAGCAGGGTGGCTTCGTCGTCGCGCAATGGCACCGAAGCATCGAGCACCATCAGGACCACATCCGCCTCGGCCAGCGCCTCGCGGGACTTGCGGATGCCGAGGACTTCGGCTTCCTCGCTCGCCTCGCGCAGGCCCGCGGTGTCGACCAGTTCGACCGGAATGCCGCCGAGCGACAGGCGTTCGGTGACCAGATCGCGCGTCGTGCCG